>JBFMBB010000146.1:0-6572 GCA_040755435.1 Pseudomonadota bacterium | reverse complement strand
CCGGATGTTCCGTGGACAGCGCGCCGGCGCCGGAGTTCGAGCGCGCTAGGATAGCATGATCCCGGGTGGCGGGGTTTGGTGCCGTCCCTCTTATTCTGCCTTCCCGCGCCCCCTCTCCCCGACCCCACACCCCCGTGCGGGAGAGGGGCGTTTTGTATGACCGGAGCCGTCCGGACTCCGGCCGCCGCGCTTATTCCCGGAAGCTAAACATGCTTTCGCGCAGCGGGCTGTCCGGCACGCTGCCGAGCCTGGACAGGCCGGTCAGCTCGAGCTCGAACATGACGGTGTTGCTCTGCTCGGCGGTGTTGTCGACCGAGTTGTAGACCAGGCGGCGCCCGGCGACGACGCGCAGTGCCCAGCAGCAGGCGTTGTATTCCGCTCCGGCGTAGCTCTCGACGTTGCGATGGTCGCGTTGCGAGTACAGTGAGCGCGCGCGCAGGGTCCAGCGCGCCGCCAGCGGCCACTCGGTCGAGACGTCGGTCTGTTCGAGCTCGTCGCGGCTGTAGCGTTTGCCGAGATTGATGATGCGGTTCCTGGCCGGGTTGTACTGGAGATAGACGCTGTATTTTTCCGTGCGCGAATCGGCCCGGTTCCACTGGACGCTGCTGCGCGCATGCCAGTGGCTGGCCAGCGTGGCCGTGGCCTCGCCGACGATGTCCGAGGCGGCGGTCGCGACGGTGCCCGCCGGCAGGTTCACCTCGCGGTCGTCGAAATAGTAGATCCTTCCGAGGCTCGCGCGCCCGCGCTCGCTGCCGTCCTTGTCGTCGATGAAGCGTGTAGTCAGCGCCGCGGTGAGCTGGTTGGCGTCGCCGATGCGGTCGCCGCCGCTGAAGCGGTTGTCGCGGAACAGGTTGGCAAAGCTGAACTCCGGCAGGGCGGTGTCGAAGTTGGGCAGGCTGTCCTGGTTGCTGGCCGGAATGAACAGGTAATACAGGCGCGGTTCGAGCGTCTGCGTGAACCGGCGTTCGCTCCACATCGACTCGCGCTCGAACGTGAGGCCGCTGTCGAGGCTGAACACGCCGCGCGTCACCGACGGGCTTTCGTCCGGCGCGCTGGCCAGCGAATAGGAAATGTGCCGCACGCCGACCCGGGGCGTAATGAATCCGTAGCTGTTGGACAGCGGCAACGCCACCGCCGGGGCCAGGTTCAGGCGCCCGCCGGTGACGCCGACATTGCGATCGAAATTCACCGCCTCGGATTCAAAATAATAATTGACGCGGTTGGGTTGTTGCGGCCGGTTGAGCGCCAGGTTGACTTGCGGCAGCCGGGCGTAGGGGCGGTCGGCGGGCGCGATGGTGGGGTCGACGGTCTGGTAGTCGGCGGCAAGGGTGCTGAAGTTCCACCGCGGACCGCGGTAGTCCACCCGGGCGTTCTGCGGCAGATGGGTCTGGCTGGTGAGGCCGAGGTTGTCGCCGAAATCCTCGAAATATTGCTTGTCCGAGACCGCGCGCACGTCGACGTTGCCGGACCAGCGCGGGCTGAAGACCTGCCGGTGCGCGTAGGCGCCCGCCGCGCGATCGTCCCGGTTCTGCGCGCGGTCATTCGGCAGCGCCTCGAGGTCCAGCTTGCCTTCGGACCGCCGGGTCAGGTAACGGAATTCGTTTTGCAGCTGCCAGCCGCGCCTGGACAGGTAACGCGGGGTCAGCGTGTCGTCGAAGTCGGGCGCGAGGTTCAGGTAATACGGCGCGGCGATCTCGGTGCCGCGCTTGTCCGACCGGCCCAGGCGCGGGAGCAGAAAGCCGGATTTGCGCTGGTCGGAGATCGGGAAGCTGAGATAGGGCAGGTAAAACACCGGCACGCCCAGCAGGCTGACGGAGGCATGGCGCGCGGTGCCGATGTCCCCGGCGGTGTCGAGTTCCAGTTCGCGCATCCTGAGAAACCAGTCGTCCTGGCCCGGCGCACAGGTGGTGTAGCGCACCCGCGTGAGGTGCGTGCGATCCGGTCCCTCGAAGTCGATGCGTTCGGCGTCGCCGCGGGCGCTGCCGTCCTCGAAGCGGAAGCTGCCGCGGCCGGCGTAGCCGAGGCGCGATTCGAGGTTGATATGGGTTTCTTCGCTGATATAACTCAGGCCGGAAGGCTCGCGCAACGTCACATGGCCGGTGGCATCCAGCATGCCGCTGCGCCTGTCGTGGCGCAGGTAATCGGCGCCCAGGGACTGGCCGTCGCGCTGCAGTTCGACGTCGCCGCTGAATTCGCTGACGCCGTCCGGCGTCAGGCGCACTTCCCGGGCAGACAGCTGCGCCGGCGGATTTCCCGCCGGCACCGCGGCCGGCCGCAGCGCCGCGCCCGGGCGTGGTGGACGTTCCGGGCAGGGTGTGGCCTCCTCGGCCCGTGCCGTCGAACCCAGGCACGCGCCCGCGCCAAGCATCAGGCACAGCGCGGTGCGGGCTAGGCGACGACGAGGCATGGGCACCGGTATGGCATTGATTTATTATGTCCAGACGAACGCAGTAGGGCGACGTTAATTATGGCCAGACGACAAAACGGAATGATCGCGGGCATAAAATTGCATACTATGTCGACCCCATCAAGGCGTATTCCTGCCTGCGCGGGATTTATTTATCAGGCCACTCTTGGATAAACGTTTCGAGGCACTCAGGGAATGGACCGGCCGGGTTCTGGGCGCGGGCACATTCGACATCCGTCCGGCCTCGGCGGACGCCAGCTTCCGTCGCTATTTCCGGGTCACGCTGGGCGGACGCAGCCTGATCGTCATGGACGCGCCGCCGGACAAGGGCGGCATGCATTCCTATGTCAGCATCGCGCGCCATTTTCACGCCCTCGGCCTGAACGTCCCGGAGGTGCTGGAGCAGGATCACGAACGCGGCTTTCTGCTCGTTACCGACCTTGGCGAGCAACTCTACCAGGACAGCCTCAACGAACAGACGGTGGAACGGCTCTATGGCGACGCCCTGGGCGCGCTGATCGTGCTGCAGGCCGGGACCACGACCACCACCGACAAATTCCTGCCGGACTATGACGAGCCGCTGCTGCTGCGCGAAATGGAGATCTTCCGCGAATGGTATCTGGGGCGCCATCTGGGGCTGCGGCTCGCGGCCTCCCAGAACCGGGTGCTGGACGAGGTGTTCGCGCAACTGGCGCGCTCGGCGCTGGCCCAGCCGCGGGTGTGGGTGCACCGCGACTATCATTCGCGCAACCTCATGGTGACGCCCCTGAACAACCCCGGCATCCTCGACTTCCAGGACGCCGTGCTGGGACCGGTGACCTACGACCTGGTGTCGCTGTTGCGCGATTGCTACATTGCCTGGCCGCGCGCGCGGGTGGAGGACTGGGCCAAGGGCTATTACGAGCTGGCGCACCAGTCGGGGATCCCCGTGGGCGAGGACGACGCGCAGTTCCTGCGCTGGTTCGACCTCATGGGAGTGCAGCGCCACCTCAAGGCCAGCGGTATCTTCGCGCGGCTAAATCACCGCGACGGCAAGCCCGGCTACCTCGCGGACATCCCGCGCACCCTTGGCTACGTGCACGAGGTGAGCGCCCGCTACCCTGAACTGCAACCGCTGCAGTCGCTGTTGCGCGAGCTCAAGCTGCCGGGGGCGGCATGACGATAAAAGTGATGATCCTCGCGGCTGGCCGCGGCGAACGCATGCGGCCGCTGTCGGACACCGTTCCCAAGCCCCTGCTGGAAGCCGGCGGCAAACCGCTGATCGTGCACATGATCGAGCGCCTCGGGCGGGCCGGCTTCCATGATCTCGTAATCAATCATTCGCACCTGGGCGAGCAGATCGAGAACTATCTGGGGGACGGCAGCCGTTACGGAGCGCGCATTCGCTATTCCCACGAGGCCGGCGGCGGGCTCGAGACCGGCGGCGGCATCTTCAAGGCCTTGCCCCTGATTGACACCGACCCGTTCGTGGTGATCAACGGGGACATCTGGACCGATTTCCCGTTCGCGCGCCTGCCGAGCCGTCTCGACGGCCTGGCGCACCTGGTGCTGGTCGATAACCCGCCCCAGCATCCGCACGGGGACTTTGTCTTGCGCGATGGCCGGGTCGGCGCGGAAGGCGAACCGCGGCTGACCTTCAGCGGGATCGGCGTCTATGCACGCGCCCTGTTCGCGGATTGCCGTCCGGGCAAGTTTCCGCTGGCGCCGTTGCTGCGCGCCGCCATGGCGCGCGGACTGGTGAGCGGTGAGCGTTATGCCGGTGACTGGCGCGACGTGGGCACGCCGCAGCGCCTGGAAGAGCTGGACCGGGAGTTGCGCCGTTCCCCCGCCAAGTCCTAAGTCGCTGTTTTTAAATATGGAAAATTCGGGGTGGGCAGAAGCAGCCTTTGCGGCGAAAATACCCGGACGGGGACGTCGCTGACACAGGCAACCGTGCTGTCGGACCGGCAATAAAAAACCGGTAACACCTCGCCAACCTCAACCGCGGCGGATGTTACCGGCTATCGCTAACGAAGGCGGTAAGGTTATCCGAAGCAGCGACTGCTCCCCGCACCTGGCGCGGAACGCGCTACGATCCGAACTTCCCTCGCCTCTCGCGTTATTTCTTTTTCTTAGCTGCTTTTTTCTTGGCTGCCTTTTTCTTAGCCATGATGAGCTCCTTTGGATTGTGGTTAAGGGACTTGCAGGGAAGTCAGGGGCCAAAACCCCCCGACGGTGCTGCGCGTTGCCAATGGAAAAAGACGGCGCGCGGCCGCCTTTTCATGGATTCGGGACAGTGATGCGCGCCGGGAACGGCCGGCGGGCAAGGGCATGCGGGGAGAGCGGGAAGAACAGGACCTGGCAGCCAGACACTGCTGCAGGGGGGTGCTGATATCTTTGCTACCAGTTGTCGAGCTTCGCAATCGATCCATTAACTCTTGGTTGATCCTGGTTCCGCCCGGCGCCGCGATGACGTTGCTTCCGTCTCGCAGCATCCCGTCATCCGGGCAGTGACATCCGTGTACTCCGTGTCCAAAGTTCACTTCATGTCTAGCACAGTGACCTGATGTGTCAAGACATTAATCCAATGAAAAAAAAATTGCAAACACTTTGTCCCGAAATTTTCGCGCGCGCATCGCGATCGTGTCGTCGTTCCGGATGTCATCCGCACTTCGAGTCGCCGCAGTTGAGACAGGTCATGCATCCGTCCAGTTTGACCACGGCCTTGGTGGAACACTTGATGCAAAGTTGCGCGTCGGCGGGAAAGTCGCAGGGATCGGCGGCGGCGGATTCCGTTGCGGCGGCGCGTTTTTTCAGCTCGGCGCGCTTCTCGGCGATCAGCTGCTGGCGTCCCGCGTCCGGCTCCTCGGTCTGGATCAGGCCGATCAGCTTCAGGTGACGCTCGATGACGTCGCCCAGGTCGGCCACCAGCGACGGGGTGTACTTGCCCTTCTTGAAGTAGCCGCCGCGCGGGTCGAACACCGAGTGCAACTCCTCCACCAGGAAGGTGACGTCACCCCCCTTGCGGAACACCGCCGAGATGACCCGGGTCAGGGCCACCACCCACTGGAAGTGGGCCATGTCCTTGGAGTTGATGAAGATCTCGAAGGGGCGGCGCTTCTCGTGCGGCGTGTCCGGGTTGAGCACGATGTCGTTGATGGTGACGTACAGGGCGTGCTCCGTGAGCGGGGTCTTGATCTTGTAGGTCGAGCCGACCAGCACCTCGGGGCGTTCGAGCTTCTCGTGCATGTGCACCACGTTGCTCTCGGCCGGGCGCTTGGGCTCTTCCTTGACGACCTCGTACGCGGTGATTTTTTCGTTGATCTTGATAGCCATAATGGGCTCCTGTTCTCTCTCTATCCTTTAATCTGTGTTGTCTTCGGCGACGTTAAAAGCTAATTGCGGGTGGTTCCGCCCGCGAGCGCGCCATGCGGTTAAAACCGCCCGTAGTAACCCTCCTTGAGGGCGTCGTACAGGTTGGCAGCGTTGTGGACCTCACCGTCGTATTCGATTTCCTCGTTGCCCTTGACCTCGATCACCTCGCCGTTCTCCAGCTGGAAGCGGTAGGTGGTGTTCTCGAGGTCCTTGTCCTTCACCAGCACGCCCTGGAACGCCTCGGGGTTGAAGCGGAAGGTGGTGCAGCCCTTCAGGCCCTTCTCGTAGGCGTACAGATAAATGTCCTTGAAGTCCTCGTACGGGAAGTCGGTGGGGACGTTGGCGGTCTTGGAAATGGAGGAATCCACCCATTTTTGCGCCGCCGCCTGGACGTCCACGTGCTCGCGCGGCTTGATGTGATCGGCGGTGATGAAGTAGTCCGGCAGCCGGTTCTTGCCGTCCGTGGCGTCCGGGTCGGCCTCGGGGTTGACCAGGGTGCGGTAGGCCAGCAACTCGCAGGAGAACACCTCGACCTTCTCCTTGCTCTTCTTGCCCTCGCGCAGCACGTTGCGGCTGTACTTGTGGGCGAACGAGGGCTCGATGCCGTTGCTGGCGTTGTTGGCCAGCGACAGCGAGATGGTCCCGGTCGGCGCGATAGAGCTGTGGTGCGTGAAGCGCGCGCCCTTGTCGGCGATGCGCGCCGTCAGCTCGGCCGGGAACTGCTGCATGTAGCGGCTGTAGCGCGCCAGCAGCACCTTGCCCTTGACCCGGTCGCCGACCTTCCAGCCGTCGCTGCGCATCTCGGGGCGGC
>JBFMBB010000145.1:0-6578 GCA_040755435.1 Pseudomonadota bacterium | reverse complement strand
GAAACGGCGGGGGGATTTTGCCATGCTCGCGGAGGCCGGCCGCAAGCACGGTTTCCAGGTCGTGAACATGCATACCGTCACGATCGACGGAGAGCGGGTTTCGAGCACGCGCATCCGCGCGGCGCTTGCGAACGGTGATTTGGCCATGGCGGAAAAGCTGCTGGGGCGTCCCTACCGCATGTGCGGGCGGGTGGCGCATGGCGACAAGCTCGGCCGCACCCTCGGGTTTCCAACCGCCAACATCTACCTGCATCGCAAGGTGACGCCGATCAAGGGCATCTTCGCGGTCGAGGTGTTCGGTCTGAATAACGAGCCGATCGCCGGCGCGGCCAACATCGGCACGCGCCCCACGGTCGGCGGGACGCGCACGCTGCTGGAAGTGCACCTGCTGGATTTCAGCGACGACATCTACGGCGCTTACGTGCATGTGAATTTCCTGCGCAAGTTCCGCGACGAGAAGCGCTTCGAGTCGCTGGACGAACTGCGTCGCTGGATTGAAAAGGACGTGGACGACGTGCGCGCGTTTTTCCGGGATTATCATCCCGCGCGTGGCGCCAGCGCGCGCCGGGAAAAGACCGCATGAGTGTTTCGCAAAGGGTTCGTGGTGAACGACTATAAAAAAACGCTGAATCTCCCGCAGACGGATTTTCCCATGAAGGCCAACCTGGCGGCGCGCGAGCCGGAGGTGCTCAGGCATTGGCAGGAAATCGATCTGTACGGGAAGCTGCGCGAACAGGGACGGGACCGTCCGAAATATGTCCTGCACGACGGCCCGCCCTATGCCAACGGCGACATCCACATCGGCCACGCGGTCAACAAGATTCTCAAGGACATCATCGTCAAGGCGCGGACCCTGGGCGGATTCGACGCGCCCTACGTGCCGGGCTGGGACTGCCACGGCCTGCCGATCGAGCACGCGGTCGAGAAAAAAATCGGCAAGGCCGGCGTGCAGGTCGAGCCGGCGAAATTCCGCCAGGCCTGCCGCGAGTATGCGCGCGTGCAGGTGGACCGGCAGCGCGAGGATTTCATCCGTCTCGGCGTGATCGGCGACTGGAAGCATCCCTATCTCACGATGGATTTTTCCATCGAGGCTGGCATCATCCGTGCGCTGGGCCGGATCATTTCCAATGGCCACGTCGTGCGCGGCCACAAGCCGGTGCACTGGTGCAGCGACTGCGGTTCGGCGCTGGCGGAAGCCGAGGTCGAGTACATGGACAAGACCTCGCCCGCCATCGACGTGCGTTTCAGCGCCGTGGATCCGGCGGCGTTTCTGGCGCGCTGCGAGCACACGCCAGGACACGCCGGTGAAGGCCCGATCAACGTCGTCATCTGGACCACGACGCCGTGGACGCTGCCCGCCAACCAGGCGGTCGCGCTGCACCCGGAACTCGAGTATGTGTTGTTGCAATGCTCCACCGCCCAGGGACACGAACGCCTGCTGATCGCCGATCCGCTGGTCAAGGACGCGATGGCACGCTATGGCATCGAGCAGTACCGCGTCGTAGCCAATTGCCGCGGCCGGGACCTCGAAGGCGTCAAGCTCAAGCATCCCTTCTATACGCGCGAGGTGCCGGTGATTCTGGGCGAGCACGTGACCACCGATGCCGGCACCGGCGCGGTGCACACGGCGCCGGGACATGGCCAGGAAGACTATGTCGTCGGCGCGCGCTACGGGCTCGCGGTGGACAACCCGGTGGGCGAGGACGGCAAGTTCCTGCCCGGCACCGAGCTGTTCGCCGGTGAGCATGTGTTCAAGGCCAATGAGCATGTGCTGGAAGTGCTGAAGGGCAAGGGCGCCCTCGTGCATGCCGAGGCGCTGAATCACAGTTATCCGCACTGCTGGCGCCACAAGACGCCGATCATTTTCCGCGCCACGTCCCAGTGGTTCATCAGCATGGAGCGCCTGCGCGAGCCGGCGCTGCGCGCCATTACGGGCGTGCGCTGGGTTCCGGACTGGGGCCAGGCGCGCATCCAGGGCATGATCGAGAACCGCCCGGACTGGTGCATTTCGCGCCAGCGCGCCTGGGGTGTGCCGATCCCGCTGTTCGTGCACCGCCAGACGGGCGAGGCGCACCCGGATACCGAACGCCTGGTCGAGAACGTTGCCCAACGCGTGGAAAAACAGGGAATTGATGCCTGGTTCGAGTTGAAAGCGCACGAATTGCTCGGTGCCGAAGCCGATCAATACGACAAGGTCGGCGATACCCTGGATGTCTGGTTCGACTCCGGCGTGACGCACAGTTGCGTGCTGCAGCGCCGGCCGGAGCTGCCATTTCCCGCGGATTTGTACCTGGAAGGATCGGACCAGCACCGCGGCTGGTTCCAGTCGTCGCTGCTGACGTCGGTGGCGATGCGCGGCGAGGCGCCGTATCGCAGCGTCCTGACGCACGGGTTCACGGTGGACGCCAAGGGCCGCAAGATGTCCAAGTCGCTCGGCAACGTGATCGTGCCGCAGAAAGTCATCAAGTCCATGGGCGCGGATATCCTGCGCCTGTGGGTGGCGGCCACCGAGTACCGCGCAGAGATGAGCATCTCCGACGAGATCCTCACGCGCATGGCCGATTCCTACCGGCGCATCCGCAATACCACGCGTTATTTTCTGGCCAGTCTTTCCGGCTTTGACGTTTCGGCTCCGCTGCCGGTGCAGGACATGCTGGCGCTCGATCAATGGGCGCTGGCGCGGGCGCATGAGTTGCAGAAAGAGGTGATCGAGGCCTACGAGCAGTTCCAGTTTCACCTGATATACCAGAAGCTGCACCAGTTCTGCGTGGTGGACATGGGCGGTTTCTATCTCGATATTCTCAAGGACCGCATGTACACCATGCCCGCCGGCAGCCGTGGACGCCGATCGGGCCAGACCGCGATGTTCCACATTGTGGAAGCGCTGGCACGCTGGCTGGCGCCGATACTGTCGTTTACGGCCGAGGAAATCTGGCGCTACATGCCGGGAAAGCGTGGCGAATCTGTATTCCTGGAAATCTGGCATGAGCTGCCGGCCTTGCCCGAGGGCGCCGTTGACCGCGCCTTCTGGAGCGAAGTGATCAGCGTGCGCCAGGCCGTGGCCAAAGAACTGGAAAAGCTGCGCGTAGCCGGCGGCATCGGCTCTGGCTTGGACGCAGAGGTCGATATTTATTGCGACGCCCCGTGGCAGCAGCGTTTGCAGCGCCTGGGTGATGAATTGCGTTTTGTGTTTATCACCTCCTACGCCCGGATACATCCGTTGTCGGAGAAGGTCGCGGATGCGGTCGAGACGGAGATCAAGGGGCTGGCGGTGAAGGTCGCGCCCTCGGCTTTCGTCAAATGCGTTCGCTGCTGGCATCACCGCGAGGATATCGGCGTGAACCGGGATCATCCGCAGATCTGTGGGCGCTGCGTGCAGAATGTCATCGGCGCGGGCGAGAACCGCCAGTTCGCATGATGCGGCGCTACCTCTGGATCGCCCTGGCGGTTTTCGTCCTCGATCAGCTGACGAAATATTTCGCCACTGATTACCTGACGCAGCACGGTGAAATCCGGCTCATGCCGTTCCTCAATCTGGTGCTGGTGCACAACACCGGCGCGGCATTCGGTTTCCTGAGCAGCGCGGGCGGCTGGCAGAATGTTTTTTTCATTGTCGTCGCGTTCGCGGCATGCGCGTTCATCCTGTGGATGGGCTGGCGCCTGGGCACCAGGGACAAGTTGCTCGCCACGGCCCTCATGCTGGTGCTCGGCGGCGCCTTGGGCAATCTGCTCGATCGGTTGATCCATGGCTATGTGATTGATTTCATAGATGTCTATTACGGCACTTGGCACTGGCCGGCATTCAACGTGGCGGATTCCGCCATTACAATAGGCGCCGTCCTGTTGATAATTGATGCCCTGGGCCTGGGCTCGCGCCATCGGAACTGAGCTCGCTTCGTGACACGCCACGCCGCCTGATCACTTCATGCAGATATATCTGGCCAATCCCCGCGGTTTCTGCGCCGGTGTCGACCGGGCGATCGAGATCGTCGAGCGCGCACTGAAAATGTTCGGCGCGCCCATCTACGTACGCCACGAAGTAGTGCATAACCGCTTCGTGGTGGATGACCTGCGTGCCAAGGGCGCGGTGTTCGTCGACGAGCTGGACCAGGTGCCGGCGGGAGCGACCGTGATATTCAGCGCGCATGGCGTGTCGCGCGCGGTGCAGGAAGAAGCGGCGCGCCGCGGTTTGCGCATTTTCGACGCCACCTGCCCGCTGGTCACCAAGGTGCACATGGAAGTGGTGCGCCACCGCAACAGCAACACCGAGTGCGTTCTGATTGGCCATGCCGGCCATCCCGAAGTCGAGGGCACCATGGGGCAGGCCGATGCCGGCATGTACCTTGTCGAGTCGGTGGCAGATGTCGCCGGGCTGAAGGTCAGGGATGAATCCAATATCGCCTATGTCACCCAGACCACGCTGTCCATGGACGACACGGCGAAGATCGTTGCCGCCTTGCGCGAGCGCTTTCCCCGCATCAAGGGACCGAAAAAGGACGACATTTGTTACGCCACGCAGAATCGCCAGGACGCGGTGAAGGCCCTGGCGGAACTGGTCGATATCATGCTGGTGGTCGGCTCGCATAACAGTTCCAACTCGAACCGCCTGCGGGAAGTGGCCGAAGCGCGCGGCGTGCGCGCATACATGATCGACGGGCCGCAGGACCTGCGTCGTGAGTGGTTCGAGGGTGTCGGGAAGATCGGCCTCACGGCTGGTGCCTCGGCCCCCGAATTGCTGGTGCAGCAGGTGATCGAATGGCTGCAGGGGCTCGGCGCGCGGCTGGTTGAATCGCCTGCCGGCTACTCTGAAGGGGTGGTTTTTCCGGTCCCGCGCGAACTGCGCGGCATCTAGCTTATACGCTGAAAGTATACCGCGCCGTCACTTGGTCCATTTGCTCTCGCTGGTGTCGGCATAGTCGCCGTCATTGTTTCGATCCCAGAATTTCTGGCCGAGCGAGTTGATCATGAAGCGGCCATCGCCAGCCTGACGCCCGCTGGCGCCGCTGTTCGGGTTGGCCACCGCGCTGAATCCGCAAGCCCATGTCGAGCAGCTGGCTGACGTCGTGCCGTCCGCCAGGAGCACGCCCTGCACCAAGGTCAGGGCATAGTGGCCGTCTGGCGAGGTTGCCGCGGCGTAATTGAGAACCCCGTTGCCGGCGCTGGCACCGCAGGCGCGATTACCGGTAAGCGTTGTCGCGTAGTAATTGCATTCCGTGAAGAAACGCTCCTGCTGGTTGGCGATCTGCAACAGCGCCGCCTGCGCGTCGGAGCGGCGCGTCTGGATCATGTGCCTCTGGTAGCTCGGGTAGGCGATGCTGACCAGCACCCCGATGATCACTACCACAATCATCACCTCGATCAGCGTAAACCCGCGATTTCGTGATTGTTGAGTCATGTGCTTTCCTTGAAAGGGATATTTCGCCGCCGTGAGATTGGCGTCTGCCACACCACGCGCCATTTAGTCATCCTCCCGTCTGGGTTTCTGTCCGGGTGGCAGGATGACTATTTCGGTGATCTTCGGCTTGGCGGTTTTGTTGTCGCGCGTGGCCGAGTAATTCACCGTCGTCCCGGGGCGCAGGGCCTGGATGTTGCCTGGCCGGCCCGCGCTGTCGAGGATGCGCATCGTCGGCGACAGCAGGAGCACGCCGTCATCGATGATGATTCTCCCGCCTCCGGTGTCGATGGCATCAATGCGTCCGCCACCGCTTACGGTTTGCGGCGCAGCCGTCGCAGCGGCTTGAGCATCTTTCAACAGGACAGCGGAGCCCGTCATCCAGACAGCAAGCGTGACAAGTAGAAGTTTGCGTATCATGAGTAGTTCCCTCATTGCGCTGGCCGATCATTAAGCGCGCGCATGGTTATTTAAGTTGTCGCCACGACTGGCGACCGCCCTTGGCCTTGCCTGACGAGTTGACGACGGATGTTACCGTGCCCGAGGAACCCGTGAGAATTTTCAGATCACGCGAATTGCTCGGATCGCGCAGGATCGTCGGTTCCGGCATGATGCCGATCTGCGGATTGCGGCCGACGATGGTTGCCGCGTTGCTGCCGCCGATCGTCGAGGTCAGGCCGAAGACATCGGAAGTGAACCGCCCGCCGTGGATCGGATTCAGCTCCATCAACCAGCTTTGACCGCCGTAGGAACAGGCCGCGCTTTCCGGCACGATGGTGGTGAATATGATGCGCGGCACGGTGCCGCCGAGCAGTACCGGATTGGAGACCATCATCTCGCCCGCGCCCGGGAAGCTGTCCACCCAGCCCATGCATTTTCCGCCGGCGTTGTTGCAGGCGGTGCCCGATTCGCCCCAGGACTGGGCATCGCCCTCGGTGCCGGCGCTGCCCAGCTTGTTGTCCGTCACCGTGCGATACTCGACGCTGCTGTAGGTGACGTTGCTGACGGTCTGGTTGCGCAGGCGCGTCTTGGGTACCCTGGCCGTATCGCTGCCACCGATCGAAGCCCCCGAGTGGGGATCCCAGATGCCGTAGAAGTAATTGTAATTGCCCGGCGGGAGGGTGGTCGGCGCCGTTTTGTCTCCGTTTTCGAGATATTTGCCGGTGCCGAAGTAAACCATGTAGCC
>JBFMBB010000144.1:0-6700 GCA_040755435.1 Pseudomonadota bacterium | reverse complement strand
CGGGCCGCACACCACCGCGACGCGCCGCGCCCGCGGCCAGCGCGTGGACAGCAACTCGAACACCGCGGCCCCGGCACGTTGCATCAGCTTCGCCCCGGGAATCCGGTGTTCCTCGACGGCCAGACGGTCGAGTTCCCGTACCTGGGCGGCGGTGTAGAGGGCTTCGGGCAACTTCATGCAGGCGTCCTTTTCGTTCGAGGAGTATATGATAGGGCCTGATGCGCACCGCACGAAACAATAATATCGATCTCGCCCGCCTCGCCGCCGACATCAAGGCCTGGGGGCGGGAGCTGGGCTTCCAGCGGGTCGGCATCGCCGACACCGATCTCGGCGCGGCCGAGACCCGCCTGCTGAACTGGCTCAGGCTCGGACGGCACGGGGAGATGCATTATATGGAATCCCATGGCACGCGCCGCAGCCGGCCGCAGGCATTGCAGCCCGGCACGCTGCGCGTGATCTCGGCGCGCCTGGATTACCTGCCGGGAGCGGCGGCCGACAGCGAGGCCGTCATGCACGACCCGCAACGGGCCTTCGTTTCGCGCTACGCGCTCGGCCGGGATTATCACAAGGTGCTGCGATCGCGCCTGCAGAAACTGGCCGAGCGCATCGAATCGCGGGTCGGGCCATTCCAGTACCGCGCCTTCAGCGACAGCGCCCCGGTGCTGGAGAAGGCGCTGGCGGAGAAGGCCGGACTCGGCTGGATCGGCAAGCACACCAACCTGATCGACAAGCAGACCGGCTCGTGGTTTTTTCTGGGCGAGCTGTACACCGACCTGCCGCTGCCGGTGGACGCGCCCGCCGAGAATCATTGCGGCACCTGCCAGGCCTGTCTCGACATCTGCCCGACGCGGGCCATCGTCGCGCCCTATGAACTGGATGCGCGCCGCTGCATCTCCTACCTCACCATCGAGCTGCGCGGACCGATCCCCGTGGAGCTGCGTCCGCTGATCGGCAACCGCATCTACGGCTGCGACGACTGCCAGCTGGTGTGTCCGTGGAACCGCTTTGCCCAACCGAGCGCGGAACCCGACTTCGCGCCGCGACATGGCCTCGATGCACCGGAACTGATCAGGCTGTTTTCATGGACCGAAGAGGAATTCCTGAAATACACCGAGGGCTCCGCCATCCGGCGTATCGGTTACGAATGCTGGCTGCGCAACATCGCCGTGGCGCTGGGGAACGCGCCGACGAGCGAAACAGTCAATGAGGCGCTCAAGGCACGGCAGGATCATGCATCAGGGATGGTAAGAGAACACGTACGGTGGGCGCAGCAGAGGCACTCTGCCGTTCCGTAACGAACAAAACACCATGTCGGACGGGTCAGCGCTTGAGGGTTATTGCCAGCTGTGGCGGCTGATTGGTTGTAGTCCCGGCACAAGGCGAATCTTCTGCGTCGGTGAACTGAGCGAAGTCATCCGCGAAGTCGAAATTGACGTCGAACGGGGAAAACCTCAGGCGATACTGGGAATGCAGCCTGGAGGCAGCCAGATCGTTTTGCACCCGCGTCGTTACATTCAGGGTCCGGTTCCCCAGGCTGGCGCTCGTGGACAGGGTTCCGATATTGAAAGCGACTGTCGCGCCGTCATAGGCGCCGCCAAAAGGATCGAACGTGTCACCATAGCTGACGTGATCCACGACGACATTGCCCAGCAATGCGTAGGGCGATCCGGACACATCACATTGATGCAGACGCAGCGTTGCCGAGGTGATCGTGGCGCTTGCCGGTATGCTGGCAATTCCAAAGCTGTAAAGCTGACGCCAACCCACCCCAAAAAAGCCGGCTTCCCTGTCGCCGGTGGCAGGGCTGGAGGTGGCGCTGGCCGTACTATCACTGCGCGCGTAACCATCCAGATTCGCCGTGCTGCCGACAACGATCGGGCTGACATCGACGTAAAGACCCCAGGGACCGGTTGCGGCCATCAGGCCGAGAGAGCGCGTGGGCGCGACATTTCCATTCACGCTGCCGGCTCCGTCGAAAACCAGGACCGAATCGTTGCCAAAATTGGCCACGTACAACCGGTCAGTGCCGGTGTCCACGAACACATCACGCGGTCCGACGAGCCCCGTCACGCCGCCGAAAAGAACCCGATCCGGCGCAGGGCTGCCGTCTGCTGTGCTCACGCCATCAAAGACGGCGATCGAATTGGTACCTGTATTTGCAACGTAAAGACGGTCCATCATGACATCGACGTATATGCCGGTCGGACTACTCAGACCGGAGACAGTCCTGGCTGGCGGAACATTGCCCGTCGTCGTCGCGGCATCGCTGAAGACAAGCATCCGGTTGTCACCATTGGTGACATACAGAAGATTTCGGGTTATGTCGGAGTAAATTCCGGTCGGTGCAATCAAGCTGGTCGCGTTGCCTGTCAGTATCCGGTCAGGTACCGCGGCACCGTTCAGACTGCTGGCGTTGTCGTAAACCAGAACGGAGTTTCCTCCGGTATTGGCCACGTACAGCCGGTCGTTGACCGCATCCATGAACAAAGCAGAGGGCTTGTTCAGTGGACCACCGATGATTGTGCGGGCCGGAGCTTCGCCGCCCGTAACGGTGCGCGCATTATGGAAAACCAGAACGGAATCGCCCAGAAAGTTGGCGACGTAGATCTGATCGTGCGCCATGTCCACCGCGATCCCGCGCGGGCCGTTCAGCGTGGTGAGACCACCCGACACGACGCGGTTGGGTAACGTACTTCCGGAGGCGGTATTGGCGTCGTTATAGATCAGCAGTCTGGGGCTGGTGTTACCACCGACATAAAGCTGACTGCCAGTCCCTGAGACGGGTGGCACAACGGTTCCACCGTCTCCTCCATCGCCATTGCATGCTGCAAGAAGCAGCACCACGAGAAATATGGTGCCGGTCAGGACGAGAATACGAACAGCGGAGGTTGGAGACATAAAACACCTCGCGGGCTGCTGACTTCAGCACCATTCTAAATGTGCGATGGATATGTTGTCACCCATCACCATTTTACGATTTCGTATGAATGACTTGCCTAAAGCTGACTATTTCGCGAAAAAATGCTCCCGGTAGTACTTAAGCTCCTCGATCGACTCGCGAATATCGTCAAGCGCCTTGTGCGTGTTCTTTTTCACCACGCCGCTGCACAGGCCCGGCTTCCAGCGCTTCACCAGTTCCTTGATGGAGCTCACGTCGAGATTGCGGTAATGAAACCAGGCCTCGAGTTGCGGCATGGTGCGCGCCAGAAAACGCCGGTCCTGGCAGATGCTGTTGCCGCACATCGGGGACTTGTTCCTGGGAACGTATTTTTGAAGAAACTCGAGCGTCAGGCGCTCGACATCCGCCTCGGAGTACGACGATTGCTTCACGCGCTCGATCAGGCCGGTGCCCGAGTGGGTGCGCTGGTTCCAGTCGTCCATGGCCGCCAGCACCGCGTCCGGCTGGTGCACCGCCAGCACCGGTCCTTCGGCGACGACGTTCAGTTCGCTGTCGGTGACGATCGTGGCGACCTCGATGATCCGGTCGGTATCCGGGCTTAACCCTGTCATTTCCATGTCTATCCAGATCAGGGCGGTGCTGTCCTGCGCCCCGTTGGGTGATTGCGCCATGCGTGGTCTCCGGATGCTGGGCGGGAATTTTCCGCGTTCACTGCTGTCTCTTGAGTCGTTCTGTCATGGAAAATGCAGCCCTACTTCGCTTCGCTGCGTTCGTCCTGTCATAATATTACTATGAATACTTTCACGATCATATTTATCGGCCTGCTCGGCCTGTCGCTGGTGGTGGAATTGTGGCTGGCCAACCGGCACATCCGCCATGTCAGCGCCAACCGCGACGCGGTCCCGCCCGCCTTCAGCCGCCGGATCTCGCTGGAGGATCATCGCAAAGCCGCCGACTACACCATCGCGCATACCCGCTTCGGGCGCCTCGAGGATATCTACGGCACGGCACTGCTGTTGATCTGGACCGTGGGCGGCGGACTGGAGTGGCTGGATCGCATCTTGCGCGGACTCGGCTTCGGCGAACTGGCCACCGGAACGCTGTTCATTCTGGGCGCCTTCATCATCATGGGCCTGATCGAGCTGCCGGTCAGCGTGTACCAGGTATTCGTGATCGAAAACCGTTTCGGATTCAACAAGACCACGCCCGGCCTGTTCGTCACCGATCTCGTCAAGAAAACCCTGCTGCTCGGACTCATCGGGGCGCCGCTGGCCATGGCCGCGCTGTGGCTGATGCAGGAAACCGGCGCGCTGTGGTGGGTGTACGTATGGCTGCTGTGGAGCGGCTTCACGCTGTTCCTGGTGTGGGCCTACCCGGCGTGGATCGCGCCGATCTTCAACAAGTTCACGCCGCTCAAGGACGATTCCGTGCGTGAGCGCATCCAGGCGCTGCTGGAGCGCACCGGCTTCCGCTCGCGCGGCATCTTCGTCATGGACGGCTCGCGCCGCAGCGCCCACGGCAACGCCTACTTCACCGGTTTCGGCAAGTCCAAGCGCATCGTGTTCTTCGACACCCTGCTGGAGCACCTCGGCGAAAAGGAGATCGAGGCAGTGCTCGCGCACGAGCTCGGGCATTTCAAGCTACGCCACGTCATCAAGCGCATGCTGCTCACCTTCGGCATGAGCCTGCTCGGACTCGCCCTGCTCGGATGGCTGATCACGCAGCCCTGGTTTTACGCCGGCCTCGGCATGACGCAACCCTCCACGCACGCCGCCCTGATGCTCTTCATGCTGGTGGTTCCGGTGTTCACGTTCTTCCTGCAGCCGGTGCTGGCCTGGAGCTCGCGCCGGCATGAATACGAAGCCGACCGTTTCGCCGCCGAACAGACCGACGCGAAGGATCTCGTGAATGCGCTGGTGAAACTCTACCGCGAAAATGCCAGCACCCTCACCCCCGACCCGCTGCATTCCGCTTTTTACGATTCGCATCCGCCGGCAGCGCTGCGCATCGCGCATCTGGCGGGAAAAACCTGACGCCCTGCACAAGGAGGAGTTATGCTCAAGTCATTCGTCGCATTTCCGGTTGCTGCCGTCCTTTCCGTTGCCGTCCAGGCCGCACCCCTGCCGGGCGACGTCGCCAGCGGCAAGAAACTGCATGAGGCCAATTGCACCTCGTGCCACAAGGACGACGTGTATACGCGCAAGGATCACAAGGTCAAGAGCCTTCATGGATTGACCGAGCAGATACAAAATTGTGAACACATGACCGACATCAAGCTGGAAAAGAACCAGATGAACGACCTGGTGAAATACCTGAACGACACCTACTACAAGTTCAAATAACGGGAGGCGTCATGTCCGACCTCACGCGCAAGTCCTGCAAACCCTGCGCGCCGGGCACGCCGCCGCTGACGCGTGACCAGGCCCGGGCGCTGCTGGTCCAGGTACCGGGGTGGACGCTGAACGATGCCGCCACCGAGCTCAGCCGCACGTTCAAGTTCAAGAACTACCACGAGACCCTGGCTTTCGTGAACGCCCAGGCCTGGGTCGCACACCGCGAGGATCATCATCCCGATCTCGAGGTCGGTTACAACCGCTGCCTCGTGCGCTTCAGCACGCACAGCATCAAGGGCCTGTCGGAAAACGACTACATCTGCGCCGCCAGGATCAACGCCCTGCTGGGCGAGTGACGGCGCGCCCGGCCTTCACCCGCAACGGTCGAAGCAGGAAGGCAGGCCGGCGGCCAGGTCCGGATACATGAGTTGCACCCCCAGCTCTTCGCGCAGGCGCCGGTTGTCGATGCGCTTGGATTCCGCCAGATAGGAAAGCATGCCCTCCCCCATCCGCGCACGCGCCTCTTCGAGCGTGATCGCGGGCGGGCGCGGGATGCCGAGCGCGTCCGCCACGCGGTAGAAAAAATCCGTCATGGTCGTGGGGTGGCCGTCGCTGACGTTGTACAGGGCGCCGGGGTTGGCGTGATGCCCGGCGATGAAACAGACCCGCGCCAGGTCGTCGGCATGGATGCGATTGCTGTACGGCGAATCCTCCTCGCGCAGCACCGGCTCGCGATCGCGCAGGCGCTGCTCGGGCAGCATCCCGCGGCCGTAAATTCCCGGTACACGCAGGATCACCACCGGCACGCCGCTGTTCCCGCTCCAGTGGCGCAACGCCGTCTCCGCCGCCAGCCGGCGTTTGGCCCGGTCCGCCTGCGGATTCGGCGGTCGGTCCTCCGTCACCCATTCACCGCGGCAATCGCCATACACGCCGGTGGTGCTGATCAGCACCACGCGCGACGGCGGCCCGGCGCTTTCGAGCACGGAAACGAAGGCTTCCATGCGCGGATCGGTAACGCCCTTGCCTGGCGGCGGCGCGAAGTAATAGACGAGCACATTCCGGACAGGCAGCTCGCGCAGGGACTCCGGCGCGTCGAGATCGGCGACGAGCGGATGGACACCGGCCGCGCGCAACCGTTGCGCGGACGCCGCGGATCGAACCACGCCGGCAACCCGGCGCCCCTGCGCGCGCTCCTGCGCAGCCACGCGCTCGCCGATGTCGCCGCAGCCGACGATCAACACATCAGTAATGATGGAGGCCATGACATATCTCAATCAATGATAGAGGTTGTCAAAAAAAACGTCGTCACCCCGGCGGAAGCCGGGGTCCAGATATTAAGGCAGTAAATCTTTTAATTAACTGTTGCTGCCCGGGGTGCAGCAAAACCCGCTGCACCCGCTCGGCGGCGCGGACCAACGGTGAGTATGTTAGCGAAAACACCGCCCCGCCCCGCTTGCGCCCGACTGAC
>JBFMBB010000143.1:0-6704 GCA_040755435.1 Pseudomonadota bacterium | reverse complement strand
GCTGGCGCGCGATCTCCAGCATGCACAGCGCCAGGAAGGCGTTCGGCACCGCGATCGCGAGCGTGTGCGCCCGCGCCACATGCGCCTGGATCAGCACCGCCGGCTCGGCGGCGTCGCCGGATACTGCCGGGATGCCGCGGGCGCGCAGCGACTCGACCAGTTCGCGGTTCTGCTCGGCCACCACGATCGGCACGCCGCGCGCGGTCAGCGCCTCGCCGACGCGCCGGCCGACGCGACCGTAACCCACGAGCAGCACGTGTCCGGTGAGGCGGGCCGCATCCACGCTCATCGGCAGTTCCGCGAGCGGGTCGTCGCGGCGCTCCAGCAGGCGCGCCAGGTTGGAGCGCGAGCGGATCCACGCCTGCGCCGGTTCGATGGCATGGAACACCAGCGGGTTGAGCGCGATCGAGATCAGCGCGCCCGCCAGCACCAGGCTGTAGCCTTCCGCCGGCAGGATCCCGAAGCTGACGCCGAGACCCGCGAGGATGAACGAGAACTCGCCGATTTGCGCCAGGCTGGCCGAGACCGTGAGCGCGGTGTTGAGCGGGTAGCGGAACGCCAGCACGATGGCGAAGGCCGCGAGCGACTTGCCGAACATGATGATGGCGACCGTGGCCAGCACGTGCAGCGGCTGGCGCACCAGCACCTCCGGCTCGAACAGCATGCCCACCGACACGAAGAACAGCACCGCGAACGCGTCACGCAGCGGCAGGGATTCCTCGGCGGCGCGGTAGCTCAGGTTGGATTCGCGCATGACCATGCCGGCGAAGAAGGCGCCGAGCGCGAACGAGACGCCGAACAACTCGGCCGAGCCGTAGGCGATGCCGACCGCCACCGCGATGACGCACAGGGTGAACAGCTCGCGCGACCCGGTGCGCGCCACCTGCGCCAGCAGCCACGGAAACACGCGCCGGCCGACGACCAGCATCAGGACGACGAAGATGGCCACCTGGCCGAGGGTGACGCCGAGCGTCATCAGCAGCCCCCGGTCCGGCGCGGCCGCCGCGGCGACGGGTGTGCCGCCGAGCCAGCCGGACAGCGGCGGCAACAACACCAGCACCATGACCATCGCCAGGTCCTCGACCACCAGCCAGCCGACCGCGATGCGGCCGTTGACCGACTCCAGCACACCGCGGTCCTCCAGCGCCCGCAGCAGCACCACGGTGCTGGCCACCGACAGCGCCAGGCCGAACACGATGCCGGCGCCGAGGCCCCAGCCCCAGAGCGCGGCGATGCCCAGGCCGAGCGCCGTGGCCACGGCAATCTGGACCACCGCGCCGGGCAGCGCGATGCGCCGCACCGACAGCAGGTCGTCCAGCGAAAAATGCAGGCCGACGCCGAACATCAGCAGGATCACGCCGATCTCGGCCAGCTGTTGCGACAGTTCGAGATCGGCGACGAAGCCCGGCGTGCCCGGGCCGATGATGATGCCGGCGAGCAGGTAGCCGACCAGGGCCGGCAGCTTCAGGCGCATGGCCAGGAAGCCCATGACCAGGGCCAGCCCCAGGCCGGTGGCGAGCGTGGTGATCAGGGCGACGCTGTGAGGCACCGGTGTTTCCTCCGGATCAGGTGGAACGGCGCGGCATGACCGATGTCAGCCGGTCGCCTGCCGCGTGAACATACAAGATTATTGCAGTTCGATCATCCCGCCCGCATTCACGCTGAGGGTGCTGGTGCCGGCCTCGAGCGCGGGCGGCGCGACCGCTTTGTCCATGGCGGCTTCCATGGCCAGGCCGCGCATCAGCGGCACCGGTTGTCCGCCGCCGCTGTTGATCGCGACGTTGACGAGACGGTAGCCCTTGGCGGCGAATTGCTTGCGCACCAGTTCGGCGCGCCGCTTGAAGGCTTCGAGCGCCTGCGCGATCAGCTCGTCCTCGACCGCCGCGCGCCGCGCCGGCGACACCGAGAAATGGATGGAGCCGACCTGCAGGCGCTCCTGAAGTTGTCCGATGAGATTTCCCAGCTCCGCGAAATCCGCTCCCTCCAGCAGCAGTTCCTGCGTCGCGCGCCAGCGCCGGATCCTGTTCTTGTCGTACACCGGCCAGGTCCGGTAGCTGCCGGTGCGCACCTCGACTTTGGGCCGGGCCTTGGCGGTCCTGAGCGCGTCGTCCATGGCGCGGTTGACCTGGTCGGCGAGGCGCGCGGCGTCGTCGTCCTCGGCGGTGTAACTGAGCACGGCGTGCATGCGGTCGTTGTCCACCGGGCGGCTGCGTTCGACCTGGAAATGGACCTGGTTGTAACGCGGCGCGTCGTCGGCCGCGCTGGCCGGAACGGCGGCGAGAACGGCAATGATCGCAGTGACGATCAGGCTGACGAAACGTGGCATGGAATATTCCTCGTGCGATGGGGACGGCGTGATTGTAACACTCCGTCGTCCCGCGGCCGGCCGCGCCCAACGGAGGAAGCCGACGGATGAATGGAATCGGGACCGATTTATCCCGGCCGGGAACCGCTATACCATGCCTTCATGCTTACCCGCATTTCGCACCGGCGCTATCTGGCGATACTGGGCGTCCTGTTCGCCATCGAATGGGCGCTGCTGGCCATCAATCCCTACGACCGCGCCGACTGGGCGCTGGAGAACGTGCTGGTCGCGGTGTTCGTGCTGGTCCTGATCTCGACCCATCGCGTGTTCCCGCTGTCGCGCGTTTCCTACACGCTGGTGTTCCTGTTTCTGCTGTTGCACGAGATCGGCGCGCATTACACCTACGCCAAGGTGCCGTACGACGAAGCCTTCGTCTCTCTGTTCGGTTTCAGCCTGAACGAGGCGCTCGGTTTCGAGCGCAATCATTTCGATCGCGCCATCCATTTTGCCTACGGGCTGCTGCTGGCGTACCCGATCCGCGAGATGTTCATCCGCATCGCCACGGTGCGCGGCTTCTGGGCCTATTTCCTGCCGCTCGACATCACCATGTCGACGTCCATGCTGTTCGAACTGTTCGAGTGGGGCGCGGCCGAGTTCTTCGGCGGCGATCTGGGGATGGCCTATCTCGGCACGCAGGGGGACGTGTGGGACGCGCACAAGGACATGGCGCTGGCGAGCCTGGGGGCGCTGATCGCCATGGGCGTGACCGCGGCCATCAACCTGAGCCTGCAGCGGGATTTCGCGGCCGAGTGGAGCGACAGCCTGCGCGTGAAGATCTTCCGCCCGCTGGGCGAAAACGCGATCAAGCTGATGCTGCGCAAGAACCGGCGCTGAGCGCGCCGGCTAGCCGCTGCGGACCAGCAGCACCGGGCACAGCGTGAGCCGCATCACGCCCTCGGCCACGCTGCCGAGGAGCAGGTAGTTCAGGCCGCGCCGGCCGTGCGTGCCCATGACCAGCAGTTCCGCCGGCATGGCCTTGGCCTCGTCCGCGATCACTTGCGGGATGCGGTCGCTGGCGCGCTTGATCTCGACCAGCCGTGTCTCGACGTGCAGCCCGGCGCTCTCGATCTCCCGTTTGGCCTGGTCCAGGATGTCCTGCCCGTACTTGCGGGCCTGCGCATAGATCTCCTTGATATAGGAGGGCGATGTCTCGGTCAGCGGGACGTTGCTGAGGGTGTCGACCACGTACAGCAGGCGGATCTGGGTCCCCACTTGCTGGCACTGTCCGATGCGGATCGCCTCGCGCAGCGCGGCCAGGGAGGTTTCACTGCCGTCGATCGGTACCAAAACACGGTTGTACATGTTGCTGTCTCCTTTGAATGATGCGCCCGGCGTCTGCGGCTAATATCCGGTCGCCGCGAGCATGGCGTAAAGTTTGTCCTTCAGTCGCACGCGTTTTTTCTTGAGTTCCTCGGTATAGCTGTCTGACGGGGTCTCGATCTCCTCTTCGATGCGGTAAATCTGCTTGTCCAGTTCCTGGTACTCGGCATACAGCTGGTTGAACTCCGGGCTCGTCAGCTTGAGTTCGTGGATGCGCGGCTTGAGCCCGGGGAACTCCAGCGCCAGATCGTGATGATGTTCGCCGTGCATGGTACCTCGCTCGGGGTCAGGGACAAGCCGAGTCTGCACCGGCGCCGGAAGCCCGGCTTTGCTCCCGGTCAAGAAACCGGCCCGGGCCGCCATGCCATACTGACGGGCGTCAAACCCCGGCAAGGAGGATATAAGTCCATGATCGGCCTGTTGTTGCGCCTGCTGGTGGTGGCGTTCGGGCTGTGGCTGGCCGCGGAACTGGTTCCCGGCATCGAGGTGCAGGGGCTGTGGACCCTGCTCGGGGCGGCGCTGCTGCTCGGGATCGTCAACGCCGTGGTGCGGCCGCTGCTGGTGATCCTGACGCTGCCGATCACGCTGCTGACGCTCGGCTTGTTCCTGCTGGTGATCAATGCCGCCATGCTGGGGCTGGTGGCGTGGATGTTCGACAACTTCACGATTTCCGGTTTCTGGCCGGCGGTGCTCGGAGCGATTGTCGTGAGCCTGACCGGCTGGCTCGCTTCCTATTTCATCGGCCCGCGCGGGCGCATCGAGGTCATTGTGTTACGGCATCGGCGCTAGTGGTTTGCCGATCCGTGGCGCGGCGCATCTCGGTTCGCGGCTGATAATTTTTGGTGGCAAAGATGTCACGATAGCTGCAATACAGGCTGGCGGCGA
Organism: Pseudomonadota bacterium; assembly: GCA_040755435.1. GTDB lineage: Bacteria > Pseudomonadota > Gammaproteobacteria > Acidiferrobacterales > Sulfurifustaceae > Sulfuricaulis. The sequence goes on along the minus strand of JBFMBB010000143.1, from coordinate 2,134 downwards.
TGACCGGAAAAGCGACGCTGCTGATCAGGAACGACACCAGATAACCGGCCCAGGGGGAAAACAGGGAAACCGTTCCGCCGAGCAGAAACGGCGCGAGCAGCGCGTCCAACAGCACCGACAGGGCGATCGCGAAGTGCCGGCTGGCACGGAGACTTTGCTGCAGCGCCGGAACCAGCGGTTCGTCCCGCAGGAACGCGAGCGGCAGGGCGTAAATCAGCGTCGCCGCGAGTACGACGCAGAGCGCGAACACCAGCAGCATGGCCACGAGCACGCCCGCCTGCGCGCCGGTTTCAAGGCTCGACCAGTCCGCCACCCAGGCGTTGCCCGCCAGCAGCTGCACCGGCAGGTTGGCCAGCAGCACCGCCGCGGCGCTGAACAGACTGGCCACGCCCATGGGCAGCGCATGCGCAGGATCGCGAAATACCCCGAGCAGTTGCAACGGCGACTGTTTCAGGGCCGGCATGCGCAGCGAGGCCGGCAGGGCCATCGGCATTTTGCGCACCCCGTCGATGGCGAGATAGGCGCTGGCCAGGCATATCGGGGCCAGCAGCGCGACCAGCAGCCCGCCGAGCAGGGGAATCAGCATGAGTACGGCAATGGTAACCGCCGTGGTCAGCCCCATGCCGCCGAGCAGCCACGGATTGCGCAGGAACAGCTGCCAGCCGCCGTTCAGCCAGCGCCAGCCGATCCGCAGATGTTTCCTTACCCGTTGCATCATCGCCCTCCCCGGGCTGTCGTTCGCCGCCCCCCGGATGTACCTATATAAGGCTAGCACGTGGATTTCGGCACGAACGGTGCACACCGCTTCGCGCGCCGCGTTGACCGGGACGATCGCGCCGTTTATCGGCATGAATAATGGCGTGGCCCATGGGGGATTCCCCGGACTGGTTTATCCCGGTCAGGAACCCTTGTTACCATCGACACCATGATCAGCCGTGTTGCTCGGGGAAGGGACATGCCGCGGTGGCGCGCCGCGGTCGGTTCCGGCGCGTTGTTATTCCTGCTGGTTCAGGCGGTACCGGCAGTGGAGGCGGGAGACGAGCCGCTGGCTTATGAAGACCAGACGATTGAGGTTGGAGGAACGCGCCACATCGCACGCGTGCCGAAGGGTTATCGGCTGGAGCTGCTGATCGACAGGCTCGACGGTCCGCGGCTGCCGGCTTTTCACGACAGCGGCGATCTGTTCATCGGCTCCAAGTCGGGCAAGGTGTATCGCGTGCCGCCGCCCTACACCGCGGCCGGGACGCTGGTCACGCTCGACGACTATCCGCACAGCGTCGCGTTTCGCAAAAACGAGATTCTCATTGCCCGCACCAACGGCGTGTACCGCGCGCCGTACCGGCCGGGCCAGCAGCGCGTCGCGCCGGAGACGGTGAAGCTGCTGGCGCGCCTGCCCGGCGGCGGCGGTCACAACAGCCGCACCGTCGCCGTCGGCCCCGACGGCCGCGTGTACGCGAGCCTCGGGATCCAGGGCAATTGCAGCGATCAATACCTGGGCGAGCGCTATCCCTTCGACGAGCGCCGCGGCGGCATATTCGTGTTGCGCGAAGCCGGAGGCCAGCCGCGCTGGGAGGCGTATGGATCCGGGCTGCGCAACCCGGTGGGCTTCGCCTGGCATCCCGCAACCAAAATCATGTACGCCAGCAACAACGGCCCCGATCACCTCGGCTACGACCAGCCGCCGGAATATTTCAGCCGCGTCACCGCGGGTTCGTTTCACGGCATGCCGTGGTTCCAGTTCGACGGAAAGCGGCTGCAGCGCGATGCCTGCGTGCAGAGCCAGCCGCCGCGGCCGCTGGCGGAGGTCGCCGCGCCGGTCGCGACCTTTCCGTCGCGCAACGCGCCCATGGGCGTGACCTTCGTGCCCGCGGGCGCGCTGAGCAAGGAACTGGAGCACGACGCCATCGTGGCGCTGCGCGGCTCCTGGGGCACGCAGCCGACCGGCGGATTCATCGGCCGCGCCGCCACGCGCCGGCCACCCAAGATCGTTGCGGTCAGATTCAAGGACGGCGCGGCGGTGCGCGTGGACGATCTGGTCACGGGTTTTCAGCTGGCGGACGGCGAGCGCTGGGCCCGGCCCGTGGGCGTCGCCGTCGGTCCCGACGGCGCGCTCTATTTCACCAGTGACAGCGAG
>JBFMBB010000142.1:0-6717 GCA_040755435.1 Pseudomonadota bacterium | reverse complement strand
ACTGCGCATCAAGTCCTGTAGGTTGGGGTGAGCGGAGCGAACCCCAACATGTGATTCATCATTTGATGTTGGGGTTCGGCAAAAACCGCCTCACCCCAACCTACATGAAAACCATTTTCGGGAGCCGAGGCGCGCTGCGCGCGCTTGCTCACTCGAAGGTAAATCCCTTCTCCCGGAACAGGCGCAGGCACACGTCCACCGCCTGCGGGTCGTAAAGCACCCCGCGATTCTGGCTGATCTCTTCCAGCGCCTTGTCGAGCCCGAGGCCGGGCCGGTAAGGGCGGTGCGAGGCCATGGCTTCGACCACGTCGGCCACGGCCAGGATTCTCGCCTCCAGCGAAATCTCCTCACCCTTCAGGCCCTGCGGGTAACCGGAGCCGTCCAGGCGTTCGTGGTGTTGCAGGATCATCCGCGCCACGTGCCAGGGAAACTCGATGCCCTTGATGATGTCGTAGCCCACCTGCGGATGGGCCTTGATGAGGTTGAATTCGGCGTCTGAGAGTTTTCCGGGGCGGCTCAGGATCTCGGCCGGCACGGAGATCTTGCCGACGTCATGGATCAGGCTGCCCATGTAAATGCCTTCGACGGCCTCCTGCGGCAGATGCATTTCCTGCGCGATCGCGTGCGCCAGCTTGGCGACCTGGCGCTGGTGGCCGGCGGTGTAGGGATCGCGTTTCTCCAGCGCCGAGCCGATGGCCTCGACGGTTTCGAGCAGGGCCTTCTGGATGCGCGCGGCGTGCCGCCGGTTTTCCTCCATGGCGTACTCGCGCTCGGCCTGGTTGCGCAGGGCGACGATGCCGTAGGTGAGGTCGTCGGCCAGTTCCATGAGCAGCTTGACCTCCTCTTCGTCGAAGGCGTCGGCCTCGGAGGCGTAGATGGCGAGCACGCCCATGACCCGGTCGCCGTCTCGCAACGGCAGGGCGGTGCAGGAGACATAGCCGCGGCGCAGTGCCTCTTCGCGCGGCAGCAGCGCCGCCGAGGTTTGTTCGATGTTATGGATGCCCTGACGGGTGCCGGTGCGCACGGCCTCGCCGATGGGATTGCGCCCGTCTTCGTCATCGGCCCAGCTGAAACGCAGGGCGTCGAGGAAGCCCGCCTCCTCGCCGGCGAAGGCCATGGGCCGCACGGTTTTGCGCTCGTCGTTTTCGGCGTAGCCGACCCAGGCGAAACGGTAGCCCCCGGTGTGCACGATCACCTGGCAGATGGCGGCGAGCAATTCCTGCTCGTGCATGGCGTGCACCAGCGACTCGTTGCAGGCGCTGAGCGTCTTGAGGGCGCGGTTGAGCTTGCGCAGCGATTCGTCGGCCGCGCGCATCTTGTCCTCGGCCTGCTTGCGCGCGGTGATGTCGCGCGCGTTGACCACCACGCCGCTCACCGGGCAATCGTCCGGGGAGAACTTTCCGACGCTTTCGAGATGGTGCCAGACGCCGTCCTTGTCGCGGAAACGGTGCTCGACATGCTGCGCCAGGCCGGGATTTTCCATGGCGCGCGCCAGCGCTCCCTTTACCTGGGGCAGGTCGTCAGGGTGAATCTGCTCGAAAATATTCCGGCCGACCAGTTCGTCATCGCCGTATCCCAGCACGCGTCCGATCGACGGGCTGGTGTAGTGTGCGATCCCGTCGCAGTCGAGGACGGCGGTGATGTCCGAGGAGTTCTCGATCATGGTGCGGAAACGCGCTTCGCTGTCGCGCAGGGCCTGTTCCATGGCGCGCTGTTCGGTGACGTCGATGCCCGTGGCCAGCACGTACCGCACGGTGCCGTCGTCACCGGTCAGGGCGGTATTGGACCAGCGAATCAGGCGGCGGCCGCCATCCCTGGTGCGCCAGTAGTTCTCGTGTTCGTTGGGAAACATGCCGCTGCGAAGGTTGTTGAAGACGGCGCGTACCGACTCCAGTTCCTCGGGCAGGAGCAGAATGTCCCAGAGTGCCTTGCCTTCGGCTTCCGCGAAGGTGTATCCGGTGACGGCCTCGCAGGCGTGGTTGAAGCGGACGATGCGGCCATCGCGATCGAGCACCACCACCAGCGCGCCCAGCGTATCCATGACCGTGGCGGTGAAGTCGCGTTCCTGCTTGAGCGATTTTTCCATGTGCCGGCGTTCGGTGACGTCGGTCATGATGTGGAGCGAGGCGAGATAGCCGCCGGTGGAATCGCGCAGCGTGAAGAAACGGCAACGGTATGTCTGTCCCGTTTCCAGCGTGAGATCTTCCTCCGCGGTATCCTGCTTTTCGGAGAGAATCAACGAGCAGCTCGCAAGCGGACCGTCGTGCCGCGGGAACACCTGCCAATAAGGCCGGCCGATGACCTGCCGGATGTCCATGCCGGCCATGTCGGCGTACGCGCGATTGGCGCGCACGACGCGACCGTGACGGTCGTGCATGAAAATGGGATCGACGATGGCGTCGAAGATTTCCACCCAGCCGTGGTGGACATGCTCGATCAGTTCTTCCCTGGTCGCCAGCGCGCGCAGCTGCGAGGAGAGCGTCGCGCGGCTTTCATCGAGTTCGCGGATTCTCTGCTGCAGGTCGGCGATACGGCCCTCGTAATCCAGCGCACGTGTGCTCAGCGGGGCAGCGTCGCGCACACCGGCACCCGCGCCCGTCGCGCGGCGCGCTCGCGCCACGCCGGGAGACTTGCGCCGGTCGTCATGATCTGTGCCTTTGGCCCGTTTCATGTTCCCTTGAATTTCCGCCGTTGCCGCTTAAAACATGCAAGATTCCTGCCTTGGTGGCAGATGACAGGGCTGCCGATGTCAGTTGACGGAGGAGCTTTGCCAACGAGCCGACAGGAAGGAAAAGCCTGTCAAAACCCTGAATTTCAAGAATAGCCGCCGGGATGGCAGCGGCAAGAAAACGGAAACAGCTGAGTGAATTACTGAGGTATCGGAGGAATCAGGCGGATTCGCCGGCGCTGGCGGGCGTTTCCCCGGATTTGTCGAAGTTGATGACCTGCATCACCGCCTGCACGCGGCTTTCCAGGTTCTTTTCCTGCTCGCGGATGCCGTCGCGGATCTGTTCCAGTTCCTGCACGCGTTCCTCGAGCGTGTCGCTGGCCTGGTGGATGCGCTTGATGGATTCGAGGCGCCGGCGCAGCTGCACCTGGTGCTCGCGCACCTGCGATTCCATCGGCGACATGATGGTCTTGAGCCAGTTGTCGGCGTCGCGGTTGGCCATCTTGTAGATGGCGCGCACCTTGGCCACGGAGGATTCGAAGAACTTGCGCGTCAGCGCGCGCTGTTCGGTGAACACCAGCGACACGCCCTTCATGTACTGGTCGTGCCGGTCCTGCAGCCGCTTGATCTCGCGCAGGTAGCGCGTGACCGAGAAGGCGCCCGGCTTGATGTTGCCGAGGCCGTGCTCCTCCTGGAATTTCTTGTACACGCCTTCCATCATGGCCTTGATTTCCTGGGCCTGCTTGGCGGCGGCTTCCATGGTTTCCCGCGCGTGCTTGAAGAAGTTGTCCATGCAGGTCGTGAGCCCGGCCGTGGTCAGGCTGGTTTCCATTTCCTTCTTGGTCTGGGCGATCTGGGTGTCGAGATTCTTCAGGTTCAGGTGCGTGTACAGCACGTTGGTCTGCTGCGAAAAAATGCTGCGCGTGGCCTGGAAGCGCTGCAGGCTCTTCTCGAACACTTCCTTGTCGGCCTTGACCTTCTTCATCATGTGCTCGATGACGTCCATGTTCTTGCCGGACAGGCCGCCGAGTTCGTCCATGTGCTCGTACACGTTCTTGGTGCGCTGCGAAATGATCAGGCGCATGGCCTTGATGACGTCTTCCATGTCGCCGCTGATATTGTCGCGCACGATCTCGCGCTTGGCCGGGACAATCTCGCTGCCGAGCGCCTGTTCCAGCGCCAGGATGCGCGAGCGTTCGAGGATCTTGGCGTCCTTCTTGACCTTGCCCAGCAGCGCCTTCTGCGCCGATACCGGGAATACGTTCTGCTCGGGGATGGCGAGGTGTTTCGCCGTATCGTGGATCTGGCGGTCGATCTCGCGATTCACTTCAGTCCAGTCACGCAGCTCGTCCCACAGGCCGTCGATCTTGTTCAATACAACGAGACGCCCCTTGTTGGGGCTGTCCTTGCGCACGCCGATGTGGTCGTGCCACACGTCGATGTCGGATTTGGTCACGCCGGCGTCGGCGGCGAGAATGAACAGCACCGCGTGCGCCGACGGCAGCATGTTGAGCGTCAGTTCCGGCTCGGCGCCAAGGGCGTTCAGGCCCGGCGTGTCGAGGATCACCAGCCCCTGTTCCAGCAGCGGATGCGGGATATTAATGATGGCGTGGCGCCATTTCGGGATTTCCACCAGGCCGTCCTCGGCCAGCCGCATGCCGGTCTGCGATTCCTCCTCGGCCACGTGGAAGCCCATGGTCTGGGCCTCCTCGCGCGGGACGTGCTTGACCTCGGTGATGTGCTGCAGCGTCTGGATCATCTTGTCCGGTGACTGGGTGTCGAGCGGCATTACCTGCCACTCCTCGGGGAAGCCGCGGAACTCGGTGATGGTGGTGCCGGTCTTGCGGGTTTCGATCGGCAGCAGGCGCAGGCTCGGCGCGCTACCGTGTTCGTACATGACTTCGGTCGGGCACATGGTGGTGCGGCCGGCGCTCGACGGCAGGATGCGCTGCCCGAAGTTGGCGAAGAAAATGGCGTTGATCAGCTCGGACTTGCCGCGCGAGAACTCGGCCACGAAGGCGACGTAAAGCTTGTCGTCGCGCAGGGTGGACAGCACGTGATCGAGGCGCTGGTCGACCTGGGTGTCGCTCAATTCCTGCTGTTGCAGCCAGGATTTGAGTTCGGTGACAGCGGTGGCCAGCGACTGGCGCCAGCTGCTGTAGGCCTCGAAATGCTGTTCCAGATTATGAGTCGGGTTGGCGGACTGCATCCTAGAAATATAGATTCCCTTTCGGAAAACTCCTCCCGTTTGGCCTGTTTTTTCGCATTTTTGGGACTTTCTCTGGAGTGCCCCGTGGAAAACCCAGCCCGTTCAACAGGTTCGCTACGTTACATAGCTTGATACCTTAAGTCTAGCTCAGCTTTGGCATTTCGGGCAGAAAAACGCGCTGCGTTGCCCGAGCCGCCTGCCCTTGATGACCGTGCTGCAGACCCGGCACGGCTCACCCTCGCGACCGTACACGTTCAGCGACAGCTGAAAGTACCCCGGCTCGCCGCGGCCGTTGCGGAAGTCGCGCAGGGTGGTGCCGCCGGCCTTGAGGGCGCGGTTCAGCGTGGCGCGAATGGCGGCGGCCAGCCGTGCGTACTGCTCGCGGTTGATGCGCCCGGCCGCGCGCGTCGGGCGCAGGCCGGCGGCGAACAGCGCCTCGTTCGCATAAATGTTGCCGATGCCGGCGAGCACCTGGCTGTCGAGCAGGAAATCGCGGATGGCGCGCTTGCGTCCGCGGGATTTCTCGAACAGGGTGTCGCCGCTGAAATCCGCCGACAGCGGTTCCGGTCCGAGGTCGCGCAGCAGCTTGTGCTTTTGCGGATCGTCGCGGGTCCACAGCAGGCAGCCGAAGCGGCGCGGGTCGCGCAGGCGCAGGCAGTCGCCGCTGTCGAGCACGATGTCCACGTGATCGTGGGGATCGGCGGCCTGCGTGGCGGGCACGACGCGCAGGTTGCCGGACATGCCGAGATGGAGGATCGCCGTGCCGGCGGCGGTGGCGAGCAGCAGATATTTTCCACGGCGCGTGACCGACCGGACTGTCTGTCCCGAAAACTCCCGCACCAGTTTCGGCGTGACACGCCAGCGCAGGCGCGGCTCGCGCACCACCACCCGCAGCACGCGCCGCCCCGTGACGTACGGCTCGATGCCGCGGCGGGTGGTTTCGACTTCGGGAAGCTCGGGCATGATGCGTAATATGGGACCGCAGATGAACGCAGATAATTTTCGCTGATTAACGCAGATAAAAGCGGGATTGTTATTCCGATATATCTGCGTTCATCTTAATTAAACATCCGCGTTAATCTGCGTTTGAAGTAGTTATTGTGGAGACAGGTTTAGCAGCCGCTTGCCGGTGTCTTCGGTGAAGTGGTATTCCAGGTTCTCGTCGCGCCGGTACAGCACGAAGTCCGGCTTGTAGGCGAGGATGCCGAGCGCGAGTTTCTCTTCCTTGCTCTCGCGCTGGGAGTTGATCTCGATCCGGTCGAGGATTTCCCGCCCCGAATATTTCTCGACGCCGAGGGCGCGCGCGTTCTGCCACTCGGCGGCGAACTCGTTGAGCCGGTCCGAGGTCAGCTGTTTGTCCGGCGGGTGTTTGCGCCAGGCGCCGTTTTCCAGTGCCAGCGTGAAATCGGGCAGCCTGATGGCCGTGAGCTTGCGTTGTTCCTCGAACAGGCGGCTGTCGATGAAGTTGGTATAAGGATAAACCGCGCTGGCCAGATAATGCGCCGGGATCAACATGATCTCGCTGCCGAGCAGGACGTAGATCCGGTTGTTGAGCGGATGCAGCGAGCCGAAGGCGATTTCCGCGTCGCCGTAGCGCACGCGCGATCGCGGCCGGTCCAGGCCGAATTTGGCGAGGTCCTGCCCGGCGGCGGGAAAGCGCGTCTCGGCCGGGGCCGCGAGAATGCGCAGCAGGCTCTCGACGTTGAACGGGTTGGCGCGCGCTGGCACCGGGGCGGTGAGCTTCCATTCGGCGCCGGTTTTTTCCAGCGCGATGGCCGGATGATCCGGCCGTTCGATGCGAACCTGCGAAATGGAATCGGCGGCCAGAACCGTCAGCGGC
>JBFMBB010000141.1:0-6749 GCA_040755435.1 Pseudomonadota bacterium | reverse complement strand
GCTCGTCCTGCACGCGCATCTCCCGTTCGTACGCCACCCGGAGCATGACCGCTTCCTCGAGGAAGACTGGTTCTTCGAGGCCATGACCGAAACCTACCTGCCGCTGCTCGACGTCTTCGAGGGGCTGGCGCGCGACGGCACGCCGTTCCGCATGACCATGTCGCTCACGCCCACCCTGCTCTCGATGATGACCGATCCGCTGTTGCAGCAGCGGTACCTGCGTTATCTCGACGAGCGGCTGGAAGCGCTGGAAGGCGAGCGCCGCCGCACCGGGGGCGATGCGTATTTCCAGCCGGTGGTGATGCACTACCACGACCTGTACACGCGCCTGCGCCGGCGCTTCACGGAACAGGACCGCCTCGACGTGACCGTGGCGTTTCGCCGCCTGATGCAGGGCGGCCATCTGGACATCCTCACCTGCGGCGCGACCCACGGTTATTTCCCGCTGCTGGCGGTGAACGAGGAGAGCCTGTACGCGCAGCTGTCCATGGCGGTGCGCACGCACCAGCGCATCCTCGGCCGGCGCCCGCGCGGCATCTGGCTGCCGGAGTGCGGCTACAAGCCGGGCGTGGACCGGCTGCTGCGCGAATTCGGCATCGAGTATTTCATCCTCGACTCGCACGGCCTGCTCAACGCCGACCCGCGCCCGAAGTACGGCGTGCACCGCCCGGTGCGCACGCCCGAGGGACCGGCGGCGTTCGGGCGCGACTACGAATCCAGCAAGCAGGTATGGGCCGCGGAGGAAGGCTACCCTGGCGATTTCCTGTACCGCGAGTTCTACCGCGACGCCGGCTTCGACGTGCACCAGCCGCACATTCAAAAACTGCATCATGCCGGCATCCCGACCTTCACCGGCCTCAAATACCACCGCATCACCGGCAAGACTTCCTGGAAGGAACCGTATCATCCCGGCTGGGCGCGCGAGCGCGCGGCCGAGCACGCCGGCCATTTCATGTTCAACCGCCAGCAGCAGGTGAACTGGCTGAACTCCTTTTTCGACCGCCCGCCGGTGATACTCGCCCCGTACGACGCCGAGTTGTTCGGCCACTGGTGGTTCGAAGGCCCGCAATGGATCGATTTCCTGCTGCGCAAGATCGCCCACGACCAGGGCGATATCAAAACCATCACGCCCTCGGAATACCTGGATCGCTTCAGCGACCTGCAACCGGTCTCGCCCCTGGAATGCAGCTGGGGCGCGGGCGGGTTTCACGAAGTGTGGCTCAACGGCACCAACGACTGGATCTATCCCTACCTGCACGCGGCCGCTGAAAAAATGGCGGCGCTGGTGCAGCGCTTCCCGCACGCGGAGGGCGGGCTGCGCTGGGCGCTGGATCAGGCGGCGCGCGAACTGCTGCTGGCGCAATCGAGCGACTGGGCCTTCATCATGAAGACCGGCACCAGCGTGGAGTACGCGGTGCGCCGCTTCAAGACCCACCTGCACCGTTTTCACCGCCTGAGCGGCATGGCTGAATCAGGCAATTACGACGAACATTATCTGCGGGAAATCAGTGCGCGCGACAGCCTGTTCCCGGACATGGATTACCGGATCTTCCAGAATCGCCCGCTGCTCTGATGACGGTGCCGCCACTCATGCACGCGGTACCCGGGCTGATCCTGGCTTGCGTTCTCCTTCCCGCGGCCGTCCACGCCGCGCACCCCCTGATCACCGAGGATACCGGCACGCAGGGCAAGGGCCGGTTCCAGCTGGAGCTGACCACTGAACACGGCTACCGGGATGAGGACTACGCGGCAGAACACGAACGCCAGTACGCCGCCACGCTTTCCTTCGGCGCGCGCGACGACCTCGATCTCATTTTCTCCCTGCCTTACCAGCGCATCAGTTCGGAAGATGGCGGCGCGATCGTGACGCACAGCGGCATGTCCGATGCCGGATTCGACATCAAATGGCGGTTTTACGAAAAACGCGGATTGAGCATGGCGCTGAAACCCGGCTTCACGCTGCCGACCGGCGACGAGGCCGCGGGGCTGGGCTCAGGCAAAACCGCCTGGAGCCTGTATCTGATCACTTCCATCGAGCCCGAACCCTGGGCCTTCCATGTTCATCTCGGCCATTTGCACCATCGCAACGCCGTGGATGAAAGGGATGACATCTGGCACGCCTCCTTCAGCGGGTGGCGCAAGTTCGGCAACAAACTGAAAATCGTGGGCGATATCGGCGCCAATACCAACACCGATAAAACCTCGAACAATGAGACGGCGTTCCTGATTCTGGGGTTGATCTATTCCGTGACCAAAGACTTCGACCTGGACGCCGGGATCAAGAAAGGCCTGACGAACCCCGAAACCGATTACACCCTGCTCGGCGGTGTCACGTTCCGGTTTTGACGCGCCCGCGACGGTTACTTCAGTCGCGACGCCGCCAGCGCCGCCCCCATCAGACCCGCTTCGGGTTTTGTCACCACCTGTACCGGGATCGCCTCCACGTAGGGCGACATCTTGCCCTTGCTGCAGAAGGCGCGCATGAAGCGGCCGTCGGTCAATCGTGAAATGATTTTCGGGGCGATGCCGCCGGCGATGTAAACGCCGCCAGTGGCGCCGGTGGTCAGGGCCAGATTGCCCGCCTGCGCGCCGTAGATATCCACGAACAGGTCCAGCGTCTGGCTCGCCAACGGATCGTTCTGCTCCAGCGCCGCCTGCGTGATGACGGCCGCCGGGTCGCCGTCGCGCATTGCCTGCGCCACCGCCGCGGATTCCGGCACCGTGCCGCGTTGCTTCATGAACGCATACAGTCGCGCCAGGCCGTGGCCGGAGAGCACCAGTTCCCAGGAAGTGCGCCCGGCGGTTTGCAGCAGGTAGCGCATGAGCTCGATCTGCAATTCGCTGGTCGGCGCGAAATTCGCGTGCCCGCCTTCCGTGGCGATGGGCGCGTAATGATCCCGGTTCCACACCAGCAAACCCTGGCCGAGGCCGGTGCCGGCGCCGATCACCGCGCGCGGGCCGTGTTTGACCGGCTTGCCCTTCTGCAGCACGGCCAGGTCCTTCCTGCCCAGGGCCGCGATGCCGTAACCGACGGCCTGGAAGTCGTTGATGAGCTGAAGCCGGGACAATCTGAAACGACGCCGGAGCTCCCGACCGTGTATCTCCCAGGGCAGGTTGGTGACCTTGACGCTCTGGCCTTTCGCGGTTTCCCGGATCGGCCCGGCGATGCCGAAGCAGGCGGCCTTGATGCTTTTGTCTTTCCCGTCGCTCAGGAATTCACGGACGATGGACGACAGGTTGTCATACGAACCGCTGTCGAAGCGCTGCGTGCGCACGGCGCGACACCGCCCTGCCGCGCATTCCGCGATTTGCAGCAGTGTCTTGGTCCCGCCGATGTCGCCCGCCAGCACGCGCATGGATGCATTCCCCTCGTCGCGGACAGGACATCACATTGTGGCGCGGATGGCAAGATTGCTATACTCGCGTTCCCTTGCCGGGGTGGCGGAACTGGTAGACGCGCCAGACTCAAAATCTGGTGGTGGCAACACCGTGTCGGTTCGATTCCGACCCTCGGTACCAAATCAAACTCGCAGAAAATTCCGGCCTGCTCCTTGCGCCGCCGGAAAACTTGTCGGAGAAGCGGAAAAAACGCGGTCTAGGCAACCTGGACCGGGATGGAATTGCGCGTGTGGGTGATGCGATTGCGCCCGTCCACGTACACCAGGCGCGGCTTGAAGGTCGCCAGCTCTTTCTCCTCGAACTCGGCATAGGCGCAGATGATGACGATATCGCCGGGATCGGCCTTGTGCGAGGCGGCGCCGTTGACCGAGATGATGCCGGAACCTTCCTCGGCACGGATAGCGTAGGTCGAAAAGCGTTCACCGTTCCTGAGGTTGTAGACCTCGATGCGCTCGTATTCGCGGATATCGGCGGCATCCAGCAGGCGGCCGTCGATCGCCACCGAGCCCTCGTAGTCGGGTTCGGAGTGGGTGACGGTCACGCGGTGCAGCTTGGCTCGGAGCATGATGCGGCGCATCGAAAACACCTCTGAATGACGTTTCCATATTATCGGGCCTGAAACGCCGCTTTTCAAATCAGGCTTTCAGCTCGAATTCGACGTTGTCGATCAGGCGTGTACGTCCCAGCCACGCCGCCGCCAGCACCACCAGATGGCGATCCTGCGTCCCCGGCAATTGCAGATCGGATTGCCGGCGCACGTGCACGTAGTCCGGCCGAAAGCCGTCCGCCTGCAGATCGATGACGGCATTTTCCTCCGCCGCCGCCAGATGCATGCCTTCGCGCAGCACGCGCTCGCGCACGCGGCACAGCGCCTCGTACAACCGCGGCGCTACCTTGCGTTCTTCGGCGCTCAGATAATTGTTGCGCGAGCTCAAGGCCAGCCCGTCCGCTTCGCGCACCGTGTCCACGCCGACGATCTCCACCGGCAGGCCGAGGTCCGCGGTCATCAGCCGGATGATCAGCAGTTGCTGGTAATCCTTCTTGCCGAACACGGCGACGTCGGGCGTCACCAGGTTGAACAGGCGGTTCACAACGGTCGCGACCCCGCGGAAATGCCCGGGCCGGAAGGCGCCGCAGAGCTCGTCGCTCAGGCCCGGCACCTCCACGAAGGTCTGCACCACCCTTCCGCGCGGGGTCATTTCGGCGTCGCCCGGCTTGAACAGCACGTCCACGCCGGCGGACAGCAGCGTCACCTTGTCGTGCCCCGGCGTGCGCGGGTAGGCATTGAAATCCTCGCCCTGCCCGAACTGCAGCGGGTTGACGTAAATGCTCGCCACCACCGCGTCGGCGCGGCGTCGCGCCTCCTGCATCAGGCGCACGTGGCCGGCGTGCAGGTTGCCCATGGTCGGCACGAAGGCGATGCGCTTGCGCGCCTCCCGCAGCCGCGCGATCTGCTCCCTCAGGGCGGCGACGGTTTCGACCGTGATCATGCGGAATGGAAGCTGTGCTCCGGCCCCGGGAACTTGCCGGATTTCACGTCGGCGATATAGGCCTTGACCGCGTCGGCGACGCTGGCGGCGCCCGGCATGAAATTTTTCGAGAACTTGGGGCTCGGCCGCGGATAGATGCCGAGCATGTCCTGCAGCACCAGCACCTGGCCGTCGCAGTCCGGACCGGCGCCGATGCCGATGGTGGAAATCTCGAGATCCGACGTAATCGCCCTGGCCAGCTCCGACGGCACCGCCTCCAGCACCAGCAGCGAGGCGCCGGCTTCCTGCAAAATCTTCGCGTCATGGCGGATTTTTTCCGCCGCGGTCGCTTCCCGTCCCTGCACGCGGTAGCCGCCCAGCTGATGCACCGATTGCGGCGTCAGGCCCAGGTGCGCGCACACGGGGATGCCGCGCTCGACCAGGAAGCGCACGGTCGCGGCCATCGGCTCGCCGCCCTCCAGCTTCACCACCTGCGCCCCGCCCTTCTGCATCAGGCGTCCGGCCGAAGCGAAGGCGTGTTCCGGGCTTTGCTGGTAGCTCATGAACGGCAGGTCGACGATGATCAGCGCGCGTTTCGCGCCGCGCGCCACGCAGCGGGCGTGATAGATCATGTCGGCGACGCTGACCGGGAGCGTGGAGTCGTGGCCCTGCATGACCATGCCGAGGGAATCGCCGACCATGATCATGTCGATGCCGGCATTGTCGAGCAGGCTCGCGAAGCTGTAGTCGTAGGCGGTCAGGCAGGTGATCTTCTCGCCGCGGCGCTTCATCTCCCTGACCGTGGCGAGCGTGACCGGTTTCACAGGCTGGCCGCGAGGGGATTGAAGAAATGCCGCCCGCTGCGGATCTTGCGGATGTGCGACAGCAGCGTCTGGAAATCCGCTTCGCGGTCGACGATATTGATCCGCTCCGCGTTCACCACCAGCAGCGGCGCGGCCGTGTAGTGGTGGAAAAACTGGGTGTAGGCGTCCACCAGGGTTTGCAGGTAATCGCGATCGATGAGGCGTTCGTATTCCACGCCGCGGCGGCGCACCCGCTCGTGCAGCACGTCCACCGGCGCCTGCAGGTAGATCACCAGGTCCGGCACCGGCAGGTTCAGGCTCATCTGCGCGTACACCTGCTCGTACAGCCGCAGCTCGTCGTCGTCGAGGTTGGCGCGCGCGAACAGCTTGTCCTTGTCCAGCAGGAAGTCCGAGACGTAACCGCTGCTGAACATGTCGCTCTGCATGACCTGCTCCATCTGGCGCGCGCGCTGGAACAGGAAAAACAACTGGGTCGGCAGCGCGAACGCCTTGCGCGACTGGTAAAACCGCTCGAGGAAAGGGTTCTCCTCCGGATGCTCGAGGACGGGTTTGGCGCCGAAAACCTCCGCCAGGCGCACCGCGAGGCTGGTCTTGCCGACGCCGATCGGGCCCTCGACGACCACGTAACCGGGATTGCTTGCATTCATGTTGGGTGCGTTCATCCGCTGTTGCCGATTCGCTCTCTCAATCCTTCAGGCGCTCCACCCGCTGCCCGGCGCAGCCGGCCGCCAGTTCGCGCACGGCGCCGCGTCCCGGGATGACGAGATCCGGCGCGATTTCCTGCAAAGGATACAGGACGAAGGCGCGTTCGTGGAGTCTCGGGTGCGGCACGGTCAATTCCGCGGTGTGAATCGCCCGGTCGCCGTACAGCAGCAGATCGAGATCCAGCGTGCGCGGACCGCCCGGGTCGCCTTCCCGCACGCGCCCGTGCGCGCGTTCGATTTCAAGCAGCTTGCGCATGAGCGTGGCCGGGGCCTGTCCGGTGCGCACGCGGCACACGGCGTTGATGAAGTCCGGTTGTTCGAGCCGGCCGACCGGGGCGGTGCGGTAGAACGAC
>JBFMBB010000140.1:0-6809 GCA_040755435.1 Pseudomonadota bacterium | reverse complement strand
AACACAGGCATGGCGCGTGATACGCGCCCTACATATATTATTTATTAATGTAGCCCGGACGCAGGCGCACAGCGCCGGAATCCGGGGTTTGCCACGGTTTCCCGGATTGGCGGAGTCCATCCCTGGACTCCGCCCTGCGGGCCAGCCTGCGGCTGTCCAACGTTCGCGCCCAGGGTGCAACAGAACTCGTTGCACCCGTTCGGCGGCGTGAACGCACGTTAAGTGCGTTCACGAAAACACCGCCTCACCCCGGCGATTTTGTCGCTGCGCTCCATCCGGGCTACGTCGGTTGGTTTTGTCACAGAGATCACAGAGGGCACAGAGTTTACGGCACAGATAGTTCAATTCTCTGTGTGCTCTGTGATCTCTGTGGCTTAAGCAATATTACTTCAAATAAAACTGCAGGCGCGTGCCGGCGACCTCGATCACGTCGCCGTTCTTCAGCTTGCTGCCCTCGTGCGGGATCGGCCGGCCGTTCAGCTTCGGGGTCTCGTCCACGCCCGGCGCCAGCAGGAAGCCGTCGCCGGTCTGCGTGATGGCGCCGGCGCGCTTGCCGCCGCTGCCGAGGTTGGTGATCTTCTTGGTCAGATCGATGCGCTTGCCGCTGTTGACGCCGCTCAGGACGAAAATCGCTCCGTAGCGTTCGCTCCTGGGCGCGGTTTCCTTCGGCTTGGTTTCCAACGTGATTTCCGGGCGCTCGGGGGCCGGCGCCGCGGGCTTGGGTTCCACCGTGCGCGACGGGCTGATGATGACGGTCTTGGCGAATTCATTCGGCGCGGCGCCGACGGCGGAACGGGTCGACTCGGTGAGGTAGATCAGCGAGTGCTTACCGATCACGACGGTGTCGCCGTTCTTCAGGTGATGCTTGCTGATCTTCTTGTTGTTGATGAAGGTGCCGTTGGTGCTGCCCAGGTCCTGGATGAAGGAATCGTCGCCCACGGTGAAGATGTTGGCGTGCTCGCCGCTCACCGACAGGTTGTCGATATGAATCTCGCAGCCCGGCTTGCGGCCGATTTTCATGTCGCCCTGTTTCAATTCGACGTGATCCACCACGTCATTGTTGAACTTGATGATGATCTTGGCCATGTTCGTATCCCAATCCTAATTTCAAAAAATCAGCAAAATCCGTGCCCGTGGCGGCGGGCGAGTCTCAAGCCTGTTCCCGCAATTTCCGCATCGCCTCCGGATCGCGCGTGAAGCCGCGCCGCGCGCGCACCAGAATGACTGATATGTTGTCCGGGCCGCCGCGCTCGTTGGCGGTGTCCACCATCTTGCGCGCGGTAACTTCGAGATTGCGTCCGAGATCGGTGAGCATCAGCTCGAGGTCGCCATCGGCGAGGACGTCGTTCAGGCCATCGGAACAGAGCAGGTAAACGTCGTCGTCGTATACGTCGTGCTCGGCCACGTCGGCCTCCACTTCGGGATCGATCCCGAGCGCGCGCGTGACCAGGTTCTTGCTGATGGACTGGCGCGCCTCTTCCGCCGTCACCAGGCCGCGGCTGATCAGTTCCTGCACCACCGAGTGATCCTCGGTGACCTGCTCCAGGATGGTGTCGCGGAAGCGGTACAGGCGCGAATCACCGACATGACCGACGCACAGCTTGTCGCCGTAGAACAGGGCCACCACCACGGTCGAGCCCATGCCGGCGTAATCCGGATTCTCGCGCGCGCACGCGAAGATCGCCCGGTTGGCGCGCAGGATCGCATCGCGCACCACGGCGACCTCGATGCCGCTGTCGCCGGCGGTTTCCGTGTCGGCCAGCGTCTCGACGATATGCTGCCGGATGGTATCGACCGCCAGCCGGCTGGCGACTTCCCCGGCGCGATGGCCGCCCATGCCGTCCGCCACCACGACCAGCCCGGCCTCGGGCGCCATGGCGATGTTGTCCTCGTTCTGCTCGCGCATCCGGCCGGCGTCGGTCAGGCCGGTGATCAGGAGTTCGCTCATGCGCCCGCCGGTTCCCGGACTGCCGGTGTCAGGTCCGGGGAATAGGGGTCGGATTGGCCGCGTCCGGGCGGGCAGGCGGTCATGGCTGGGATGCCGACAGTGCTGTGCTTCACGAGGGTTCCGGTTTTTCCTGTGTGCCGTTTCCGCTTCGGTACGGCATCGTGTTGTACCAAAGTATAGGTTCTTCTTCCCTGTCTCTGGTGCCAATCAGACCCATTCAAAGCCCCGATTTTTTATTAAGAATACAGACTAATTATAGTAATTATTTGCATGATTTTTATAGTAAAAGATAAAGCCAGTCAGACCAGCAGATTTTCCAGGATGCGGCGGTACACCCGCGCCAGCCGGCCCAGGTCCTCGACCGCGATGCATTCGTCGATCTGGTGGATGGTGCGGTTGAGCGGTCCGAGTTCGACCACCTCGGTGCCGGTGGGGGCGATAAAGCGGCCGTCCGAGGTGCCGCCGCTGGTGGAGGCTTCGGGCTCGATGCCGAGCTCGTCCTTCACGGCCCGGCGCACGGACTCGATCAGGGCCGTGCCTCGCGTCAGGAAGGGGTGGCCGGACAGGATCCACTGGAGTTGATGCTCCACGCCGTGGCGCTTGAGAATTTCCTCCACGCGCCGGCGCAGCTCGGCGTCGGTGACGGCGGTGGAAAAACGGAAATTGAACACCACCTCGAGCCGGCCGGGGATGACGTTCTCGGCCCCGGTTCCGCCGTGGATGTTGGAGACCTGAAAACTGGTCGGCGGGAAATCGGCATTGCCCTTGTCCCATTCGGTCGCGGCCAGTTCCGCCAGCGCTGGGGCCAGTTTGTGGATGGGGTTATCGGCCAGATGCGGATAGGCCACGTGCCCCTGCTTGCCGTGCACGAACAGGCGGCCGGTCAGCGAGCCGCGCCGGCCGATCTTGATGGTGTCGCCCAGGGTTTTGACGCAGGAGGGCTCGCCGACGATGCAGTGGTCTATCTTGATACCCTGTTTGCCGAGCCATTCCATGACCTTCACGGTGCCGTGGATGGCCGGGCCTTCCTCGTCCGAGGTGATCAGCAGGCCGATGGCGCCCTTGTGCTGTGGGTGTTTCGCCAGGAAATCCTCGATCGCGGTGACGAAGGCGGCCAGCGAGGACTTCATGTCGGCCGCGCCGCGGCCGTACAGGTGGCCGTCGCGCACCTCGGGCCGGTAGGGGTCGCTCTTCCAGGCCTCGCGCGGGCCGGAGGGCACCACGTCGGTATGCCCGGCGAACACCACCAGCGGCCTGGCGCTGCCGCGCACCGCCCACAGATTCTCGACGTCGCCGAAGGGCAGGCGCTCGATCTTGAAGCCAAGTGGCGCCAGGCGCTTGACCATGATTTCCTGGCAACCTTCGTCGCGCGGTGTCTGCGACGGGCGCGCGATCAGCTCCTTCGCCAGTTCGAGTGTTTTATCCATGAGTTTTTATAACTATTTATAAATACGGATAAAAATTAAGATCGTCAGGCGCGATTTAGATGTCTCGCAACAGCTCGTTGATGCCGACCTTGGAGCGCGTCTTCTCGTCCACCTGTTTCACGATCACGGCACAGTAGAGGCTGTACTTGCCGTCGGCGGCGGGCAGGTTGCCCGACACCACCACGGCGCCCTTGGGCACCCGGCCGTAGCTGACCTCGCCGGTCAGGCGGTTGTAGATCTTGGTGCTTTTGCCGATGTACACGCCCATGGATATAACAGACCCTTCCTCGACAATAACCCCCTCGACGATCTCGGAGCGCGCCCCGATAAAACAGTTATCTTCAATAATGGTGGGCGCGGCCTGCACCGGTTCCAGCACGCCGCCGATGCCGACGCCGCCCGAGAGGTGGACATTCTTGCCGATCTGGGCGCAGGAACCGACCGTGGCCCAGGTGTCGACCATGGAGCCTTCGTCCACGTAGCCGCCGATGTTCACGTAAGAGGGCATGAGCACCACCGAGGGTGCGATATAGGCGCCCTTGCGGATGGCGGCCGGCGGCACCACGCGGAAGCCGCCGTCGCGGAAGGCCTTGGAGTTGTAGTCGCCGAACTTGGACGGCACCTTGTCCCAGTAATTGGTGTAGCCGCCCTTGATGAACTGGTTGTCCTCGATGCGGAAATAGAGCAACACCGCCTTTTTCAGCCATTCGTTCACCACCCACTGGCCGCTCTTCTTCTCGGCCACGCGCGCCTTGCCGGAATCGAGCAGGTTGATGGCCTCGTGCACCGCGTCCTTGACCAGTGTATCGACGTTGCGCGGGGTGATGCTGGCGCGGCGCTCGAAGGCCTCGTTGATAATGGACTGTATGTCGCTCATGATTCGATTTCCTTAACGGATAACAGTATTTAGAACCCCTAACAAAAGGAAAACCGGCCACAGAGTACACAGAGGTCACAGAGTAAAAAACTGTTTCTTTCCCTGTCTCTGTGCGCTCTGTGACCTCTGTGGCAGAAATATTAATTCATTTTGATACAGGCTCTTAGTTAACTCAGCGATTCTACATAATTTCGGATGCGCTGTGCGGCCTCCACGCACTCGGCCAGCGGCGCCACCAGCGCCAGGCGCGCGCGGTTCCGGCCCGGGTTCACGCCCTCGAACTCGCGCGACAGGTAGCTTCCCGGCAGCACCAGCACGTTTTCGCGCGCATACAGTTCGCGCGTGAAGGTCTCGTCGTCCTTGGGCAGTTTCGGCCACAGGTAGAAGCCGGCCTCGGGCTTGTTCACGTCCAGCACCGGTTTGAGGATTTTCAGCACGGCGTCGAACTTGGCGCGGTACTGGTCGCGGTTGGCGCGCACATGCGCCTCGTCGTTCCAGGCCGCCGCGCTCGCCGCCTGCGTCGGCGGCGGCAGGGCGCTGCCGTGATAGGTGCGGTACTGGTGATACTGTTCCATCGCCGCGCCGTCGCCGGCAACGAAGCCGGAGCGCAGCCCCGGCAGGCTGGAGCGTTTGGACAGGCTGTGGAACGCCATGCAGTGTTTATAGTCTTCGATGCCGAGCTCATCCGCCACCTGCAACAGTCCAAGCGGCGGTTTGTCCTCGTCGAAATAGATTTCGGAATAGCATTCGTCCGAGGCGATGAGGAAATCGTGCTTGTGCGCCAGCCCGATGAGGCGCGCGAAATCATCGCGCCGCAGCACCGCGCCGGTGGGGTTGCCGGGCGAGCAGACGTACACCAGCGGCGTCTTGTGCCAGATCTCGTCCGGCACGTCGGCGAAGTCGGTGCGGAAGCCGTTGTCCTCGTTGGCATTCAGGAAATACGGCCGCGCTCCGGCCAGCAGCGTCGCGCCCTCGTAGATCTGGTAAAACGGATTCGGCATGACCACGGACGGACGCTGCGAGTTCACGCGCCGGTCGATGACGGCCTGGGCGATCGAGAACAACGCCTCGCGCGTGCCGGAAACGGGCAGCACGTGCCGCTCGGGGTCGAGCACTATCTTGTTCAGGTGAAACCGGCGCGTGGCCCAGCCGGCGATGGCCCGGCGCAGCTCGGCCGAGCCTTTGGTCACGGGGTAGTGCGACAGCCCGGCGAAATGGGACGTGAGGGCTTCCAGGACGAAAGCGGGTGCGGCGTGCTGCGGTTCGCCCAGGGACAGCCGTATCGGCTTCTTGTCGGCGGGTGGAGTAACGCCCTGGAGGAGTTGGGCGAGCCGCTGGAAAGGATAGGGCTGCAGGCTCGCGAGTCGGGAATTCATCGCGAAAATTATACGGCAAGGCCGCCACGTCGGCCAATCGAACCCCGGGTGTCAGCCCGGCCGGAGTCCGCTCACCCGCACCGGTTCAGCAGCGACACGGATCGGATGCGTTCCGCTGCGCCCGGCCTCAAATCGTTCATGCCGTTTTTGCCTTCCACCTGGATTTCGACATCCAGTCGTTGAACGTACTCAGAGGGAGCGCACGACTGATGTAATAGCCCTGCGCCTGATCGCAGCCAAGCAGCTTGAGCGACGTATAGGCGGCTTTGTCCTCGACCCCTTCCGCCACGACGTTAAGGCCGAGGCTGTGCCCGAGTTCGACGGTGCCGCGCACGATGGCGCCGTTTTTCGGGTCGTGCATGTTGATGATGAACGATTTGTCGATCTTGATATGCTCGACAGGCAACTGCCGCAGATACGCCAGCGACGAGTAACCGATGCCGAAGTCGTCGATCGCGAACTGGACGCCGAGTTCATGCACCGCCTCCAGTTCACGCATGGAATTCACCGGGTCCAGCATGATGGCGCTCTCCGTGACTTCGAGAATCAGGCGTTGCGGCGCGAAAGCGGTTTGCTTCAGCGCCTCCCTGACGGAAGAAACCAGGAACATTTCATGCAGGCTCCGTGTCGAGATATTCACGGCCATTTCCAGCGACAATCCCTGTGCTTCCCAGTGTTTTCCCTGAAGCATCGCCTTGTGCAGCACCCACAGCGTCAGCTCGTCGATCAGGCCGGTCTTTTCCGCGGCGGGACTGAAGTCGTCGGGAGGGATCAATCCGCGCTTCGGATGCTGCCAGCGTACCAGGGCCTCGACACCGGCGAGCGACCGGTTGCGCAGGTCGATGCGCGGCTGGTAATGCAGTTGCAGCTGGTCGGTCGCGATGGCCAGCCGCAGTTCCGCCATGAGGCTGAGCCGCTGGGGGTCGTACACGTCGATGGCGGAGTCATAGATCGTATACGCCTGGTGTTTTGTCTTGGAGACATTCAGCGCCACGTCGGCATGCTGATACAGCATGCTGGCGTCCGTGCCATGGTCGGGGTACAGGGCGACGCCGATGGCCGGCCGCACCTCGAGCGGTATGTCGGTCAGGGTGACCACCGGTTTCAGCGCATCGAGTATTTTTCGCACCACCAGTTCGATGTCGTCGCGCCGCGCCAGGCGCGGCAGGAGCACGGCGAAT
>JBFMBB010000139.1:0-6899 GCA_040755435.1 Pseudomonadota bacterium | reverse complement strand
CGCTGCCCGAGAGACGCAGCCAGGCGCTCAATATCACCACGATCAGCACCAGCAGGGTGGAGACGGAGACCAGCAGCGTGTACAGGCCGCTGCCGGCTTTGGTTTTGGAAGCCTGTTCGATCATGACTGAATCGGCCCGGGCGCAACCACGAATACTGGGGTTATTTTTTGCTCGCTTCCGCTTGATGCGGATCATGGCAAACGCGCGCGCATCGGCTAGCTTTATTGAAGCGGCGGGCGGGCGCGCTTGACCGGCATCAAGTGTAAAACATTTTTGTTCAAATTGATCTAAATCAAGTTTCAGCGCGCCCCAATCAGTTTTAAATTCGCAGCGGCATTCAGTCGCAGTATTAGCATTTGATTATTCAGGAAGCCGGCGCCGCGCACGGCGCGGTCCGGCGCAAAATGGCCCAACGAACATCTCAGGAGGTATGCACATGTCAGCAGCCAAAAACACGGAATCAGGCCGTGACGAAAAAGTCCCGGCGATGCAGCGGGTGCTGGACAACCCGTTCCTGCTGTTGTTCCTCGGCGTGACCATGCCCACGGTGTTTTACATCCTGTGGGGCGTCATGGAAATCGTCACCCTGCCCCTCGCCAAATAACAACCGGGAGACGCACACATGGCCCTTACCCCTCCTGCCGAACGACTGTGGTGGAAAGAACCGATCGAAGCCGTCGAGCTTTTCTGGGTCGCCATCGCGCTGGTGTGGGCGATCGTGATGTTCATCATGATGCCCTACTGGCACGTTTACGGTAAGCAGAATCTTTCCAGCGAGGCCTACCGCACCACGCCCGAGATGTACACCCAGAAGGTACAGGCGATGGTGGACCAGTACACGATCCGCACCGAAACCGGGCGCAACATGCCGGTGGTGCGGCCGCCCGCGGGCGCCGACATCTATATGCTGGGACGCCTGTGGGAATGGTACCCGGCGCTGGAGCTCGAAAAGGGCCAGAGCTACCGCCTGCACCTGTCCTCGGTGGACTGGCAGCACGGGTTTTCGCTGCAACCGGAGAACATCAACGTCCAGGTGATTCCCGGCTACGAGATGGTCATGAAAATCACGCCCAACAAATCCGGCGAATTCTCGGTGATCTGCAACGAATACTGCGGCATCGGTCATCACCAGATGATCGGCAAAATCTACGTGAAGTAAGGAGGAGAGGCCCATGGCGAATACTGCGGAATTCCGTACCTGTCCCGACACCGGCCTGCTGTTCCACAAGCCGGCCGAGACGCTGATGAAACTCAACGCCGTCGCCGGCATCGTGTTCCTGCTCATAGGAGGCGTGCTCGGCCTGCTGATGGGCCTGACGCGCTGGCCCACGGTGCACCTGCTGCAGGCGGACTCGTTCTACATGCTGCTGACCGCGCACGGCCTGAGCGTGCTGATCTTCTGGATCATTTTCTTCGAGATCGCGGTGCTGTATTTCACCTCTACTACCCTGCTGCGCTCGCGGCTGGCGGGACCGCGCTGGGCCTGGCTCGGCTTCGCGCTCATGGTGATCGGTTCGATCATGACCATGGTCTCGATCTTCCAGGGGCGCTCGAGCGTGATGATGACGTCCTACGTGCCGATGTCGGCGGAGCCGCATTTCTATCTCGGCCTGATCCTGTTCGCGGTCGGCGCCCTGATCGGCTGTTTCGTGTTTCTCGGCACGCTGGTGGTGGCGCGCGCGGAGCGCACCTACGGCGACGGCTCGATCCCGCTGGTCACCTTCGGCGCGCTGACCGCCTGCATCATCGCCATCTTCACCATCGCCTCGGGCGCCATCATTTTGATTCCCACCTTCCTGTGGAAGATCGGTTACATCAACCATATCGACCCGCTGATGTACCGCATCATCTGGTGGGGCATGGGCCATTCCTCGCAGCAGATCAACGTGTCGGCGCACATCGCCGTGTGGTACGCGGTCATGGGCGTGGTGTTCGGCGCCCGCCCGCTGTCGGAGAAGGTCTCGCGCTCGGCGTTCCTGTTGTACATCCTGTTCCTGCAGCTGGCCAGCGCGCACCACCTGCTGGCCGACCCGGGCATCGGCACCGAATGGAAGATCTTCAACACCAGCTACGCCATGTACCTGGCGGTGCTGGCGAGCATGATCCACGGCCTGACGGTGCCGGGCGCGATGGAGGCGGCGCAGCGCAAGCGCGGCTTCAACAAGGGCCTGTTCGAGTGGCTGCGCAAGGCGCCGTGGGGCAACCCGACGTTCGCCGGCGTGTTCCTGTCGATCCTGATCTTCGGTTTCCTCGGCGGCATTTCCGGCGTGGTCATGGGCACGGAGCAGATCAACCTTATCATCCACAACACGTTGTACGTGCCCGGGCATTTCCACGCCACCGTGGTCGGCGGCACCACGCTCGCCTTCATGGCGCTGACCTACTGGCTGGTGCCGGTGCTGTTCCGGCGTGACCTCATCCTGCCGTCGCTGGCGAAATTCCAGCCGTACCTGTTCGGCATCGGCATGGCCGGCTTCTGTCTGTTCATGATGGGCGCCGGCACGCTGGGTGTGCCGCGGCGGCACTGGGACATCTCGTTCAGCGGCGCCATCTTCGGCCACCAGTTCCCGGAAACCGCCTACCTGCTGCTGGGCCTGACGGGCATCAGCGTCATCCTGGCGGTGATCGGCGGCGGCCTGTTCATCCTGCAGATCGTCGGCTCGGTGTTCTTCGGCCGGCGCCGTGGCGAGACCCGCGGCCCGGTCCCGCTGATCGCCGAGACGGTGGCGCCGGGACTGCATGGCATCGGCAAGGCCGGGATTTCCGTGCCGGGCACGCTGGTGCTGGCACTGGTGTTCCTGACCGCGTTCATCCTGTACTACTTCGTCAACTGGAAGTATCTGTCACAGGTTTGGGGTTTAGGTTGACCGTGTTGTAAAGCGCGAGCCACTGGGCCGGTTCGCGCAAGGGAGGCCGGGCAGGCTGAGCCTGCCCGGCCGTTCCTTTGTTATGATGGTGCATGCGTTTGATCCCGCCAATTTCCTTTCTCTGCTTGCTTGCCGCGCTGCTCATGGCGCCGGCCGCCGTGGCCGTCACCGGGCACGACGCCGGCATGCACAATCCGCCGGCGGCGCCGGCAGGCAGTCCGGCGTCGAAGTTCGACGAAAAGGCCGCGCTCGCCCTCAGCCAGGGCGTGATCGGCAAGCCCGTCGGTGACTACACACTGACGGCAACGGACGGAAGCAAGCGGCGCCTGTCGGAGTATCGCGGCAAGCCGCTGGTGATCAGCCTGATCTACACCAGCTGCTATCACATCTGTCCCACCACCACGCAGCATCTGGACAAGGTGACGCGCATCGCGCGTGCCGCGCTCGGGCCGGAGAGTTTCAGCGTCCTGACCATCGGTTTCGACACGCCCAAGGACACGCCGGTGGCGATGCGCCAGTTCGCGCGGGACCAGGGCATCGACATGCCCGGCTGGCAGTTCCTGAGCGCCGACGCCACGACCATGCAAGGACTCACGAAAGACCTCGGTTTCATTTCCTATGCCGCGCCGCACGGCTTCGACCACCTGATCCAGGCCACCGTGATCGACGCGCAGGGAAAAATTTACCGCCAGGTTTACGGCATGACCTTCGACACGCCACTGCTGGTGGAACCGCTGAAGGAGCTGGTGTTCGGGGAGCCGGTCACGCCCTCGCTGCTCTCCAGCCTGAGCAACAAGGTCAAGCTGTTCTGCACGGTCTACGACCCCACCAGCGGCAAGTACCGCTTCGATTACTCGATTTTCCTGGGGCTTCTGATCGGCGCCAGTTCCATCGGCATCGTGGCCTTCCTGGTGCTGCGCGAGTGGCGCCGCACGCGCCGGCGCCGGCAGGGATTGACCTGAGTCATAGGGTTCCCGGCGTTTCCCGGCACAATGCCCGGATGCATGCATCGTCGGAACCGGCAGGAGAGGGATTTTGATTGAATCGCTGCAGCGCGCCGGCCGACGGGGATTCGCGTTCGTCGAGAACGCCTTCGACGCCGCCTTCGGCCCCCGCATCAACCCGTTCTACCATCTCGGAGCGCTGGCGTTTTTCTTCTTCTGGATCGTGGCCGCCAGCGGCATCTACCTGTTCATCTTCTTCGAGACCAGCATCGCCGGCGCCTACGGCTCGGTCGAATACCTGACGCACACCCAGTGGTACCTCGGCGGCGTCACGCGCAGCCTGCACCGCTACGCCTCGGATGCCATGGTGGTCGCCACGCTGCTGCACCTGGCGCGCGAGTTCGCGCTCGACCGCTACCGCGGCGTGCGCTGGTACGCCTGGATCACGGGCGTCATGCTGCTGTGGTTCCTGTACGCCTCCGGCATCAGCGGTTACTGGCTGGTGTGGGACCGCCTGGCCCAGTACATCGCGGTGGTGACCGCGGAGTGGTTCGACTGGCTGCCGCTGTTCGGCGAATCCATCGCGCGCAATTTTCTCGACAGCGCCACCGTCAGCGACCGCTTCTTCTCGCTGATGTTCTTCATCCATATCGGCGTGCCGCTGTTCCTGCTGCTCGGCATGTGGATCCACATCCAGCGCATCAGCCGCGCCCGCACCAATCCGCCGCGCGCCATCCTGCTCGGCACGCTGGCGGCGCTGACGCTGCTGTCGCTGGCATATCCGGCGCTGAGCCAGGGGCCGGCCGATCTCGACACCGTGGTCAGCGTGGTCCGGCCCGACTGGTTTTATCTGATGCTCTATCCCCTGATCGACGCCTGGTCGCCGGGCGCCGTCTGGCTCGTCGCGGGCGGCGGCACGCTGCTGCTGATGCTGCTGCCGTGGCTGCCGCCACGGCGGGAAGCGGACGCGGCCGTGGTCAGCCTCGCGAACTGCAACGGCTGCGGACGCTGTTTCGCGGACTGTCCCTACAGCGCCGTGATCCTGCGGCCGCGCACCGACGGGCTGCCGTATGCCAGCGAGGCCGTGGTGGATCCGGACCTGTGCACCGCCTGCGGCATCTGCGCCGGCGCCTGTCCCACGGCCACGCCGTTCCGGCGCGCCACGGAACTGGTGGCCGGCATCGACATGCCGCGCCTGCCGGTGCGCGAGTTGCGCGACCGCACGCTGGAAGTCACGGCGCGGCTGTCCGGCACGGACCGGGTACTGGCCTATGTCTGCCATTGCGGCGGCGACCCGGCCGCGCTGGAGGCGGCGGGTATCGGGGTGATCATGCTGCCTTGCGTCGGGGCCCTGCCGCCGTCCTTCATCGATTTTGCCATCAGCCGCCACCATGCCGATGGTATCTTGCTGATAGGCGGCGCGGCGGGTGACTGTTACCAGCGCCTGGGCATAGACTGGACCGAACAACGCCTGGCGGGACGGCGCGATCCCTGGCTGCGCGGCCGGGTGCCGCGCGAGCGGGTGGCCGCGATCTGGGCCGGACCGCGGGACGGCGCCGAGCTGGCGCGCCGGATCGCGGCGTTCCGGGCGCGATTACGGGAGCTGGGCCCGGTCCTGCCGGGCGGAACACCCTCCGGCTCAACTGCGGGGGGCGAGGTGCGCGATGTCTCTTATTGAATGGGATGAAAAATTTTCCGTCGGGGTCGCGGCGGTGGATCACGAACACCGTGAGCTGATCGGACTGGTGAACGAAACCTACGAGCGGCTGAAGCGCCCGTCGGCCTCCGTCACCGTGCCGGATTTTCTGGGCGAGATTCATGCGCGCATCGCCGCGCACTTCGCGCTCGAGGAAACCCTCATGCGCGCGAAAAATTACGCGCAGTTTGCCGAGCACAAGGCGGATCACGAGCGCCTGCTGGACGAGATCCGCGATATCATGGACGATTACGAGGACGGCGACAGTGAAGCTTTCGATGAGCGGCAGTTCGCGTTGCGCCTGGGGACGTGGTTCACCGGGCATTTCGCCACCCACGACGCGCGCCTGCACCGGCAGTTGGATTAGCGAAGAAAGATTTTCATGCAGACAGTGATGACAAGAGGCGGGCCATGTTGAAAAAGATCATGCAATATTCCGGGCAGGCGGTGTTCTACGGCCTGTTCGTGGCCTTCATCGGCTACTTCTCGGTGGCCCCGGCCTATGTGCATTTCCCCTCCGACCAGGCGCTGATCAAGGTCAGCTTCAGCCACGCCGGGCAGCCGCTGGAGGAGTGCCGCGTGCGCACCGCCGAGGAGCTGGAAAAGCTGCCGCCCAACATGCGCGTGCCGACGCAGTGCGGGCGCGAGCGTTCGCCGCTGACGTTCGAGCTGGAGCTGGACGGCCAGCCGGTGTACCGGGCGGAACTGCCGCCGCGGGGCCTCTCGCGTGACGGCGCCTCCACCGTGTATCAGCGCTTCCCGGTGCCGGCGGGACCGCATCGTTTGCGCGCGCGCCTGAAGGACAGCGTGCGCGTGCCGGACTTCAACTACACGAAAGAGGCGGACGTGACCGTCGCGCCGGGCCAGGTGTTCGTGGTGGATTTCAATCCGCGCGCCGGCGGGTTCGTGTTTAAATAATTGTTTTTGCCACAGAGACCACAGAGCACACAGAGTTAAAAACATTCCCAGAATAATCTCTGTGTTTTCTGTGATCTCTGTGGCCAATAAATAATTATGGAATTCTCCCTTCCGATCCCCGACGACGCGCGCCGCGACCTGGCGCGCGGCTGGCTGCTGCTCGGGCTGGTGTCGCTGCTGGTCTCGGGCGTGTTCTCGGTGCTGCTGGTGCTGGCGCGCACGCCCTACACCCAGGATTTTTTCCCGTGGACCGATTTTTTCCACACCGCGCTGGTGGTGCACGTAGACCTGTCGGTGCTGGTGTGGTTCCTTGCCTTCGGCGGCGTGCTGTGGAGCCTCAATTCCACGCCGCGCTTCCTCGGCGCCGGCCGGCTGGCGCTGCTGCTCGGCATGCTGGGAACGCTGGTGATGGCGACCGCGCCGTTCCGCGGCGCGGGCGAGGCGCTGATGAGCAACAACAACCCCGTGCTGCC
>JBFMBB010000138.1:0-6915 GCA_040755435.1 Pseudomonadota bacterium | reverse complement strand
CAAACGCCCGCCGAAACTCGATCGCGAGAAGACCGTCATCCGCCTGCCGGCGTTCGAGGCGGTGGCGAACGATCCGGTGCTGTACGCCCACGCCTCGCGCGTGTTGCATCTCGAAACCAACCCCGGCAACGCCCGCGCACTGGTGCAGCGCCACGGCGAGCGCGACGTGTGGCTCAACCCGCCGCCGTTGCCGCTCACGACGAAGGAAATGGACGGCATCTACGAGCTGCCCTACAAGCGCCTGCCGCACCCGGCCTACGGCAAGGCCAAGATTCCGGCCTATGAGATGATCCGTTTTTCCATCGCGATACAGCGCGGCTGTTTCGGCGGCTGCACCTTCTGCTCCATCACCGAGCACGAGGGGCGCATCATCCAGAACCGCTCGGAGGAGTCGATCATCCGCGAGATCGAGACCATCCGCGACAGCGTGCCCGGCTTCACCTGCGTGATCTCCGACCTCGGCGGACCGACGGCCAACATGTACCGCCTGCACTGCAAGAGCAAGGACATCGAATCCGCCTGCCGCAAGCCGTCGTGCGTGTACCCCGACATCTGCCAGAACCTGATTACCGACCATGCGCCGCTGGTGCATTTGTACAAACGCGCGCGCGAGCTGCCGGGCATCAAGAAGGTGCTGATCGGCTCCGGCGTGCGCTACGACCTTGCGGTTCAGTCGCCCGCGTACGTCAAGGAATTGGTGCAACACCACGTCGGCGGCTATCTCAAGATCGCGCCCGAGCATTTACGCGAGGGCCCGCTCACCAAGATGATGAAGCCGGGGATGGGGGCGTACTACAAGTTCAAAGAGCTGTTCGACAAATATTCCCGGGAGGCGGGCAAGGAACAGTATCTGATTCCCTATTTCATCGCGGCGCATCCGGGCACCACCGACGAGGACATGCTGGAGCTGGCCCTGTGGCTGAAGCAGAACGGCTTCCGCGCCGACCAGGTGCAGGCCTTCCTGCCGAGCCCGATGGCGACCGCGACCGCCATGTACCACTCCGGTAAGAACCCGCTGCGCAAGGTGACGAAGAACAGCGAAGGGGTGTACATCCCGAAGGGGCTGAAACAGCGCCGCCTGCACAAGGCCTTCCTGCGCTACCACGACGCCAACAACTGGCCGATGCTGCGCGAGGCGCTGCGGCGCATGGGCCGGGCCGACCTCATCGGTTCGGGCAAGCACCAGCTGATCCCGAGCTACCAGCCGGCCGGGACCGGACAGGTGCACGAAGGCCATCGCGGGGCCAAGCGCTTCGCCACCCAGCACACCGGCCTGCCGCGCTTCGACAAGAAGAAGCCCGGTGCACATAAAGGCCGGCGCCCGCCCCGGACGCTGCATCCCGGCAGCCCGACGGGAACCGGCAAACGGCGCTGATATTGAGACGCGGTGCGTGATACGCGCCCTACAAGAATATTTTATGTAGGTTGGGGTGAGGCGGAACGCCGAACCCCAACACGGACGCCCGAATGTTGGGGTTCGCTACGCTCACCCCAACCTACATTGACTGGATTACGGAATACATCCCTGTATTCCGCCCTTCGGGCCAGCCTTCGGCTGGTTCAAAAATCGCTCCCGGCGATTTTTGTCCCGCTTTCGCGGGAATGACAAGAATAGATGCAGGGCGCGTATCACGCGCCATCCTGTCGGCAGACGCGCATAGCCTGTCGGACATTCATTCCGGGGGCGTACATTTCATTACGTGCCCGTGTTACGATGCACGTCCAACATGACCCGTTATTCCCGCAGGCTGAACCGTAATAGATGATCCTGCACATCGACATGGATGCGTTCTACGCCTCCATCGAGGAGCGGGATCGCCCGGGCCTTCGCGACAAGCCGATGGTCGTCGGCGGCAATCCCGACAAACGCGGGGTGGTGGCGGCGGCGAATTACACCGCGCGGCGCAATGGCATCCACAGCGCCATGCCGACGTCACAGGCCAAGCGCCTCTGTCCCAAGCTGATCGTCCTTCCGCCGCGTCACACCTATTACGCCCAGGTCTCGCAGCAGATCCGCGATATTTTTCACCGATACACGCCGCTGGTGGAGCCGCTGTCGCTCGACGAGGCGTTTCTGGATGTCACGCACAGCCACCGGCTGTTCGGCGACGCCACCGAAATCGGGCGGCGCATCAAGCGCGAGATCCGCGACGAGCTCCGGCTCACCGCCTCGGTCGGCATCGCGCACAACAAGTTCCTGGCCAAGATCGCCAGCGAGGCCGGGAAGCCGGACGGTTTTCTCGAGGTGAATCCGGCCGGGGTGCAGGCCTTCCTCGACAGGCTCCCGGTGTCTAAGCTGTGGGGCGTGGGCAAGGTCGGCGAACGCAGCCTGCACAAGCACGGCATCCGCACCATCGGCGAATTGCGCGCCCGCACGCCGGCGTTTCTCGGGGAGTTGTTCGGGAGCTGGGGCGAAACGCTGTGGGAACTGGCGCACGGGCGCGATGCGCGCGCGGTGGTGCCGGACCACAAGGCCAAATCCATCTCGCACGAGACCACGTTCGCCGAGGACATCACCGACGCCGAGGCCTTGCGCGGCTGGCTGCTGGACCTGACGCGCCAGGTGGCCACGCGGTTACGCTGCAACCATCTGCGTGGGCGCGTCGTCATCGTGAAAATCCGCTTCGCCGATTTCCGCACCATCACGCGCTCGCGCACCCTGCCGCAGTCCACGGACGTGACACAGGAACTGTGGGACACCGGCCTGGCCCTGCTGCTGCCAAACCTCCCGCTGCGGCATCGCGGTGTGCGCCTGCTGGGGTTCAGCGTGAGCGGTTTCGAGGATGCCGAGTCACGGCAGACGGACCTGTTCAGCGAGCCGGCGCGGGAGAAAAACGTCCGGCTCGATACCGCCAGCGACTGGATCCTGACGCGTTTCGGCCGCACGGCGCTGACGCGCGCCGCGGAACTGGTTCACACCGCGGACTAGACCCCCCGCGGCGCTGCGCTCAGGCCGCGCGCCGCCTTTCGATCTTGGTTGCCCGCATCAAGTGTGCACGCAGCTCCGGCGTGTCTTCGTGCCCATGAACGGTGATGGCGTGCTGCACGGCGGCTTCTATCAGTTCCGACTCGCTGTCGGCGAAGATGGCGACTGTGCAGTTAACTTCGCTGGGAAAATCTCGGCAGTCTATGAACTTCCTGATCATGGCTCCTCCATTTTATTGTTTCGAGTTCAACTTTCGGAAAAGACCAGCTTGTTCAGGACCCCCCACATCCGTTTCGTGAGTCCTGTACCAAGCTTAATCCGCAAGGGAAGTGTGTCAAGCAACACGTTTTGTAACTTTAGTTTTGTTCTTGATGGAATGACGCGGAGGGCGGCTCTGACAAGTTGTCAGAATCTTCGACACAGCTTGAGGACTTCAGGTCAAAATGCGTGCCAACGAGCCGGCACTTTGCAGAAGAGGGTCAGCCGCAGATGGCGCGGCGCTTCTCGATTTTAAAAAGCTGGCGCAGCCTTTCCCGCAGTTCGGGCGTGTCCATGCAGCCATGGGCGCTGACGGCATGCTGGATCGCGGCTTCCAGCAGTTCCTCCTCGCTTTCCGCGAAGATGGCTACCGTGCACCGGACTTCCGGAACATCGCGGCAATCAATGAATTTCCTGACCATGGGTCTCTCCCCCTGCGCAGCCGGGTCCGTCCCGGCATCGGGAATAGAGACGCGGCCAGCCTCCGACTCATTCCCTGTCAGGCAAAGCGGGCGAGGTCGAGGCCGCTGAGGTCGATGTCGGCAGCGCGGCCCGAGACGAGGTCGGCCAGAATTTTTCCCGAGCCGCAGGCCATGGTCCAGCCGAGGGTGCCGTGGCCGGTGTTGAGAAACAAATTTTTATATGGGGTTATACCGAGAACCGGGGGATTGTCCGGCGTCATCGGCCGCAACCCGCACCACGGCTGGGCCCGCGCCGGGTCGGCGGCGCCGGGGAACAGGTCGGCCAGCACGTGCCGGAGGGTGGCGAGCCGCGAAGACGGCAGCGACAGGTCGTAGCCCGCGAGTTCCGCGGTGCCCGCGCCGCGCAGCTTGTCGCCGAGGCGCGAGATCACGACCTTGTATGTAACATCAGTCACACTTCCGGCCGGGGCCGCCGCGGCAGCCGCGAGCGGCACGGTGATGGAATAACCCTTGACCGGGTACACCGGCAATTGGATGCCGAGCGGGCGCGCAAGCAGCGGCGTGTAGCTGCCGCAGGCGAGCACGCAGGCATCCGCCGTCAGCGCACCCCGGTCGGTATGCACACGGACGAGGCGGTCGCCGTCGGCTTCGAGCCGCTCGATGCGGGTGTTGAGCGCGAAGCTCACGCCCCGCGCTTCGGCCAGCTTCGCCAGCGCCTGGGTGAACTCAAAACAATCGCCCGATTCGTCGCCCGGGAAGTGCAGGCCGCCGATGATTTTGTGCTGCGACGGGTGCAATGCGGGCTCCTGTGCCACGCACCCGGCGCGGTCGAGCAGGCGGCAATCCACGTCCCATTGGCGCAGCAGGGCGGCATCGCGCATGGCGTCGTCGAGATCACGCTCGGCGCGGAACACTTCGAGGATGCCGGTCATGTGCTCGTCGTAACGGATGCCGGTTTCCTGTCGCAGCGCTTTCAGGCATGCGTGGCTGTAGCGCGACAGTCGCAGCATGCGTTCGCGGTTGATGGCGTAGCGCGCGGCGGTGCAGTTGCCGAGCATTTTGAACAGCCAGCGCCACAGGGCCGGATCGAGACGCGGGCGCAGCACCAGCGGCGAATGCGGGCGCAGCATCCATTGCAGCGCCTTGAGCGGGATGCCGGGCGCGGCCCACGGCGTGCCCGCGCCCCACGACACCTGGCCGCCGTTGGCTTGGCTGGTTTCCAGCCCCGGCGCGGCCTGCCGGTCCACCACCGTGACTTCGTGGCCGGCTTGCCGCAGATACCAGGCGCTGGTGACGCCGATCACGCCGCTGCCGAGGACGAGGACTTTCATGCGAAGTTGGCGCCGCTGGAACCCATCTCAAAATACACCGTAGGTTGGGGTGAGGCGTAGTGTGCCGAACCCCAACATGGCCCGTATGCATGTTGGGGTTCGCTGCGCTCACCCCAACCTACATCGAAATAATTTTCGAAACAGATTTTAGTCATGCCAGACGGTGAAACCGGCCACCGGTTCGCGCGCGGTGCGGTAGTTGTTCACCGGCGCGTTCGCATCGGGCCAGCCGAGCGCCATGCCGCAGACGAGGGCGCGGGAGTCGGGGACGTTCACAATGCTGCGCACGATGTCGGGATACTCCGCGATCGCGGCCTGCGGGCAGGTGGCAAGGCCGTGCCCGAGCGCGGCCAGCATCACGTTCTCGATGAACATGCCCATGTCGATCCAGGAACCTTTTTCCATGGCGCGGTCGAGAAAGAACAGCAGCCCCACCGGCGCGCCGAAGAAGGAGTAGTTGTTGTTCCAGGCCTTGAGGCGCGCGTCCTTGTCATCACGCCCGATTTTCATGGCCTGGTAGAGCGCCAGCCCGCAGGCGACGCGGCGCGACTTGTAGGGCTCGACCCAGTGTTTCGGGTAGTACGAATAATCGGGATTTTCCGGGCGGCCGGCCTGGCGCTCCGCCAGCAGCGCCGCGCTGATCTTGCGTTTGGTTTCACCCGTGACCACCACGACCTGCCACGGCTGGGCGTTGGTGCCGGAGGGCGCCCAGCGCGCGGTCTCCAGGATCGCCTCGACCGTGGCGCGCTCCACTGCTTTGTCGAGATAGGCGCGCGTGGAGGCGCGGCGGCGTATCGCTTCAAGGACGTCCATCGGCAGTCTCCGGATAGCAGATCGTGGATAGCGTAATGTACCCTGATTGCGTCGGAGGAAGAATTCCCGGCGGATGGCACAAACGAAACAGCCCGGCATGCCGGGCTGTTTTTGGGAGATACTGATCTAATTAAGTGGTGGAGGCGCTGGCGGTGACGATCGGCGGCACGCGGCGCTCGGCCTTTTCCAGCCACTGCTGGATGCGGCGCGCGTCGCCATAACGGCTGAGCTTGCCCCAGGAGTTGAGCAGCACGATGGTGAGCGGGCGTTCGGCAATGGTGGTCTGCATGATCAGGCAATTGCCGGCGGCGGCGGTGTAACCGGTTTTGCTGAGCGCGATGTCCCAGCTCTGGCGGTGCACCAGGCGATTGGTATTGCGAAACGCGATCTGGCGTCCCGTGTTCCGGTCGGTGACGCGGAACGTCGGCGTGGTGGTCATGGTGTGAATCAGCCCGTGCTTCTGCGTCGCTTCGACCAGCCGCACCAGGTCGTTGGCGGTCGAAACGTTGCCGTTGTCCAGTCCGCTCGAATCCACGAAGCGCGTCTGTGTCATGCCGAGTTTTTGCGCCTTCTCGTTCATGGCGCGGAACATGGCCTCTTCGCCGCCGGGGAAGGTGCGCGCCAGCGCCGCAGCGGCGCGGTTGTCGGAAGCGCCGAGCGCGGCATACAGCAGGTCGTGACGTGTGAACACGCCATTGAAGCCGAGGCGCGATTTGGTGCCGCGCAGGCGGTCGCGGTCCTCGCGCGTGACCTTGATCGGTTCGTCGAGCGTCACGCCGGATTCGAGGATGACCAGCGCCGTCATGAGCTTGGTCAGGGAGGCGATGGGACGCTGGCGCTCGATGTTGCGGCCGTAGAGCATGACGCCCTCGCGCTCGTCCACGATCATGGCCACGCCCGACTGCAGGGAAAGCCGGTTGGGTTGGCCGTACTCGATGATATCCGCCGCCGGGATGTATGACGCAGCCGGTTCTTTCTCCGCCGGTGCCGTCGAGGTGACGTTGGCGTTCGAAGTGACGTGAGACGTGGCGAAAACAATGCCGGCGATAACCGCCGCGCCGGCCAGAATCCTTGTCGATTTCATCAAAATAACTACCCCTCCCAGTCGGTTTTTCTTGGCACCCCACCTCATATTAGTAGGTGGTCGACGAGACGCAACCTTAAC
>JBFMBB010000137.1:0-6943 GCA_040755435.1 Pseudomonadota bacterium | reverse complement strand
CAACCTACAGGGTATTTTGAAATGAGTTCAGGCCAGATTTCCAGTTTAACCGGATTCAGTAAGTCAGCAAGGGCGTCTGTCGCAGATATTGCCTCGCTTCCAGCTCTTGCAGGATGAAGTGCGCGACGTCGGCGCGGGAAATCCGGCCCGCGGTCACCCCTGTCAGGTCGGTCAGGATGCGGTAATTTTTCGTCAGCGGGCCGTTGCTGAGAAAGCCGGGCCGGACGATGGTCCAGTCCGCACCGCTGGCCTTCATCAGCGCTTCCTGGCGGTTTTTATCCGCGTACACGGTCCGGAACAGGGACGGGAGAATGAGAGTGTCATAAATAAAGCCGCCGTGTCCCTTGCTGTCTCCCGCGCCGATGCCGGTGACGCAGATCAGGCGCCGGACCCCGGCCTTTTTCATCGCCAGCAGCAAATTAGCGGTTCCTTTCGAGAACACCGTCACCCGCGGCCA
Organism: Pseudomonadota bacterium; assembly: GCA_040755435.1. Taxonomy (GTDB): domain Bacteria; phylum Pseudomonadota; class Gammaproteobacteria; order Acidiferrobacterales; family Sulfurifustaceae; genus Sulfuricaulis. The sequence continues at coordinate 6,486 of JBFMBB010000137.1, read as the reverse complement.
CGGCGCCCTGACGCCGATGGTGCAGCACGCTGCCTGCTGACCGATCATGGCGAGCGCCACCGCATCGGCATCGCGGATGTCGCCCGCGACCACCCTGAGCCGCTCATGCGTCAGCGCCAGCCGGCGCGGATTGCGCACCAGGGCGGTGACGGCATGCCCGGATGCCAGGGCCTGCTCCAGCAGCTGTCGTCCAATGCCGCGCGTGACGCCAACCATCAGGATATTCATGCGCTTCTCCTTCCTTGCCAGCAAGGTGTCGGGCCCGAATATTCCGCTTATTCTCCTCCGATCGCCGGATTAAGGGAGCCGGGTTCAATCTGCAGCCACGCGAAAAGCCGGAGTCAGAGAACGCTGAATATTCGCGGCAAATGCTCTCTACCCCCTTGGCGATACACATGCAATCCATACGGAAATTCTTGGCCTGGCGCGCACAAGGCGTAACATGGGCGGGCAGGGAAAATAACGAAACACGATGAAGGAGGCTTTCCATGCCCTACTCATTCGAAACCATCCGCTGCGTCACGCTCAAGCCGCAGTCGACGCTGGGGCACCCGACCGCACCGCCGGAAATTCTGAAGCCCGAAAGTCCCGCGATGGCGGTGATGACCAGTTTCAAAACCGTGCACCCGGTCACCACGCGCCCCGAGGTCGCCATCGACACGGCCCTCATGAAAATGAAAACCGCCGGCGTGCGCCTGCTGTTCGTGATGAACGAGGGCGACCAGATCATCGGCCTCATCACCGCGAAGGACATCATGGGCGAGCGGCCGATCCAGATCATCCAGCAGACGCGGGCGCTGCGCGCCGAGATCACCGTGGCGATGGTGATGACGCCGCAACCGGACATCTGCGCGCTCGACGCGCTGGCCGTGCGCGACGCGCGCGTGGGCGACATCATCGAAACCCTGAACACCCAGAACCGCCAGCACGCGCTGGTGGTGGAGACGGACATGGCCACGCAGGCGCAGCGCGTGATCGGCATGTTCTCCACCAGCCAGATCGGCAAGCTGCTGGGCTACGACGTGACGCCCGAGGTGCGCCCGGCCCGCTCGCTGGCCGCGCTGGTGGGACAGATCGCCTGACACGGCGAGACAGCTGGAGTTGCAGGGGGACGGACTACGCTTCTGATCCGGTCAAGAATTAACCGGGGCCCGAGCAAGCGCGGCTTCTCCGGATTTCATTTCATTCAAGATCTCAAAACGACAGGGTGGTCCGGCCCTGCGCGATCTCCAGCATGGCAGCCGCCCCCATCCATTCCGCCTGGTCTATCTTCATGTCATCCGTTACGCCGTGCACCTTTGCGCAAGGCGGACAGACTCCGATGCGGCCACCACCTTCGATGAAGGCGGCCAGCAACTCTTTCACCGGCGGGAAGCTTTTGGGAATGATTGCATCGGCGGCGCCGGGCCTGGCCAGCATGACGCCTTCCAGCGTCAGCCACAGCACCACGTCGTGACCCAATGCCAGTGCCGTATTCCCCAGTGACAGCGGGATGGCCACGCGATCGGGATCCTGCCCGAAGCTTGTCAGGGTAAACATGAATTTTGCCGGTAGCGCCTTATCATCAGCCATGATTCGCATCCTTGTTCGAGTCAATTAAAGGAATCGGGCTCGATTATTCATGCGCCCCTTTGGCTACAGGAACACTCAAGCCCGCGGTCAGGGTGAAGCGCATGGCCTCCTCGAACGACATGTCCACCGGCTGCACCGCGGCGCGCGGCATCAGCACGGTGTAGCCGCCGACCTGATAGCTCATGGGCAGGTACACCAGGATCATCCCGGGCTCGCTCATGTTCGTCGGCAGGCCGGCGAGATCGTCGCGCGTGACGAATCCCATGACGCGCAGGTCGGTATCGCCGAGGCGCACCAGCACCACCTGCTGCGCGCCCTGCTTCTGCGGCCGCGAGAGAAATTCGGTGAAGTCGCGCAGCGCGCCGTACACCGTCTTGACCACCGGCAGACGGTACATCAGCTTTTCGATCCGGGAATGTATTTTTCGCGCGACCCAGCTGCGCATCAGCAGGCCCACGAGGAACACCAGCACCACGCCCAGCGCCAGCCCCATGCCGGGAAAATAGGCCACCTTCGGCAGCACGAAGCGCAACAGGCCGTCGAGCGTGCGCTCGGTTGCAAGCACCGCCCAGTACAGCAAGTAGATGGTCGCCGCCACCGGCAACGTCACGGCCAGGCCGGTGAAGAAGGTGCGAGTGAGGTGCTTCATGGAGTGTCCTCCGCTGACGGTATTGCCTGCACTTTACTGGATTCCCGCCTGCGCGGGAATGACAGACAAAACATCATCCCGGGTCAGGCGCCGAGCTGCTGAACCCCGATCAATGCCCAACGGATGATGCCGCTGATGACCAGCGCCACGCCGATCGACAGCGACACCGACGCCAGCGCCTGCCGGCGGCCGATGGTCTTGAGCATCACCGCGAAGGTCGACACGCACGGGAAGTAGAAGGTGAGAAAAATCAGAAACGTCATGATCTGCACCCAGTCCAGATGTGCGCCGATATCGAAGGTGCCGAGCGCCTGGTACACCATCAGCAGCGACAGCTCCTTGCGCAGGATGCCGAACAGGATCGGCACGCCGAGCAGCGCCGGCAGGCCGAGCCACCATGAGGTTATGGGCGTGAGCGCGGTATTGATAACGTCGTCGGCGCCGACGTGCGCCAGCAAGGCCAGCACCACGCTGCCGCCGACCAGCAGGGGCGTCACAATCGTGAGAATGTCGCGGGTGCGCTCCCAGGTCGCGGGCAGCAGCGTGGCGAGCCGCGGCAGTGCATAGGACGGGATCTCCTGCACCTGACCGGGACCACTCTCGGGATAACGACGCGTGAGAAACTTCCCCAGCAGCGCGATCACGATCATGCTCAGCAGGAAGATCGCGAACACCCCGAATCCGCCGAGGTATTTGCCGGCCAGCGCGAGGATGATGGCGGAGCGCGCCGAGCACGGCACGAAGGTGATCAGCAGCGAGGCGATCAGGCGCTCGCGCCCGCGGGTGACGCGCGAGGCCGCGGACAGCGCCGGCACGTTGCAGCCGAGCCCGGTCAGGAACGGCACCGCGACCCCGCCATGCAAGCCGAGGTGGTGGAAGCCGCGGTCCACGACGAAGGCGATGCGCTGCATGATGCCGGATTCCTCCAGCGCCACCAGCAACAGCACCAGCGGGATCATGTACGGCACCACGATGCCGATCAGGCCGATGAGGCCGTCCGCCACCGCGCGCCCGATCACGCCGCCGGTCGATTGCGGCTGCCATGCCGACACCCACTCGACCAGCCGCGCCGAGGTCAGGGAGTCGATCCAGACACTGACCTCGAACACCACGAACAGCACCACGGCGAACACCGCGAGGCTGCCGAGCAGGCCCCACTGCGGATGCAGGAACAGTTCGTCCAGCCAGTAGCGCCAGCCGCGGCCGGGGTGCGGCGCGCCGAGGCGCGTGACCGACTCGTACAGCATGGCGGCGCGGTGATGCCGGTCGGCATGCAGTTCTTCGGCCAGCGGGCGCGGCAGCGCCTGCTCGGCGGCGGCGCGCAGCTGCATCAGTTGCGGCATCAGTCCGGGAAAGTGCTGCTGCATCTCGGCGCGGAAGTAGCCGTCGTTCTGCGCCAGCTGCATCACCAGCAACGGATGCGGCACGCGGAACGCCGCCTGGATCTCGGGCCGGTTGAGCGCCTGGCTCAGCGGCTGGAGTTTTTCGCACAGGTGTTTGCTCGCGGGTTGCGGCAGCGGACAGGCCTTGCCGCGCACCGCCTCGACCGCGGTCTTGAACAGCCTGGCGATGCCCTGCCCCATCAGCGCCACCGTCGGCACCACCGGCATGCCCAGTTGCCGGCTCAGCGCCGCGGGCTTGATGTGCAACCCCTTGTTCCGGGCCTCGTCCATCATGTTGAGCGCGATCACCATCGGCCGTCCCAACTGGCTGAGTTCCAGGGTGAGCTCGAGGTGTCGCGCCAGCGCGGTCGCGTCGATGACCTGGATGATCACGTCGGGCGGGGCGAACGGGGCCGGCGGAGCGCCGGGCTCGTGCACCTTCACCGGCGGTGGCTCGTCGCCCCACAGCAGGTATTGCAGCGCCACCAGGTCGTCGGGCGGCAGGTCGTGCAGCGTCTGGATGCTCGGCAGCGCGACCACGCGCGCCTCGTCCAGCCCGATCTGCACCGCGCATTCGTTGTAGGCGCGGTGCGTGCCGCCGAGCTCGCCGGTGTGGATCGAGGTGCTGGACACGGCGCTGAACAGCGTGCTCTTGCCGCTGTTGGGCATGCCCACGAGCGCGATGCGCAGCCGCCGCTCGCCGCGGTAGAGCGGTTGGCGCAGCGGGATCGCCGCGACCTGGCGGGGCTTTTTCATGACGGCCCTATTGTTCCGCAAAACGCCGTGCGGCAACAGGGAAGAACCGCAAACCCCTGAACCGGACCGTACGCCGGTGGATCAGCCTAGAGCGGCCGCATCGCGGGCAGGTTACTTATACCCCTCTCCGTCACGGTTGTTTCGCGCTCCACCAGCCCGTGAAATGCCACGCGCAACCGCCGGAAAACCGGCCCCGGGCAGGCGCCCACGGCACGCCCGTCCACTTCGCGCACCGGGATCAGCTCGGCGCCGGTACCGGTGAGGAAACATTCTTCGGCCGTGTACAAGTCGAAGGTGCCGAGACTGCGCTCGGCCCACGGGATGCCGCCGGCCGCGGCAAGCTCGAGCACGGCCGCGCGCGTGATGCCCTCGAGCGCGCCATCGCCCACGGGTGGCGTCAGCAGCACGCCGTCGCGCACCACGAACACGTTGTCCGCCGTGCCCTCGGCCACGCGACCCTGGGCATTCAGCAATATCGCCTCGTCAACGCCGGCCTGGCTCGCCTCGAGCCGCGCCAGGATGTGGTTCAGGTAATTCAGCGACTTGATGCGCGGATCGAGCGCGTCCGCAGCGATGCGGCGCGTCGCGGCGATGATGACGCGCGCGCCCTGTGCGCGCACGGGTTCACTCACCAGCGCCAGCTCGTCAGCGATGATGAACACGTTCGGTTGCCGGCACGAGACCGGATCGAGCCCGAGCCGTCCCGCTCCACGCGTCACCACCAGGCGCAGGTAACCTTCCGACATCCCGCAGGCGGCGATGGTGGCGTCGACGGCTGCGCTGAGCGCATGGCGCTCGTATGGCAGCATCAGGCGGATGGCGGTGGCCGAGCGTTCCAGCCGGTCGAGGTGCGCCGCCAGCCGGAAGGCCCGGCCGTGATAGAAGCGGATGCCCTCGAACACCCCGTCTCCGTACAACAGGCCGTGATCGAGCACCGGCACGCAGGCCGCCCGCGCCGGCAGCAGCTCGCCGTTGAGCCAGCACAAGGGCTCGTTCATGCGCATTTCCTCTGGCGCTCGCGGCTGCGCGCATAGCGTGTCGCATCGCTGAAATAGCTGCCGTCGCCGAGCGCGTCGAAGTCGCTGCGCGCCAGTCCCAGGTCTTTGAGTTCGCGCGAGGACAGTCCCGACAGCGCCCGCCGCGTGCCGCGCTCCTGGAGTTTCGTCCTGATGCAATCCCAGGCGCGGCGTCCGCCGCGCAGCAGGCAGCCGATGACCGCGCGCACGAAACCCGCGCGCAGGGCCAGCGCGTGTTGTTGGTAGTATGCGGTGTCGATGGCGCCGCTGCCCGTGCGGCGGACGCCGACACGCATGACTTCATGCAGATCGTTGTCGTGATGCATGGTGCTTCTCCCGGATTTGACAGGCACAGCCTAGGCCGGCTAGGCTGGTCAGTACAGATTCACGCTGGTATATTTTGAAGCGATACAGTTATATCGAACCAATAAACTGTATTGCCCGAACCCGGAGGCAACTGTCATGGCAACAGCGACACGGCACAAACCGCGCGCGCCGGCGGCGTCGGACAACGATGCCATGCTCTACGAACAGGTGGCGCAGAAACTCCAGGAACAGGTCGCAAGCGGCGTGTACCGCCAGGGCGAGCGTGTGCCCTCGGTGCGGCGCCTGAGCGACCAGCTCGACGTCAGCATCTCCACCGTGGTCGAGGCCTACCGGCGGCTCGAATCACGCGGCGTGCTCGAGGCGCGGCCGCAATCGGGTTACTACGTGCGTACGCGCTTGTGGCAACCGCCGTCGCAGCCGGAGATCTCCCGGCCCGGCTCATCCCCCACCGCCGTGAGCGTGAGCGCGCTGGCGCTCAAGGTGCTGCGCGCTTCGCGCGACCCGGAGGTGTTGCAGCTGGGCGTGGCCGCGCCGCACCCGAGCCTGCTGCCGACCAGAATCCTGAACGGCATTCTCGCGCGCATCGCGCGGCGCAACACGGAGAAAGGCGACGGTTACGACTTTCCGCCCGGCAGCCCGGAGCTGCGCCGCCAGATCGCGCGCCGCGCGCTCGACGCCGGTTGCACGCTCTCGCCCGAGGACATCGTCACCACCAGCGGCTGCCAGGAGGCGCTGAGCCTGTGCCTGCGCGCCGTGACGAAGGCCGGCGACACCGTGGCCATCG
>JBFMBB010000136.1:0-6955 GCA_040755435.1 Pseudomonadota bacterium | reverse complement strand
ATGCGTTTCGGTTTTTGGTCTATACCGTTTGTTTTTTCGCTGCCCTTCTCCTCTTCCTCCTCATCACGGGCAATCGGTTTCATTTGAAGCTGATCTCAGATGTTTGTTGGGTTTCGCTGCGCTCAACCCAACCTACACAAATTTCGCAGGGTGGGCATCGCCCACCCTGCATCCTGATCTCTTCGTAGGTTGGGGTGAATGAAATGAACCCCAACAAGGTTTAAAGCTTGCTGTTGGGGTTCGCTTCGCTCACCCCAACCTACATTTCTGACGCTCAGCACACCCTACAAGAATTTCCGGCTTCAGGGTTTCTCCGTGCTGCCCCCCGCGACGGGATGCGACAGGCTGTAGATGTAGGCGGCCAGCAGGTGCGCCTTGGCCTCGCCGAGGAATTCGGCATGCGCCGGCATGCGGCCGGAACGGCCCTTCTCGATGCTCTCCATGATGCGCTGCTTGGAGCCGCCGTAGAGCCAGACGTTATCGGTCAGGTTGGGCGCGCCCAGGGCCTGCATGCCCTTGCCGTCGGCGCCGTGGCAGGCCACGCACAGCTGCTGGAATTTTTCCTTGCCGAGAGCGGCCACGGCCTCGTTCACGCTGCGCCCGCTGAGTGACAGCACGTATTCGGCCACGTTGGCCGTGCCTTCCGGCCCCAGCGCCGCGCCCCACGGCGGCATGGCGCCGGTGCGGCCGTTCATGATCGAGGCCTTGATGGTCTGCGGATCGCCGCCGTACAGCCAGTCCTCGTCGCGCAGGTTGGGATAGCCCGGTCCGCCGCCGGCATCGGAACCGTGGCAGCCGGTGCAATAGTTCACGAACAGGCGCGCGCCGGTCTTGAGCGCCTCGGGGTTGGCGGCGAGCAATTTAAGATCTTCCTTCAGGTATTGCTCGTACAGCGGGTTGAACTGCCTGTCGGCGTTGGCGATCTCGCCTTCGTACTGCCCCTTCTGGGTCCAGCCCAGCGCGCCGGCGTAGTTGCCGAGGCCCGGGTACAGCACCAGGTAGCCGATGCCGAACACCAGCGTGACGTAGAACATGTTCAGCCACCACTTGGGCAGCGGGTTGTTCAGCTCCTGCAGGTCCTCGTCCCACACGTGGCCCATGGGCTTGGCCTTTTCGCCCTCCTTCAGGCGCGGGCCGCTGGTCATCCAGCGGTTGAGAATGAACATGGCGATGATGCCGCCGACCACCGGGACGATGATGAACCAGTTCCAGAAAGCGCTCGTGAAATCAGCCATGTTGCTTGTCTCCGGCAGAATGCGCGGCCGCGTCGTCATCTTCCAGGGGCAGCCGCGCGGCTTCGTCGAAACCGCGCTTGCGCCGCGAGCTGTAGGCCCAGATGACGATGCCGACGAACAGGATCAGCAGCGCCACGGTCCAGAATGAATGAAAGGTCACGAGGTCCATGTCATCTCCGCGCCTTGATGGTCGTGCCCAGCCCCTGAAGGTAGGCGATCAGGGCGTCCATTTCGGTCTTGCCTTCCAGCGCCGCCGGGGCGTTCTTGATGTCGTCGTCGGTGTACGGGTGCCCGAGCGTGCGCAGCACCTGCATTTTCTTCTGGACGTGCGAGCCGTCGAGCTTGTTCTTCGCCAGCCACGGATAGCCCGGCATGATCGACTCCGGCACCACGTCGCGCGGATTGATCAGGTGCGCGCGGTGCCACTCGTCCGAATAGCGCCCGCCGACGCGGTGCAGGTCCGGCCCGGTGCGTTTGCTGCCCCACTGGAACGGGCGGTCGTAGACGAACTCGCCGGCCACCGAGTAATGGCCGTAGCGCTCGGTCTCGGCGCGGAACGGGCGGATCATCTGCGAGTGGCACACCATGCAGGATTCGCGGATGTAGATGTCGCGGCCTTCCAGTTCCAGCGCCGGGTAGGGCTTCAAGCCCGCCGTCGCCTCGGTGGTGGACTTCTGGAAGAACAGCGGCACGATCTCGACCAGCCCGCCGACGGCCACCACCAGCACTGTCAGGACGATCAGCAGGCCGACGTTTTTTTCGACTTTCTCATGTCCGGTTGCCATGCGCGTTCTCCCTCAATGCGCCGCCGCCGGGGCGGGGATGGCCGCCTCGACGGGTTTGGCGCCGGCAATGGTTTTCCACAGGTTGTACGCCATGAGCAGCATGCCAGTCAGGAAGAACAGGCCGCCGAGGGTGCGCACGATATAGAACGGATGCATCGCCTGCACCGATTCCACGAAACTGTAGGTCAGCGTGCCGTCGGGGTTGACCGCGCGCCACATCAGGCCCTGCATCACGCCCGCGATCCACATGGCCGAGATGTATAAAACAATCCCGATGGTGGAAATCCAGAAGTGCGTCTCGATGAGCTTGACGCTGTGGATCTGGCGCCCGAACAGGCGCGGGATGAGAAAATACATGGCGCCGATCGAGATCATGGCGACCCAGCCGAGCGCGCCCGAATGCACGTGGCCGATGGTCCAGTCGGTGTAGTGCGACAGCGCGTTGACGGTCTTGATCGACATCATCGGGCCCTCGAAGGTGCTCATGCCGTAGAACGACACCGACACGATCAGGAACTTGAGGATGGGATCGGTGCGCAGCTTCTGCCACGCGCCCGACAGCGTCATGATGCCGTTGATCATGCCGCCCCAGGACGGCGCCAGCAGGATCAGCGAGAACACCATGCCAACCGACTGGGTCCAGTCCGGCAGCGCGGTGTAGTGCAGGTGATGCGGGCCGGCCCAGATGTAGGTGAAGGCCAGCGCCCAGAAGTGCACGACGGAGAGACGATACGAATACACCGGCCGCTCCGCCTGCTTGGGGATGAAGTAATACATGATGCCGAGGAAACCGGCGGTGAGGAAGAAGCCGACGGCGTTATGGCCATACCACCATTGCACCATGGCGTCCTGCACGCCGGCGTAGGCCGAATAGGACTTGAAGAACGACACCGGCAGCGCCGCGCTGTTGAACACGTGCAGCACGGCGATGGTGAGGATGAAGGCGGCGTAGAACCAGTTGGCGACGTAGATGTGGCTGACCTTGCGCTTGACCAGGGTGCCGAAGAACACCACGGCGTAGGCCACCCACACCAGCGTGATCAGGATGTCGATCGGCCACTCGAGCTCGGCGTATTCCTTGGTGGTGGTGATGCCGAGCGGCAGCGAGATGGCTGCGGACACGATCACCAGCTGCCAGCCCCAGAAGGTGAAGGCGGCGAGCCCGTCGCTGAACAGGCGCACGTGGCAGGTGCGCTGCACGACGTAATAGGAGGTGGCGAACAGCGCGCTGCCGCCGAAGGCGAACACCACGGCGTTGGTGTGCAGCGGGCGCAGGCGCGAGAACGTGAGCCAGGGGATGTCGAAATTGAGCGCCGGCCACGCCATCTGCGCGGCGATCAGCACCCCGACCAGCATCCCGACGATGCCCCAAACGACGGTCATCACCGCGAACTGCCGGACGACCTTGTAGTTGTACGTGTCCTGTTGGGCGGCCATGTGTCTCCCACTCATTTATCAGGTGAACAAAGAAAAACTGCCTTCACTTCGTGCGGCCGGAAACGCGGAGTATTACCGTCAAAATGCGTTTGGACTATATCCAAGAAGCGATGGACGGCTTCTTGACCCAGATCAAACCCAAAGCGGCGACGCGATGCTAGCCGGTATAGACCGGTCCGATGCCGATGTCCCACAGGATGACGGTGGCCACCAGCACCGCCACCAGCGTCACCAGCCCCACCGCCAGCACCGCGGTGGAAAAAAGAAAGCCGCGCTCCTCGGGTATGCCCATGACGATCGGCACGCCGGTGTACAGGAGATACACGGCGTAGCCGAGCGCCGGCAGGCCGATCAGCAGGTTCAGCCACAGCAGCGGGTACAGCAGCATCAGGCCGGAGATAAACAGCGGCGTGGCCGTGTACGCGGCCAGCGCGATGCACTGCGGCAGCGATTGCTTGGCGCCGTAGGTCTTGCCCATCCAGTGAATCATCTTGCCGATGAAGAACACGCCCGCCAGGATGGTGAGGTAGGACAGGATCGCGATCCACAGCGCGCTTTCCGGCGTGAGCTTGTGCACCTCGCGCGAAACCACCTGCCAGCCGACCTGGGTGGTGCCGATGTAGCCGGCCAGCGGGGGAATCGCGGCCAGCAGCAGCACGTGGGAACAGTAACACTTGCCGATGGTGCAGTTTTCCTTCCGGATCGTTTTCCATTCCTCTTCCGGATGCGACAACAAGCCCCACACGTGACTCAGGATCATGCTTATCTCCCACCTGCTGTAGTGATTGCGCGGCAAGTTTCCTGCAAAGGCCAGGGTGCGTCAATATGGCCGGAATCATCAGGCGTCGCATACCAAAGCTGGATGGTCGGATATGCGCGACGCGCGCAGTGAATGGCGGCATGTCTCATGCTTCCGTCATTTGTTCATCTGTCGCCGCACGAACAGGAACAGGAAAATGCCCATCCCGATGATGAAGCCGATGGTCAGCAGCGTCAACGCGCCGAGCCAGGTGCCGAACAACTGATCGAGGATGGGCATGATTTCCTCCGTGCGCGATACTCAGAAACGCGTGCCGACGCCGACGAACAGGACCCAGGGATCGATGGCCACGTCGAACTTGCCGAGCAGCGACGATTCCGCCTCGGTGTCGATGTCCATGCGCCACAGCGAGGCGTTGAAGAACCAGTCCTTGTTGATGTCCACGTCCACCCCGGCCTCGACCGCGAGGCCGAAGGAATCGTCCAGCTTGAGCGAGGTGTTGGCCAGCGCCCCCGTGGTCTTCTCGCTGAAGAACGTGGTGTAGTTCAGGCCGATGCCGGCGTAAGGCCGCACCCCGGACTGGGGGGCGAAGTTGTACAGCAGGATCAGCGTTGGCGGCAGCTGCTTGGTCTCGCCGACCTTGCCGAGGCTGTCGTGCGTGAGGTCGTGCTTGAACGGCAGCGCGCCCAGCAACTCCAGGCCCAGGTTGTCGCTCAGCATGTAGGTGAAGTTGACCGCGAGGCTGGTGGCGCTGTCGGCCTCGAGCTTGCCGCCGACCACCGGCACGGTGCCGCTCTCGCCCGTGGGCGCGACGTGGCCGGCGCCGCCCCGGATCAGCCAGTCGCCGGCCTGTACCGCGTGCGCGGAACCGGCGGCGGCAATACCGAGCGCCAGCAGCGCGCCGGCGATACAGCTTTTGCGGGATGTCGTATTCATGATACCTCCGATAATGATCTCGTCACTGGAATCCATCGCTCGGAACTCGACCGGTCTCGATTCAGGGCGCAGCGTCATTCCGTTCGGCGCCATTTTGTTCCTTGCGTGGCGGCGAACACTGACCCAGGTCAGGATTGCGGCGTTTTATGAACGGCCGGGAACAGCGTTACGGTGCGCTTCGCGGCCGCGCAGCACACCTTCGTGGGTTCCAGATGGATGGGAGATCAGCCGCCGCGGGCGTGGCGGCGCGCCAGGTGCACGCCGATGTCCTTGTCGGCGTCCAACACGTGCGCGCGCAGCCAGGTGCGGACGAATTCCAGCGCCTGGCGCTCGGCGTGCGGCGCGGCGGCGGCGAGCCGCGAGCGGTGGTGATTCACCAGCTCCACCAGCTCCTCGTGATTGGCGCGGTGCTGCGACAGCGCCGGGTAGCCGACCTGCTGCATCAGGCGCTCCTCTTCGGCGAAATGGTAGGCCGTGTACTCGAGCAGCTCGTCGAAAATGCGGCGCAAGCGGGCATGGCGGGCGCGTTGCCGGCAGGCGTCGTAAAAGCGGTAGCCGATATCGAACAGCCTCTGGTGCTGGCGGTCGATGGCTTCGACGCCGATTTCATAGGAGCGATCCCAGGCCGGGAACGGCTCCGCCTCCGCCTCCGTCTTGCGCGCCGGCCCGGAATACATGCCGGCGCCGATGTAAACCTTCGACGAGGCGCGCTCGGACTGGCCGCGCGCCACCGCCTGCAGCCGTGGCAGGTCGAGCAGCCGGATATGGCGGCGCTCGACCGCGAGCAGGCCCTCTTCCTGGAAGCGCGTGAACAGGCGGCTCACCGTCTCGTCGGCGAGGCCGAGAAAGTTGCCGATGTCGACGCGCGACATGCCGAGGCGAAAATCCCGCGCGGCGAAACCGCGCTCGCGATAACGCTCGGACAGACCCAGCAGGAACGCCGCCAGCCGCCCCGGGGCGCTGTGCTTGGTGATCAGCATGGCGCGCTTGTCGCGCTGAATCTCCTTGCTCATGATGCGCACGGTCTGGCGCATGAGGCTGGGTATCTGGGCGCCCAGTTCCTCGAGTTGCTCGAAGGGAATTTCGCACACGCTCGAGCGCTCCAGCGCCACCGCCGAGCAGCAATAATGGCCCGAGTGGATCGCGTCCATGCCGAACAGCTCGCCCGGCAGGTGCAGCCCGGTCACCTGCTCGCGACCCTCCTCGGTGATATAGGACGTCTTGAACGAACCGGACTTGACGGCGTAGATCGACGCGAAAGCGTCGCCCGCGCGGTACAGATGCTCGCCGCGCTTCACCGGGCGGCGGCGCTTGATGATGCGGTCGAGCAGGTCCAGGTCGGCCTGGTCCACGCCGACCGGCAGGCACAGCTGGAACAGGGTGCAATCCCGGCACTCCACCTTGCGGGTCGAGAGCGGGATGACGTTGGTGGAATTTCTGGCCATGGCATGTGTCGCCGGGCGGGCGACGATCATCGTGCCTGGCGCGCTGGGCATATTGTGCCGCTTCCCGGGCGCGGAATTTTGATCCAGGTCAACAGACTGACGCGAAACTGACCGGTGTCAGGAAAATCCGCCCCGAACCGGGACGGCCCGGCGCGGCATAATCGGATAGAATGCCGGCTTCGGACCGGTCATTGTGCCAACCGTCTGAGGCTCCCTTATCACCCATGTCCTCACCCGCCGCGATTGCCGCCACCGAACCCGCCGCCACGGAATGTTTTCATTGCGGCCTGCCGGTGCCGCCCGGCAGTCACTTTCGCGTGGACATTGACGGCGCGGCGCGCCCGATGTGCTGCCGCG
>JBFMBB010000135.1:0-7047 GCA_040755435.1 Pseudomonadota bacterium | reverse complement strand
ATGGCGCACTGTCCTGCGCTCCGCGGCTTTGGGACCCGCGCTGCCTCGACGCGACAATCCTGTCGCGGCGATGCAGGCGCAGACATCCTGTCTGCGCCCCTTCGGGCGCTCGCCCAAAGCCTTACGGTGCTCGGGTGCGCCATGCGGGGTTGAATAATAAAACCCTTCTGTTTGATATCGTACCAAGCAGTGTAGCGAGAAACATGTTTTTCCCACTTTGGATATAAATAAAAATTATTTTATAAATCAAATAACTATGTATTATATTTGTTTTATAGATTTATATAGTGACATAATAGTGAAATTCAAAAAGTGTGAAGGAGAAAGTAAAGATGTCCTCGATGACTGCAAATGAATTTGTTGCCGTTGCGATTCCTGCGGCGCTCTATCAAGCAATTGCACAAAGATATCCTGATCGCGTTAGCACTGTGATCGAAAACGTGACGTGGGATTTTCTTGAAAGAACAAAGGACGACTTTGATGTGGTTGGAAAAAGCAGAGGGAAGGGAATATTTTGGGAATCTCTTTTCTTGCCTTCGGGAACGGAATTTAGAGTTCGGCATTTTGGCCAATACAAATATGCAAGACTTGAAGGAGAGATGTTGAATTATAATGGCAAGACTTACCCATCGATCTCAAAGATGGCAAACGCCATGCGTGGAAATACCAATGTAAATGCATGGAAGCTTGTGGCGATTAAACGACCGACGGATGCCACCTGGATTCTTGCGCTTCGTTTACGACGCGGTGGATGAAGGGTTTCAGTCGGTATTTCGTAGTGTTGTCAGCGTGACGCTGAATTTTACTTTACCGCGTAACTGTCGTAACCGCCGGTAAGCATCACTAGCAGTTTTGTTAGCGAGCTTTCTGGAGGCTTTCTTGCGTTTCGTTTTCATTCACAGCTTAAACTTTGTTTAATCGTTTAAGAAAAACCGTCATCTCCTTCGCCGCCTGCTTGTCGCCTTTTTCCTCCGCGACTTTGATCCCGTCTTCGTAGGCCCTGATCGCCTCGTCCTTGCGCCCGGCCTCGGCCAGGGCCTTGCCGAGCAGTTTCCAGGCGGCGGAATATTTCGGGTCTTTCGAAACCGCCTGGCGCAGGTGTTCGGCGGCCTCATCGAATTTCTCGAGTTTCAGATACTCGCCGCCGAGGCTGTAGCGCAGCAGCGCCGAGTCCTGGCCGCGCGCGAGCATGGCTTCCAGGTTGTCGACGATCGCCATGCTATTCCCGGGGCGGTTTGGGGTTGACGCCGAGCTGCTTGAGCTTGCGGTAGAGATGCGTGCGTTCCATGCCGGCCATGCGCGCCACCTCGGCGACGTTGCCGCCGGTGCGTTTCAGGTGATGCTCCAGATAGGCCTTTTCGAACTGGTCGCGCGCGTCGCGCAACGGCATTTCCATCAGCGTCGGCGGCCAGGATTCGGGCGATACCGGCGCCGGCGCGCCGAGCGTCTGTTCGACCTCGGCTTCCGTGACTTCCTCGCCGCGATGCAGGATCAGTAATCGCTGCACCACGTTGCGCAGCTCGCGCACGTTGCCCGGCCAGGAGTAGTTACGCAGCAGGTTGAGCGCGCCGGTGGTGAATTTGCGATACGCCAGGTGCTCGTTGTCGGTCATCCAGTTGACGTAGAAATTGATCAGCTCCGGCACGTCCTCGTGGTGCTCGCGCAGGCTCGGCACGCGCAAGGGCACGACGTTGAGGCGGTAATAGAGGTCCTCGCGGAAACGCTTTTCCTCCACCGCCTTGAGCAGGTCCTGGTCGCTGGCGGCAATGACGCGTGCCGTGAGCGGGATGGACTCATGGCCGCCGACGCGGGTGAAGCGCTTCTGCTCGAGCGCGTCCAGCAGCCGCGCCTGGGTGGCGAGATCCAGGCCGCCGATTTCATTGAGCAGCAGCGTGCCGCCGGCGGCCTGCTCGAAACAGCCGGGCGTGACCGCCCCCTTGTTCTCCTGGCCGAACAGCTGCGCGCCCGCCTGCGCCGGCGGGATCGCGGTCAGGCTCACCTCGACGAAGGGGCCGTCCTGGCGCGCGCTGTGGGCGTGCAGGTAGCGCGCCGCCACCGCCTTGCCGCTGCCGGCCTCGCCGGTGATCAGCACCCCGGCCTCGCTGGCCGCGATGCGCTCGATGTTCTCGCGCAGCTGCTGCATGACCGGGCTCTTGCCGGTGAGCGTGGCGGCGGGTTCGGCCTGGCGGCGCAGGCGCAGGTTCTCGCGGCGCAACTTGTCGTTCTCGAGCGCACGCTCGATGGTCACCAGCAGCTTGCCCATGGATACGGGTTTCTCGATGAAGTCGTAGGCGCCGAGGCGCGTGGCCTCGACCGCGGTCTCGACCGTGCCGTGGCCCGAGATCATGATCACCGGCATCTCCAGTGGACCGGCCTGCGACCATTCGCGCAGCAGGCTGATGCCGTCGGTGCCCGGCATCCAGATGTCGAGCAGCACCAGGTCGGGGCGCTGCTTTTTCACCGCCTCGCGCGCGGCCGCGGCGTTCTCCACCGCCGTCACGCGGTAGTGCTCGTCCTCGAGGATTTCCTGCATCAGGCGGCGGATGTCGGGTTCGTCGTCCACCACCAGGATGTAACCGGGATTCATGCCTGCGTTTCCCCCCGCGCTGTTTGCGAAACCGGCGGCGATCCGGCCGCCGCCGTGCCGGCCGGCAGCCGGATAATGACACAGGCGCCGCCTTCCTTCAGGTTGTAGGCGCGGATGCTGCCGCCGTGTTCCTCGACGATGCGCTTGACGATGGCCAGTCCGAGGCCGGTGCCCTTTTCCTTGTGCGTGACGTAGGGCTCGTACAGGCGCGCCAGCAGCGCGTCCGGGAATCCCGGGCCGTTGTCCTGCACCGTCATTTCCACGAAGCGGTGGCCGTCCTCGCCCACCAGGCGCGTGCCGAGCCGGATCACCGGCCGGGGCGTGCCGGTCATCGCGTCGCGCGCGTTGAGCAGCAGGTTGTGCAGCACCTGGCGCAGCCGGCCGGGATCGGCCGGGATCGGCGGCAGATGCTCGTCGAGTTCGAGCCGGGTGGTGACGGCGCGGGCGGTCTTGCCCTTGCCGGTTCTGGTTCCGCGGTGCAGCGGCACCACGCCGGCGCCGCGCGAATTCTTGTACAGCTCGACCACGTCGCGGATGAGGTCGTTCAGGTCCACCGGGCGCGACTGCATCTGCGCCGAGCGCGCGTACTCGGAGAAGTCGTTGACCATGGTTTTCAGCGAATCGACCTGCTCGATGATCGTGCGCGTGGCGCGCTCGAGCGTTTCGCGCTCCGCCTCGTCGACCTGGCGCAGAAACTTGTGGCGGATGCGCTCGGCCGAGAGCTGGATCGGCGTGAGCGGATTCTTGATCTCGTGCGCCATGCGCCGCGCCACTTCGCCCCAGGCGGCGTCGCGCTGCGCCTGGATCAGCGCGGTGATGTCGTCGAACACGACGACGTAACCGCCGCGCTTCTCGCGCCAGGAGGGCAGCGAGGTGCCGCGCAGCATCAGGGTGCGGCGGTGGTTGTTCACCGACAGCTCGATCTGCGAATGCCATTCGCTCTGCCCCGTGGCCGCGGCCTGCTCCACCGCCTCCATCAGCGGCTGCAGTGCCGGGTAGTTTTCCGCCAGCCAGGCGAGCGGCTTGCGCTCGCCGGCGCGCAGGTCGGCGCCGAGGATCTGGCCCGCCGCCGGGTTGTGCGTGCGCAGCAGCAGGCGCTGGTTGAAGGTGAGCACGCCGGAGGAAAGACGGCCCAGCACGGTTTCGAGATAGGCGCGCTGGATCTCGGCCTCCTGCTGGCTGCGCCGGGACTGCACCTGGGCGCGGTGGATGCGGTGCGTCATGTCGTTGAAGGATTCGACCAGCACGCCGAGCTCGTCGTGGCTGGTGACCGGGATCTGCTTCTCGTAATCGCCCTGCGCCACGGCGCGCGTGGCTTCGGCCAGCTCGCGGATGGGAGTGGCCAGCCGGCGCGCGAAGAAGATCGCCGCCCACACCGCGATCAGCAGCGTCAGCAGCGCGATCAGCGACAGCGTCAGCGTGAAGCCGAACTTGAGCGGCCCGCGCAGGTACACCAGCTTCTCGTACTCGGCGAAGGCCGATTGCACCGATTCGCCGAGCTTGGCGTAGCGCGGCGGCAGCGCCTGCAGCGCCTGCAGCACGCGGATCGGCGCGCCCACGTCGCGCGCCTGCACCGGCACCACCACGCGCAGCCGCAGGCCGGTCTTGCTGACGGCGTCGAGATTGGACCAGGTCAGCCCCTGGCGCACCTGCGCCATGACGGCGTCGCCCGGCCGGTCCGGCACCAGCGTGCCGGCCTCGAGGCTGGCCTCGCTGCTGGAGGCGAGGATCTGGCGGTCCTGCGTGAACAGCGTGAGCTCGGTGATGCTGTGCTGCTCGCGCAGGGCGTTGAGCAGCGACAGCTCCGAAGGATCCGCGCCGATTTTCTGGCGCAGCGGCAGGGCCTCCAGCTCCACCGCGATCTCCTGGGCGGTTTTCACCAGGTCCTGGCGCTGGGCGTCGAGCGCGGTGCGCCCGAGCAGCAGCGCGTCGTCGAGCGCGCGTTCGATGCGCACGTCGAACCAGTTGTCGATGCCGCGATTGAGCGCCTGGATCGAGAAATAGAACACCACCGATACCGGCACCACCGCCAGCACCACGAACATCAGCAGCAGGCGCAGGGTCAGGCGCGTGCCGACCACGCGCGCGCGGTATTGCTCCGCGAAATGAAACAGGTTGAGCAGGATCAGCGCGATCAGCAGCACCACGCCGAGAATGTTGACCAGCAGCAGCACGGAATAGAGGCGGCCGAACAGCGCCGAGTTCTGCGCCGCCGCGTTCATCATGATGAACGCGGCGATCAGCAGCAGCGACAGCACCGCCAGCGGCGTGAAGCCGGTGACGTAGCGCGTGACGGTGCGATAGCGCGCCTCGGCCGGCGCGCGCGGCTCCCCGGTTTCGCTGTTCAGGGGGTTACTTTCCACGTGCTCCATCCGCTGTTGAGATGCCAGGTGAACGAGGTGTAGGCCACCGGCCGCAGGGGCGTGGGCAGGGCCTCGATGTCGAGGCTGACGCGCACGTCCACGGAGTGGGCGGCATCCGGCGCCGCCGGCTCTTCCAGTTTCAGCGCCACGCCGTTGAGCGTGCCCAGCTGCTTCAGCGCCTCCTGCAGCGTCAGCAGGCTGTCGCCCGATTCGGCCTCGGGCTCCATGGTGTTCACCAGATACTGGCCGGTCAGCGCGTGATACTGGATGCGGCGGTGCAGCGTCCAGTCGGCGATTTTGCGATCCCACAGGAAGCGGCGCTCGCGGTACAGATTGACCTCGATGACGACTTCGAGCGGAATGCCCTTGGCCAGCGCTTCCTCCACCTTGGCGTTCAACCCCAACTCGAGATTGCCGGTGAGCACCAGCGACTGCTCCGCGAAGCGCGGCTGCAATTCGGTCACCTTGAAGTCGGCCAGCGCAGGGTTCAGGCCGGCCAGCGCCAGCACGGCCGCGATGCGGCGGCACCACTTATTTTTTGCGCAGTCTCGCATAATAAAACCCGTCCATGCCGGCCTCGCCCGGAACAATCTGCCGCCCCACGGTTCGTGCCCGGCCCGCATCGGTTGTCAGGACATCCTCGGTGGCGTCGGGATGACGCTGCAGGAAGGCCGTCACCCGGTTTTCGTTTTCGTCCGGCAGGATCGAGCAGGTGACATACAGAAGCTTACCTCCGGGTTTGAGCAAGGGCCACAGGCCCTCGAGAATCTGCTGCTGCGTCGCGACCAGCCGCGGCAGGTCCCCGGGTTGGCGCCGGACCTTGATGTCGGGATGGCGGCGGATGACGCCGGTGGCGGAACAGGGCACGTCGGCGAGAATGCGGTCGAACGGGCGCCCGTCCCACCACGAGGCCGGATTGGCGGCATCGCCAACGACGGTTTTTGCGCCAAGCTTCAGACGCGTGAGATTTTCCTCTATTAATTTCACCCGTGCCGGCTCGCGGTCGAGCGCCACCAGCTCCGCCAGCGCCGCCTGTTCCAGCAGCTGCCCGGTCTTGCCACCCGGCGCGGCGCAGGCGTCGAGCACGCGTTCGCCGGCCCGGGCGTCGAGCAGCGGCGCGGCCAGTTGCGCCGCGGCATCCTGCACCGAGACATCGCCCTGCGCGAATCCGGGCAGCTGGCTCACGGCCACGGGCGACTCCAGGATCACGGCGGTGTCGCTGAATGCGTGTGCGCTCGCCGCGAGGCCGGCCTCGGCCAGGCGCGCCAGATACTGCTCGCGCGATTGATGCCGGAGGTTCACGCGCAGCGCCATGGGCGGGCGTTCGTTGTTGGCCACCAGGATCGCGGCCCAGTTGTCGGGCCAGTGGCGTTTGATTTCCTCCAGCAACCAGGCCGGGTGACTGAAGGCGGCGCCAGGGCTGGCGGCGATGGCCGCCTGTACGCGCGCCTCTTCCCGTAACGCGCCGCGCAGGCAGGCGTTGAGCAGGTTTTTGGCCCAGGGCTTTTTGAGCGCCTGCGCAGCCTCCACCGTTTCTTTCACCGCCGCGTGCCGGGCCACGCGCATGAACCGCAGCTGGTACAGCCCGACCAGCAGCAGCGCGTAAACGTCCTGATCTTTCTGCTTGAGCGGCTTGTCCAGAAACAGCGCGGCGACGGTCGCCAGCTGGTCGAACCAGCGCAGCGTGCCGTAGCTCATTTCCTGGACCAGCGCGCCATCGCGCGCCGGGGCGCGTTCGAGGATTTCGGCCAGCGCCGCGTCGAGATAGCGCGCGCGCACAACAACCTGCTCCACCACCTGCGCCGCCAGCGCGCGCGGGTTGATGCGTGCAGTGGTGCGTTTAGAGCGCATAACAAAAGGAAAATTGGCCACAGAGAACACAGAGCGCACAGAGTGAAAACCTTTGTCTTTTTTCTTTCTCTGTGCGCACGGTGCGCCCTGTGGCAAAACTATCAACTTCCATTTTTGATCTCATCGCCCAGCCGGTCGCCGGCCGCGAGTTTGTGGCCGTTGAGGAAATCGCCGGCGGTGAGAATTTTTCCACCCTCGGCCTGCAGGCGCGTGATGGTCAATATACCGTCGCCGGTCCCCACGCGA
>JBFMBB010000134.1:0-7095 GCA_040755435.1 Pseudomonadota bacterium | reverse complement strand
CACCTGATACCCGGGAAACATCGTCTTCGAGATCTCGGCGTGGCGCTTGGCCACGCCGTTCACGTACTCGCTCAGGTTCAGCGCCAGGCGCGTCATGTTGAGGCTGTCCTCGCCCGCGAGATGCTTGAGCGTCGCGAGATCGACGAATACCTCGTCGATCGCGAGTCGGCTGCGCTGTGCCTCGGCGCCGTTCGCCAGCCGCTTCATGGCCTCGACGTCGACGACGTTGCCGAGGACCCGCCGCACCAGTTCATAGCCAAAGCGGTCGTGGCCGGCCTCGACCGGCGTGTGCGTGGTGAAACTGCACAGCTCGCGCACCCGTGGCAGGTCGTAGGCTGGCTCGCCGGGGCGCAGGTCCTCGAGCGGATAGGCATAGTGGCGCAGCAGCTCGAGACCCAGCAGCGCGGAATGGCCCTCGTTCATATGGTAGTGGCGGATCGTGAAACCGAGCGCCTGCAACAGGCGCACGCCGCCGATGCCGAGCACGATCTCCTGCTTGAGCCGATAGGATTCATCACCGCCGTAGAGGTAGTGCGTGATCTCTCGATCCTCGCGCCGGTTCTCGTCGAGATCGGTATCGAGCAGCAACACCGGCTGGAGGCCGCCCATGTGACCCTCGAGCATATAAAGCCATGCGCCGATCCATACCGCCCGGCCCTCGATCGGCACGGCGATCTTGGCGTCGAGCGGACGCGCGAAACGCCCCGGATCCCAGGACGCCGGCTGCTCCAGCTGCCGGCCCTGGGCGTCGATCTGCTGACGAAAATAACCGGCGCGGCTCACCAGGCTCACCGCCACCAGCGGCAGGGCCAGGTCCGCGGCCGAACGCACGGTGTCGCCCGCCAGCACGCCGAGACCGCCGGCATAGGTCGGGATCTCGTTGCGCAGCGCGATCTCCATCGAGAAATAGGCGATGCGTGGCGCGAGGAGGAATTGCTCAAGCATCGGTCGACTCCTGGCGGCCCTCAGGCGCGCGTCTCGTACGGCCACTTCCAGTCGCGTATCTCCGGCATGTCGTCACCGTATTGCACGATGTACTGCTTGTGCTCGATCAACTTGTCGCGCATCAGTTGCTTGAGATGGGCCGCGCGGTAACCCAGCGCCGGCACGCGGTCGATGACATCGGCAACCAGGTGAAACCGGTCGAGGTCGTTGCGCACCGCCATGTCGAATGGCGTCGTGGTCGTGCCCTCTTCCTTGTAGCCGCGCACGTGCAGATTCCTGTGGTTGGTGCGCCGGTAGGTAAGCCGGTGAATCAGCCACGGGTAACCGTGGTAGGCGAAGATGATCGGCTTGTCGGTGGTGAATAATCCGTCGAACTCCCTGTCCGAAAGCCCGTGCGGGTGTTCCTCCCGGGGCTGCAGCGTCATCAGATCGACGACATTCACCACGCGCACCTTGAGCGCCGGCAGGTGCCGGCGCAACTGATCGACGGCCGCCAGCGTTTCCAGCGTCGGCACGTCCCCGGCGCAGGCCATGACCACGTCCGGCTCGCCGTCCAGATCATTGCTCGCCCAGTCCCAGATGCCGATGCCGGCGGTGCATTGCTTGACGGCGGCGTCCATATTCAGCCACTGCGGCTGAATCTGCTTGCCCGCCACGATCACGTTGACGAGATGGCGGCTGCGCAGGCAGCAGTCGGTGACGCACAGCAGGGTGTTGGCGTCCGGCGGCAGGTACACGCGGATGACATCGGCCTTCTTGTTGATCACGTGGTCGATGAAGCCGGGATCCTGGTGCGAGAAACCGTTGTGGTCCTGGCGCCAGACATGCGAGGTCAGCAGGTAATTGAGCGAGGCGATCGGCCGCCGCCACGGAATCTCCCGGCTCACCTTGAGCCACTTGGCGTGCTGGTTGAACATCGAGTCCACGATGTGGATGAACGCCTCGTAGCAGGAGAACAGGCCGTGGCGGCCGGTGAGCAGATAGCCTTCCAGCCAGCCCTGGCAGGTGTGCTCGGAGAGAATCTCCATCACCCGTCCGTCGGGGCTCAGATGGTCGTCCTCCGGAATGCGCTCGGCCATCCAGGCGCGATCCGTGACCTCGAACAACGCGCCGAGACGGTTGGAGGCGGTCTCGTCCGGACCCATGACGCGAAAGTTGCGCGAGTCGAGATTCAGCCGCGTCACGTCGCGCAGATACCGGCCCATGATGCGGGTCGCCTCGCCAACCGCGCCGCCCGGACTCGGCACGTCCACGGCATAGCCGCGGAAATCGGGCAATCGCAGATCGCGCAGCAGCAGCCCGCCGTTGGCGTGCGGGTTGGCGCCCAGACGGCGCGCGCCTTCGGGCGCCAGCGCCGCGAGTTCCGCTTTCAGGGTGCCGTTGTCGTCGAACAGCTCTTCGGGCCGGTAACTCCGCATCCATTGCTCGAGGAGTTTCAGGTGCCCGGGCTTGCCGGCCAGCTCGCCGAACGGCACCTGGTGCGAACGCCAGAAGCCCTCGGTCTTCTTTCCGTCCACCTCTTTCGGACCGGTCCAGCCCTTGGGGGTCCTGAGAACGATCATCGGCCAGCTCGGGCGATCGACCATCCCGCCCTCGCGCGCCTGTCTCTGGATCGCGCGAATCTCGCCGATCACGGCATCGAGCGTCGCGGCCATCTGTTGATGCATGGCCTCGGGCTCGTCTCCCTCTATGAAATAGGGCTGGTAGCCGTAGCCGAGGAACAGGCTTTCGAGTTCCGCGTGCGGGATGCGCGCCAGTACCGCGGGGTTGGCGATCTTGTAGCCGTTCAGGTGCAGGATCGGCAGCACCGCGCCGTCGGTGGCGGGGTTCAGGAACTTGTTCGAGTGCCAGGCGGTGGCCAGCGGTCCGGTCTCGGCCTCGCCGTCGCCGACGACACAGGCGACCAGGAGATCGGGGTTGTCGAACGCGGCGCCGTAGGCATGGGAGAGCGCATAGCCGAGCTCGCCGCCTTCGTGGATCGAGCCCGGGGTCTCGGCGGTGACATGACTGCCGACACCGCCGGGGAAGGAGAACTGTTTGAACAACCGCCTCATGCCCTCGATGGTTTGCGGCACATTGGGGTAGAACTCGCTATAGCTGCCCTCGAGCCAGGTGTTGGCGACGAGCCCGGGTCCGCCGTGACCGGGGCCGGCGATGTAAATCGTGTTCAGGTCGTGCTGTCTGATGACGCGGTTGAGATGAACATATATGAAGTTGAGTCCCGGGGTCGTGCCCCAATGGCCGAGCAGCCGCGGTTTCACATGCTCCAGCCTCAGGGCCTCCCTGAGCAGCGGATTGTCGAGCAGATAAATCTGCCCGACCGAAAGATAATTCGCCGCCCGCCAATAAGCATCGATGCGACGCAACTGGTCCGCGGACAGCGGACCCTTCTCGACCCTGACCTGGAATGCTGTCTCGCTCATGACATGACCTCCTTGCGACCGGTCGTTTCACGCGATCGCGTCACGGCCACGGCCTCCTGGGCGAGGATCGTGGCTTCATCCACCGGGATAACCCAGACCTCCACACGGCTCTGCGGCCGGCTGATGCGCGCCTCGGTTCCGACGGTTGCGCGGTTCGCTTGCGCATCGAGCATGATGCCGGCCCACTCCATATCAGCCAGAATTCCTTCGCGAATGGGCGGGGCGTTCTCGGCGACGCCGCCGCCGAACAGAATCGCCTCGGCGCCGCCGAGTACTGCCAGATAGGCGCCGAGATACTTGCGCGCGCGGTAACAGTACATCTCGATTGCCAGCCGCGCGTCGACGTCGTCGCGCGCCAGCAGCCGGCGCATGTCGCTTTCCCCGGCCACGCCCTGCAGGCCGCAGTTGTAATAGAGCAGGCGCTCGACGACCTCCGGGCTGAACAGCTCGCGCCGCTGCAACCAGGTGATCACGCCCGGGTCCACGTCGCCGCCACGGGTGGCCATCATCAGGCCCTCGAGCGGCGAGAAACCCATCGAGGTGTCGCGCGCTACGCCGCGTTCGACGGCGGTCATGGAGCAACCGGCGCCCAGCTGCAATGAAATCACGCGTCCACCTTCGCGGATGTCCGGCCGCAATTCGCGCCAGCGTCGCCATTGCGCCTGATGTGCGATGCCGTGGAAACCGTAGCGACGCAGCCCGTGTTTGCTGGCCAGATCGTGCGGGATCGCGTAAGTGCGCGCGGCCTCCGGCAGATCCGCGTAAAACGCCGTGTCGAACACCGCCACTTGCGGCAGTTCCACCCCGAAGAGCGTACGGCAGGCGCGCACTCCCGCGAGCGCCGGCGGGTTGTGCAACGGCGCGAGCGGTATCAGGCGTTCGATCTCCAGCTCGGTCTCTCTGTCCAGCAGGCGGGAGGCGCGGAAGCGCGCACCGCCGTGGACGACGCGATGCGCCACTACCGCCACTTCCCCGATGCCGTGCTCCTTGAGAAAATCGCGGAGGATTTGCACGAGGCCGTTGCGCAATCCGGAGAAATGTCCGCTCGCAAGCCGTGACAACCCGCCGTCCGTCGCGACAAACGCCGCCAGGCGCAGCGAGGAGCTGCCGGCGTTGACGGTAAGAATCTTCGGATATCCATTCATTGCGTCACTCTCCCGCGCCCTGCTCCCGTCCGCGCGCGGCTTTCTCCAGGGTCATCAGGAAACCGAGCGCCGGATCGACCTCCGTCATCCGGCGTTCGCGCGCACCCGCCCTGGCCGGCAACAGGCGACCGGCGCCGGGGAAACGGAACACCGGCACGTCAGGATCGGTGGCGGTTTCGACGCCGCGCCGCTTCCAGCACCGGGTACTCGGTGACAGTGAAGTAACCGTTGACCTGCAGATAGGCCCGTACCAGCGCGACGGCGATGTCCATGTCCAGCCTCACTGGGCATTCACTTGCGCCCGAACTGTTTTTCGATCTCCGCTTCAGCCGCAAACCAATCCTCCAGCTCGCCGCCCGGCGCAAACCCGCGATGCTCGGCCCGGTAATACGCCGCCATGGCGATCATGCGTCCGCGTTCATCCGCACTTGGCGTATTGCTGTTGCCGCGGCGTGCGGCCTTGGCGGTGGAACCCGACGCGGCCGGTTTCGAAGAAGCAGACTTTTCTGTGCTAATGCTGCTGCGTTCAGTCATGGTCAAACCTCCTTTGCAGTAATAGATGCGTGGTTCCCGGCAACGCCCTCGCCTACGACCGTGCCCAGGAGAAGACGGCTTCGATACTTCGCCTGGTATCCGGCGCCTGAATATGCAGCACAATGCGATAAGGACCGGGGCCCGGCATGGAAAAGTAATTGCCGTAGGTGACGCTGCCGGCGATGGTCATGGGTTCGAGCTTCTTCGTTGCCTTGAAGCTATCCGGGCCCGTGATCGTCGCGGTGACCCGGGCGCGGGTGATGCGCGCGCCGGTCTTGTCATCGAACAGTGCGATCGTGATGTGGTTCTCGCCCACCGGCACGCCGCCGTGCATCCCGCCCTCGGGATGCCCGGGCGGGTGCCCGCGCACGAGTTCCGCCGGCAGGATACCGAAGTAGATCGCCACGCCATCCGCCACTTGCTGGTAACTGGCAGCCCCGGCGGCCGTCACGGCCAGCAACAGGAATACGGCGACCATGCGCGCAAACCGGTATTTGCCTCTCGTTTGCATGTTGCACCTCCTTCAGGACGGACACTGGTAGCCGTGTCCACCCGTGCCTTATGAACCTACTTCTTCATGACGTTCGACTCCATCATCTGGTTCATCTGCTGGCGCATCTCCTGCATTTGCTTCTGCATGTCTTCGTCCATCATCATGCCCTTGCCCGCCATGCCGGACATGCGTTCCATCATGCTGGACATGGTGCGCATGCGCTCGGCCATCTGCTTCTGCTCCGCCGCGCTCATATTGCCCCGAGACATGCGGTTCGACATCTCCATAATCTGGCCTGACATGTCGCGCATCGTACCCGACATCTGTTGCGCGCCCGGTCCACCCATGCCCTGCTGCCCACTCATCATGCCGCCTTTCTGCCCACCCATCATCCCGCCTCCGCCCATCCCACCGCCTCCCATCTGTGCATAAGCAGGCAATGCGAGCGCAAGGCCCAGCGCCAGCAAACCGGCGCCCGCTCTGTTGCGCGTTGACTGTTCCATGGTTTCGCTCCTTGGTATTGCGGGGATCGTTCCCCGATCGTCGTTGCGTCCCGTGACGGGACACTCCTTTTTCGGATCGAACCAATCCGAAACTTTGCAACCTTGCCGATGCCGCCCCGCTCACGGCATCGCGTGCATCGCGCCGAGCCGCGGAAAGAACGCCGGTACGCGCGCGGCATAGCGTCGATACGCCTCGCCGAACTCCGCGGCCACCTCGCGCTCCTCGCGCTGGGCCAGGCGCACGTACATGTAAACCAGCACCGGGAACATGGCGAGCGTCAGGAGCGTCGGCCATTGCACCAGAAAACCGAGCATGATGAGCACGAAGGCCACGTACTGCGGATGGCGGACGCGCGCGTACGGGCCGGTCGTGGCCAGCGTTTGATTCTTCTGCGCCGCATACAGCACCCGCCAGGCGTTCGACAGCAGGATGAAGCCGCCACCGATAAGCGCGAAGCTCAGCAAATGGAATGGGCCGAAATGCGGATTGCTCTTCCAGCCGAACAGCGTCTCGAGCAGATGCCCGGAATCGTGCGCGAACCAGTCCAGGCCGGGATAGCGGCTCTGCAGCCAGCCGGAGAGCAGGTAAATCGTAAGCGGAAAACCGTACATCTCGGTGAACAGCGCGACCACGAACGCGGAGAAAGCGCCGAAGGAGCGCCAGTCGCGTTGCGTGCGCGGTTTGAAGAAACTGAACGCGAAGATGATGAATACCAGCGAGTTCAGGACCACCAGTGACCACAACCCGTAAGCGGGTGCAACGGCGTTCATGGCTTGTCCTCCGGGCCGTCGTGGCGGTGCGCGCCGTGTCCGCCGTGGCCATGGCCGAACAGGTGCAGCAGCGGGCAGAGCGCCAGCAGCAGGAACGGCAACGCACCGAGCAGATGCGCCCGGTGCTCCGTGAAAAGGAAGAACCCCGCGACGGCGAGAAATCCGAGCAATGCGAGCCCGCTGCGCGAGCGCCACCACGAAGTGTTATTGTTTGCCGGTACGTTCATGTTTCCCTCACCCGCCGGTTCCTTTCCCGCTACCGCCCTGTGTCGCATCCGAAT
>JBFMBB010000133.1:0-7299 GCA_040755435.1 Pseudomonadota bacterium | reverse complement strand
CAGTTTCCTCCTCATCAATCAAGTGAAACAACCGCCCGGACGGATGTGTCTGCGCCGGACACGAGGAAGTCTAGACACGTCGGCTTAATCCAGGCTGAAAATCAAGCGGGAAGAAATTCACAATTCCATTACACTTGGTGGATTCCTTCGCCGGCGAATTGCCAAATGCAGCATCGAGACAACGGAAATTTTCAGGAGTTGCTGACCCGGCTTCCGACGCTGGCACGACGCTGGCGCGCCGGCGAAATCGATGCGTCGATATTCGCAGCCCTGTATTTCCTGCTCTGGCAGATCACGCGACACGGCACGGCGTTCGCCTCGCGCCTGCACAAGAACGATCCGCGGCCGCACGCGGCGGAATGGCTGGGCATGATGGAGACGGGGGAGGGGGAGGGCCTGCGGCGATGTCTGTGCGGCTGGCTGGAGCATTACCAGTTCCACGGCGTCATCCGTAATGTGCCCGTGACGCTGGCGCAGTGGCTCCGCGGTGCATGGCCGCTGATCGTGCGCGAGAACATTCCCACGGCGCTGGAAGTATTACGCATGCAGGCGCGGGGTTACCGCGCGGTGACCATACTCACGGAACCTGCGCGGCTGCACGCACCGGTGCTGAACAAGCCCGATGCCTTCGCCTTTTTTGTGCACGACCTGGAGCATGCGTACAAGTTTTTACATTCGCCGGCGCTGCGCGACGGCCAGCGCGAATTTTTCATCATGCTCGAAGCCGCGGTCGATCGCGGCGTGTTCGCGCCATATTGCAGCGACGCCGAATTCGCCGCGCGCCTGCAGTACCTGATGAGCGACATGAACACGCACCCGGAACACAGCCGGCAGTACCTGCGCGCGATCCTGGTGGAGTTTTATCTGCGCCGCGAACGGAAGGCGCGCAAGCAGCCGTTGTCAGCGGTGGCGGAAGAAAAGATGGACGAGGTGATGCGGGCCGTGGCCGTACCCGCGCCGCAGCAGGCCTGCGCCTGACGGCCGGGCCGGGGTGCGGCTACGAGATCGTCGACGGCGTTTTCCAGCCGGCCAGAGCGCTCGCCAGGATGGCCCTGGCCTGACCCGGCGTGACGCCGTATATCGCATTCAGTTCGTCCGCGGATTTGGCGGAATCCACGCGGTAGTAGATGCGCTCGCCATATCGGATGGCGACGGTCTCGCCGGTTTTCGGCAGGGTGGCAAATGCGATTCCCGGAAAACCGGCGTCGGCGGCTTGTTCCTTGTGCATGGTCATTCTCCCTCTGCAAGTGGCTGGGCCCGCATGCGGTCGCGGGGTTCTTCCCTTGGCCGCGGCAGGGTAGCCCGCGGCTGGAAACCATGTAACATAAGCGGCGACTGTTATCGTCACATGACAAAACACGGTCAGTACACGGACATCCGACAACCTGCGCGAAACCGTTGACGAGCGGGATCAAAAAACCAGTCCCGGGAAAAAGGAACAACCAATGCCGTCGGCACAAGAGCGGGCCAGGGAACTGGCCCGGGAAATGAAAAAGGCCATCATGGAGGCCAAAACCGCCGAGGCCCGCGCCAAGCGGCTGGGCGACGAGGTGCTGCTGGCCCTGGCCGAGGCCAGGAAGGAACAGGAGGAGGCCAGCGAAATCATCGAATACCCGGTCGGCCGCTACGAATGCAAGCGCTGCGGCCAGGGCTCGATTTTCTCGCAAACCTACCGCGAGCTTCCGGCCTGCGACAACTGCGGCAGCACCGAATATGTCGGCGCCGAACCGACCATCACGAAAATCACCCCGCCACCGCCCAAAAACCATCAGGCCGGCATGTACGAATGCGGCAGCTGCCGCACACGCATTGTCCTGCCGGAAGACATGGACGTGCTGCCGCCGTGCGACATCTGTGGCGGGCACAAGCTCAGGGCGGTGTAAGCGGCTCTGACAGGAGATGCCATCATGAACATGAAATCGATCGTACCGATGCTGCTGGGATCCATGCTGTCTTTCCCGCTGCACGCGGCGGACGTGCTGAATGCCAAAATCATGACGCTCGACCTGGCGCGTGACATCGCCAGCCACACGCTGGAGGCCTGTCGCAAACAGGGCTACAACACGGCGGTGGCGGTTGTCGACCGTTCGGGCGATGTCCAGGTGGTGCTGCGCGATGTCTACGTTTCGCGTCATGCCGTTGAAATCGCCGAGCGCAAGGCCAGCGCGGTGGTCATGTCCGGCGTCAGCACCAAAGACTTCCGCACCAACCGTGCCGATATCCGCGCCGAACTGAACGAGGTGCGCGGCATCCTGCTGCTGCAGGGCGGGCTGCCGATTCGCGCCGGCGGCTCGTTGATCGGCGCCGTGGGCGTGAGCGGCGCGCCCGGCGGCGAGAAGGACGAGGCCTGCGCCGCGGCCGGCATCAAGGCGGTGCAGGAACGGCTCGATTTCGCCGAATAAGTTTTTCGATCATCGGACTCCATCAACCAATAAACAGGACGCTTATGGAGGAACCGCGCTACTCTCCCGCCAGTCCGAACGCGAGGCCACGCTTTCGCATCGAGCGCATCCTGTTCCCGCTGGTTTTCGCCCTGGTGGTGCTGGCGCTGCTCGCCGACAAAATTCCCGCGGTGCGCGACGCCAGGGAAAAACTGCTGCATCCCGGGGAATACCAGGCACTGAAGGCCTGCCAGGCCGCGGCGCTGGCGGCGGCCGAGCGGCCGGCGTACGCCCGCATCGTGAATCCCGGCGAGGCCCACGCGACCCAGGGTGCGCAATATGTCGAAGGCGTGCGCGTCGGTGAAATGGGGCAGTCGGGGACCGAGATCACGTATGACTTCAGTTGCTACGTCGAGCCGGACGGCAGGGTGATCAAATCGCACAAGCAACAAACGCCGTCAGCGCGCACCGACGGTTGAGTCGCGCCGGGCAGGGCGGTCAGCGCGACGGATTGAATTCGCCCCGGTATTCGAAAGGCAGTTTGCCCAGGCGGTCGGAGATGCTGAGCCCGCCGGACAGCCGGTAGCGCAGGCTCTGGCCTTTGCCGCTCTCGGTCGCCCGGACCTGGTTGAAGATCCGCATCAGGTTGCTCGCCACGTTGACCTTCACCAGGGTTTCGCCATAGGCCGGTACCGTCACCGCCTGGTTGGTCACGCCGCGTCCCAGTTCCGAATCGTTGATGTCGAGCTGGAAATTCATGCCGGCAATGGGCAGCGGAATCGGGTTGGGATTCTGCACCCGCAGCGTCACGGCATAACGCTGTTCCAGCAACGTCATGTCCAGCACCTGCAGGTTGTTCAGGGTCACGTGCGGGGTTTCAATGGCGGACTGGAATGCCGCGCAGCCGTGGAGCAGGATGACGAAAAGCAGGCCGATGATCTTTCTCATGACATTCCCCGGTTGGCCGGCTGGCGCGGGCAGGGTGCGTCGCGCTGGAGTCCGTGATCGGGATTCTATCAGACTGTTCCGGCATCCCCTTTGGTTCTGGTTCCGGCTGTCGTAAGATGGCCATTCAAGCATTCGTGCAATCTCTTCATTTCCGCTCTCCTTTTGCCTATGAAAAAAACGATGTGGTTGGTGGTATTGCTGGTGCTGGGCGGCATTGCCGCCGGTTTTTACTTTTGGCAATCACAACCGGAACCTGAGCCGGCACCGGCTGCGCCCGTGACGGAAGCGCCGCCGGCGCCCGCACCCGCGCCGCAGATACGCCACCCGATCAGGGAAACGGAACCGCCGGAAAAGCCGTTGCCGCCCCTGGAAAGCAGCGACGACGCCATGCTCGAGGTGCTCACCGGCTTCTTCGGGCAAACGGCGGTGCAGGAATTTTTCGACGTGCGGGAGATCGTGCGCCGTTTCGTGGTCACCGTGGACAACCTGCCGCGCAAGCACGTGGCCATGCGTTACCGCCTGTTCAAGCCGGTGGCAGGGCAGTACCTCGCCACCGGGGAAGGGGACAACTACCTGACCAATGCCGACAATTTCCGGCGCTACAAATCCTACGTGCTGCTGTCCGATGCCGTGGAGACCCGGAAACTGGTTGCGGTCTATAAGCGTTTCTACCCGCTGTTCCAGCAGGAATACGTGAATCTGGGATACCCGCAGGGCTACTTCAATGACCGCCTGGTGGAGGCCATCGACGACCTGCTGGCGGCGCCGGAAATTCCGGGCGCCATCAAGCTGGTCCGGCCCAAGGTCATGTATCTGTATGCCGATCCCGCCCTCGAGGAGCTGTCGGCAGGGCAGAAGATCATGATCCGCATGGGGGTCGAAAACGCCGTGCGCATCAAAGCGCGCTTGCGCGAAATCCGGCAGGAGCTGACAGGACAGGCTATGCAGCCCTGATTTCAGTAAAAAATTATTAATATTTATAATTAGTTAATATATATAACTATATGTAATTAAATGGAAAAGTATCGTTATTTTCACAAGACTTATAATATTGACTATATAGTCATTTATATATAAATATTGACATATAAATCAATTTATGATTTAAATTGATTATATGATCAATCATGAATCGCAAAGCAATTCTGAGCCCGTACGGTCAACCCTGAAAGCCATCCTGGCGGCGGCCGGGGCACGCAAGCTCAAGGACAAGGATCTGGCACAGCTCGCCGGTCTGCGACCTGAAACCCTGAGCCGCATGAAAAGCCGTGGCACGGCTGACTTCAACCTGATCGATCGCCTCGCGCGTGTCGTGGGCCTGAAGCTGGCGGTGGTGCCGGACAACGACCAGCTCGAGCGCATCCAGCAGGGTCGATTCTTCACATGACCGACCGCTACGCGGTGGTGTGGGCCCGTACCGCCGCCGAGCCCGTCAAGATGGGCAACCTCGTGGCGACCGGCCGCGAGATGCGCTTCTCCTATGCGCCGGAATTTCTGGAGCAGGGGAGCATCGCCGGGCTTTCGCTGCTGCTGCCGCCATCCCTGTGGCGCGAGCGACCCTTCGTCCATGATTCCACCGAGATCCTCCCGTTGTTGCCTCGGCTGATGGCCCTGATACCGGGCCGTAACGCCAACAATATCCAGCGCCGGCTGTATACCAGCTTGCTGGCAAAACGCTCGAATCCTCCTGCACAAGGCTTTGAAACGGAATGGGAACTGTTGATGCTCACCGGACATAACGGCATCGGACATATCGATGTGTTTGCCGACGATCGCGCGGCCCTGGAAACCTACGCTGACAAAAACGCGCCCAGAAAGCGCATCGGCTCGCGCTCGGAATTCTGGAAATTCCTGAAAGAGGGCACGAGCGACGATTTCAGCGAGGAGGCGCTGGATATCATGCGCCTGATTGGCCCCACGCCTTCGGTCGGGGGTCAGATTCCCAAGTTGCTGGTGGCGATTCCGGACCGCGAACGCTGGGACGGCACCCTGGCCGAGCCCGGCACCCGCGACATCGACGGCGTGCCCTACGTGGACGTGGTGATGAAGGTCGAAGACCCGGCGTATCGCGGTCTGGCGTCACTGGAAGCCCTGTGTCTCGATGTGCACCGTGAACTGGGTTTCGAAGTCCCGCGGCATTGGCGCGCCAGCATCGACGGCCTCTCGGTCTTGGCCGTGAAGCGCTTCGATCGCACGCCGGCCGGCGCGCCGCTCGCGATGGAAAGTTTTTTCTCGGTCTACGCCACCGGCCAGCAGCAGGTGCGCACCATGACCGATGCCGAGATGGAAGGTGTGGGCCTGATGTTGTTGAAACTGGGTGAGATCGCCGACATCGATTCCGCCATGGCCCGCCGCGACGTCTACCGGCGTTTCCTGCTGGCGCTGCTGACCGGCAACGGTGACCTGCATCTGGAGAACCTGGCCTTCCTGGGCGGGCCACAAAAGATCCGCGTGGCCCCGGTATTCGATCCGGCGCCGATGCGCGCCTGGGACCGCCATGACCTGGTCTCGGCGTTGCCGTTCTACATCGATGCCAGGCAAGGCCTGGGGGACAATGTGGCGCGCGTCGGCGAATCGTTTGGCCTGTCACGCGTCGTGGCGGCCGACATGCTGCACGAATTGATGGATGCCACCCGGAATTATCCCGAGCGGGTGATGGCGCTCAAGAATGTTCCGGAACTGAACCGCAAGAACCTCGCTGATCGAGTCAGGGTGCTGCGCCAACGCCTGGCAGGTGAAAGAGGGCGGAAATCGGTGGCCTGATTGAGCCATGTTTTTTATTCTTTTTATTATTTTACATAATATACATTATACGAATTAACTGATTTTCAGGCTCATGAAACATCACTGTCCTGTTCGAGTGCATGCCAGCCTCTCTCGCCGACTTTCACAACCAGTTCTCGGGTTCATACAGCGTTTTTTATTTAAATAAAGACAAGAGAGAAAATTTAGAATTGATTGTTTTTAAAAGAATAAGTTTTACAACACTGATGCAAGTTTCTTCCGTCGCTGCTCGAGCGCATCAAGCAACTTGTCGTAGGGTTCAATGAACTTCCGCACTCCCTCTTCCTCCAGCTGCCGGGACACGGACTCGAGGTCGATGCCGAGCCTGGCAAGGCGCTCAGGGACGGCCGCCGCCTGTTCCATATCCTGATTCAGTCTCTGAGCCGGCTGACCCTGGCGACGATAGGCGTCGAGCGTTTCGGGCGGCAGGGTGTTGACCGTTTCCGGTCCGATCAGCGGCTCGACATATTTCACGGGGCTGTAGGCCGGGTCCTTGGCTGAGGTCGAGGCCCATAACAGACGCTGGGGAGCGCGGGCACCGCGCGCCGCCAGCCGCTGCCAGCGTTCCGAATCGAGCACCTCGCTGAAAATCCGGTAGGCCAGTCGGGCACAGGCGATGGCGGCCGCGCCACGCAGGGCCGCGGCCTCCGTGCGGCCGGAACCGGACAGGGCGTCCAGATGCTTGTCCACCAGCGTATCGATACGGCTCAGGAAGAAACTCGCGACCGAGGCCGGTTTGTCGAGCGGCTTTCCGGCTTGCGCGCGATCCTCCAGGCCGGAAAGCCAGGCATCCAGCACCTCGCGGTAACGGCCAAGGCCGAACAACAGGGTCACGTTGACATTAATACCTTGGGCGATGAGCCGGCGTATGGCAGGCAGCCCGGCCAGGGTCCCGGGCACCTTGATCATGACGTTGGGTCGGTGCAGCCGCTGCCACAACCGCTCCGCCTCCTGCACCGTGCCGGCGGTGTCGTGGGCCAGGTGCGGCGACACCTCGATGCTCACGAAGCCGTCGCGCCCGCCGGTTTGTTCATGCAGCGGCAGAAACAGATCGGCGGCATGGCCGATATCGGCCAGCACGATGGCTTCGTACATCTCCACGGGATTCGGCGCCTGATGTGCCAGCCGCGCGATGTCCGCCTCGTAGTCCTCGTGGCCGGTGATGGCCTTTTCAAAAATGCTCGGA
>JBFMBB010000132.1:0-7397 GCA_040755435.1 Pseudomonadota bacterium | reverse complement strand
GCCTACCCTCGCTGTCCGAATCGCAGCAGGAGCTCGCGCGCCTCACCGCCGGCAAGAAGGCGCGCGCCGCCGAAACCCCGTATCAGCCCCGCAACGTACCCGACCGCATCATCCCCATCGCCGAGGCGGACGCCGTCCAGGAAGGACTGTACGCCAAGCGCGCCCGCGTCTACCCGCGCGAGGTGCACGGCGTTTTCGCCAACCTGCGCGTGGCCATGGTCGGGCTCACCCTCGGCCTCTATTATTTTCTGCCGTGGTTCAACTGGGGCGCGGGCCGGCAGGCGTTCCTGATCGACCTGCCGAACCGCAAGTTCCACCTGTTCGCCTGGACCTTCTGGCCGCAGGACCTGTTCTTCCTCACCGCCATCCTGGTCATCTCCGCGCTGTCACTGTTCCTGTTCACCGCCATCGCCGGGCGCGTGTGGTGCGGCTTCACCTGCCCGCAGACGGTATGGACCGAGGTGTTCCTGTGGATCGAGCGCAAGATCGAGGGCGACCGGCCTAAGCAGATGAAGCTGGCGCGCCTGCCGTGGAACCACCCGGACAAGTTCGTCAAGAAGGGCGCCAAGCATTTCGTCTGGATCCTGTTCGCGCTGTGGACCGGCTTCACCTTCGTCGGCTACGTCACCCCGATCCGTGAGCTGGCGGCGTCGCTGATGCAGTTTTCGCTCGGACCGTGGGAGACGTTCTGGATTTTGTTCTACGGCGGTGCCACCTACGGCAACGCCGGCTGGCTGCGCGAGCAGGTGTGCCTGTACATGTGCCCGTACGCGCGCTTCCAGGGCGCCATGTTCGACCGCAACACGCTGATCATTTCCTACGATCCCGCGCGCGGCGAGCCGCGCGGCTCGCGCCAGCGCAAGGGGGAGCCGAAACTCCAGGGGCTGGGCGACTGCATCGACTGCACCCTGTGCGTGCAGGTCTGTCCCACCGGCATCGACATCCGCAACGGGCTCCAGGTCGGTTGCATCGCCTGCGCCGCCTGCGTCGACGTGTGCGATTCGGTGATGGACAAGATGGGCTATCCCAAGGGCCTGATCCGCTATACCAGCGAAAACGCCCTCGAAGGCAAACCGGTCAAACTGCTGCGCCCGCGCGTATTGATTTACACCGGCATCCTGACGGCGATCGTCACGGCCTTGCTCATCGCGGTATTGTTGCGCGTGCCGCTCAAGCTCGACGTGCTGCGCGACCGCAACGCGCTGTTTCGCGAGACCCTCGACGGCCTGATCGAGAATACCTATACCCTCAAGGTCATGAACATGGACAACGGCCCGCACCGCTACGTCCTCAGCGCGCACGGCATCGAGGGCCTGCAATTGCACAGCGACAAGCCCGAGATCACGGTCGCGGCCGGCGAGGTGGCGGAAGTCCCGGTGCGCCTGCAGGCCGACCCCGCGAGCCTGACGCAGCGCAGCACGCCGGTGTATTTCCGCCTGCAGGCGGTCGATACCGATGACCTGGCCACCGAACAGGGCGCGCGCTTCCTGGGGCCGACGCGATGATGAAACCGTGATTTTATGTAGGTTGGGTTAGGCGCGAAGCGCCGTAACCCAACAACGACGCAAATACGTTGGGGTTCGCTACGCTCACCCCAACCTACACGAGCCTCCCCTCTCCCCGGAGGGGAGAGGGGTAGGGGAGAGGGTGGTATTATCTGAAATGACTTCCATGCACACAAAACACGACAAACAACACACTCACCACTGGTACCGCGAACCCCTGGTGTGGCTGGTGATCGCCTTCCCGCTCACGGCCGTGGTCGCGGGCTTCATCACCCTGGCGCTGGCCATCAACTCCGACGACGGCGTGGTCGAGGACGACTATTACCGCCGTGGCAAGGAGATCAACCGCGTATTGGCACGCGACCAGGCCGCCGCCACGCGCGGGCTGGAAGGCCGCGTCGAGCTCGATGAGACGCAGCATCAGTTGCAGATCCGGCTCACCGCCCGCGCGCAGGCCACGACCCCGGACAACGTCGAGATCAAATTCCTGCACGCCACGCGCTCCGGCATCGACCGCATGCTGGTGCTCGCGCGCCAGCCCGACGGCAGCTATCGCGCGCCGCTGCCGGAACTGGCGCCGGGCCACTGGAACGTGCAGCTCGCGGCGCAGGACTGGCGCCTGGTCGGTTCGCTGCGCATCCCGAAAGAGCGCGGCCTCGATCTCCGCCCGGCGTTGCCCTGAAGCGGAAAATGAGAGTTTCGTCATTCCGGCGAAAGCCGGAATCCAGCATATTAATGAATGCATTTTTTTAATTAACTGGACCCCGGCTTTCGCCGGGGTGACAACCAGGTTTTAGGAAATTCTGAGTAACCACCCCATGCCCACCGAACTCACCCTCGTCTCGGCCTTTCTCGTGGGCCTGCTGGGCTCGACCCATTGCATCGGTATGTGCGGCGGCATCGTCGGCGCGCTCACGCTTGGCGTGCGCGAAGATATCCGCTCCTCGCCGGCGCGGCTGTTTCCCTATCTCGCCGCGTACAATCTCGGCCGCATCGCGAGCTACGCCGCCGCCGGCGCGATAGTGGGTTTCCTGAGCGCTCAGATATTGCAGGTAACGCCGCCCGCCACGGCGCGCTTGATCTCAAAAATCATCACCGGCGGCTTCATGATCGCGCTCGGCCTGTATCTCGCCGGCTGGTGGCCGGGCCTGACGGCGCTGGAGCGCCTCGGCGGCAAGCTCTGGGTGCGCATCGAGCCCTTCGGCCGGCGCTTCCTGCCGGTGGACCATCCGCTGAAGGCGCTGGCCGCCGGGCTCGTCTGGGGCTGGCTCCCGTGCGGCTTGGTGTACTCGGCGCTGGCCTGGTCGCTGGCGGTGGGCGATGCCGCGCAGGGCGCGCTGCTGATGTTCTTTTTCGGGCTCGGCACCCTGCCGATGCTGCTGGCGATCGGCACCGCCACCGGCGTCTTCCGGCAGATCGTGGTGCAACCGTGGGTGCGCCGCGCCGCGGGGATTTTGATCCTGCTGTTCGGCGTGTATACACTGGCAGCACCGGGCGGCCACGCCGGCCACGGGAGCCATCAGGCCGGCCACCCGCCCCCGGCGCATCAGACCATGCCGCAGGAGAATCAATAACAAGCGCCGTTCCGGCGCGCCAAAGGAGCCATAAAATGAAGAAACAAATCAGCCGGTTTTCCCCGCATCAGAACGCAAAGGTTTTCGGTATTCTCATGGCGGTCGGCTCGCTGGTATTTGTCCTGCCGTTTTTCTCCATCGCCATGCTTTTCGGCCCGGACGTCGATCAGCACGGCAACCCGGTCACCTTCCCGAAGTTCATGCTCATCCTGTTTCCGATTTTGTATCTGGTGGTTGGCTATCTGATGACGGTGATCGGATGCGCCCTATACAATTTCTTCTTCAAATTCATCGGCGGCATTGAATACGAAGTGAAGGATGAAACCGCATAATCCTGATCCAAGCGCAAAAATACTTCGTCATGCCCGCGGAGCCTGTCCCCGCATGTATCAGGCGGGGAGCGGGCATTCAGGCATTAATAAAAAAGGAAAAATAATATGCGCCAAATCAAAATGACCATCGGTTCCGTGGTGCTCGAAGCCGAGCTGCTGGACACGCCCACGGCGGAAGCCATCTGGAATGCCTGCCCCTTCACCTCCAAGGCCAGCACCTGGGGCGAGGAGGTTTATTTCTCCACCCCGGTGCAAGTGAATCGCGAGCCCAGCGCACGCGACATTGTGCAGCCGGGCGAGCTCGCCTTCTGGATCGAGGGCGATTCCATCGCGATCGGCTTCGGCCGCACGCCGATCTCGCAGGGCGATGAAATCCGCCTCGCCGCCAAGACCAATATCTGGGGCAAGGCCAGGGGCGATGTGAAACAGCTCAAGTCGGTGAAGGCCGGGGCGGCGATCAAGGTGGAGAAGGTCGGTTAGATCTTGTCTTAAGTTTTTTGGTTGAATGGCTGTAGTAATTTGGGGCTGGATCCTTTAATCGCCTTTAACGTCCATTAATGTCCATTAAGGATGCTCAGACAAAAACTGTGATCTATCCTATCTTGTTCACAAAAAGTCGCAAGACATTGCCTACCTATCTATTATTCAAGTACTCTCACTCATAGCTCTAATATGTGCCAACACTGATCACAGCTGAACCTGAACAAAAATTGGTTTAGGGGTTTTCTAATGCTAATAACTTCGATTCATATCCAGCACTATAAGAGCTTAGCAGATGTACAGATAAAACTGTCTCCGGTCACAGTCCTTGTCGGTCCAAACGGGTCAGGAAAAAGCAACGTCGTTGACGCCATGAGATTTGTGCGTGAGGCAGTAGTTCACGGTCTCGATCATGCGATTAGTGAACGTGGCGGAATAGATGTCTTACGGCAATATTCGCCGACGAGACCCTACACAATCTCTATCGATATCAGTTTTGAGTATTCACTGTCCCCCATTGATCAGGTTTATCCGGGGCGTTATGCGTTTAAAGTATCCGGATCTGGTGGAAATTATCGCGTCGAGCTTGAAGAAGCGTCTTGGATAAATGAAGATGCTCATTACGATGAAAAAAGCGATGACTGGGTCATTGATTCCATTTCTCATCAGACTTTCAAGCGTGATAAGACAGGAGCGGTAAAAATTTTTACTGATTCTGTTCTCGAAAGAAGCCTAGAAGTATCTTCAGATGAATTAGCCATCGGAACAATTTCACATTCTTATTTCCGTCGAGCATTAGGTAGTGAAATACTGTCTCTCTCGTTGGCGAGCATGCGGTTTGCGTCTATATATCCAAATATCCTTCGTGATCCATCTCGTCCAGATACTGATAAGCAACTTAAAGAAGATTGCTCGAACTGGGCTTCGATCCTTAAGGCGATGCGCCAGAAGAAGCCAGGTGCCAGGATGCTAAGTCGCATTAACGAACTGATGAAGCAAGTTATGCCAAATTTAGAACATGTCACTGTTAAGCAAATCGGTGGTTATGTAGTCCCACAGTTCTTAGTGAAAGACTCACCTAATGATAAAGCGCATTATTTTGATCCTGTTCAATTGTCTGATGGCACTCTTCGTCTATTTGCAATTTTTCTGAGTTTGTATCAATTACCACGCCCAGATTTTCTCGCTCTTGAAGAACCAGAACTCACAATTCACCCTGGCCTAGTAAATCTGTTGGCGGAAGCTTTCCAGGAAGTATCTGGAAGGACGCAACTCCTTATTACTACCCATAGCCCATATTTGCTGGATCACTTTGACCCGAACCAAATTAAGGTAGTAACTATGCAAGGTGGAGAAACAAAAGTTTCCAATATTCGACGCAGCCAGGTTGAGACGGTGAAAGAGAAACTTATGATGTTATCTGAGGTAATGGCCCTTGATGGACTTCGGCCAGAGTAAGTCTTTCAGAAAAACGTTACCCAAATGCACGAATTATTATTGGTACTCGAGGGGCATGGTGAAGTTCAAGCAGCACCAGTCTTGGTGAGAAGGGTTTTGGGAGAACTGCACGGGATATATCCACACAAAATCGAAACCCACCGTAGGGGTGGGTTGGCTCATCTACGAGCGAATGACTGGGCGCATTTTCGTCGGTATTTACCTGTGGCATTCATGGAACGTATGCCGGTGCTATGGATGGTAGATAACGACGAAGGTGTTTGTGCTAGAACTTTGCTGCAAGAAATGTATAAGCACGCGAAATCAACAGGGATTCAACAAAGATTAGCTTTTTGTTTTTGGTATCGAGAGTATGAAACAATGTTTTTGTATGATCCTGCGAATGTGGCAAAGATGTTTGGCATTGAGAATTTTGTGGTTCCCAACAATCCGGACGATTCGAGAGCTGCTAAGGGAATTATCTCGCGTGCCATGCCTTCAGGATATGCATATAAGGAAACAATTAACCAATCTCAGTTATCGGCTGTGATTGATCTGGAGCTTGTCAGAAATCGTTATAAGAGTTTTCAACACTTCGAAAGAGCGCTCAAATGGTTGGCTGCTGACAGTGCTCCCGAGATTTATCCACTGGCTGTTTAACAATCTGGAATTAAAAATAAAGGTGCCAAAAACAATTGAACAATTGGGGTCAACAATTGGGGTCAGATCACAGTTTCCGCTATATAAGCGACTATTGTGATCTGACCCCAGTTCCACGCTAAAATCCCCCGCTTTCCCAGGCATTTTCCATGGCCAAAGACCCGGTTAACAATCTGAACGTCCTGTCGCAGGACCTGCTGCCGACGCCGCAGCAGGTCAAGAACGCGCTGCCGCTGACGGACAAGGCGCAGGCCACGGTGTTGCAGGGGCGCGAGACGGTGCGGCGCATCTTGGACCGCGAGGACCCGCGGCTGTTCGTGGTCATCGGGCCGTGCTCGATCCACGACATCAAGGCGGCGCA
Organism: Pseudomonadota bacterium; assembly: GCA_040755435.1. GTDB lineage: Bacteria > Pseudomonadota > Gammaproteobacteria > Acidiferrobacterales > Sulfurifustaceae > Sulfuricaulis. The sequence goes on along the minus strand of JBFMBB010000132.1, from coordinate 1,048 downwards.
CGAATATGCCAAGCGGTTGAAGCGGCTGGCGGACGAGGTGGGCGACACGCTCTGTCTCATCATGCGCGTGTATTTCGAGAAGCCGCGCACCACCGTCGGCTGGAAGGGCCTGATCAACGACCCGTTCATGGACGATTCCTTCCACATCGAGAAGGGCCTGCACCTGGCGCGCAAGCTGCTGCTGCACCTCGCCGAGATGGGCCTGCCGGCCTCGACCGAGGCGCTCGACCCGATCACGCCGCAATATATCTCCGACCTCATCACCTGGACCGCCATCGGCGCGCGCACCACGGAATCGCAGACGCACCGCGAGATGGCGAGCGGGCTGTCCACGCCGATCGGCTTCAAGAATGGTACCGACGGCAGCCTCACGGTCGCCATCAACGCGCTGCACTCGGCGGCGCGCGGGCATCATTTCCTCGGCATCAACCAGGAGGGCCAGTGCGCCGTGTTCCATACCCGCGGCAACCGCTACGGCCATATCGTGCTGCGCGGCGGCAACGGGCGCCCCAATTACGACTCGGTCTCCATCGCCCTGGTCGAGAAGGAGCTGGCCAAGGCCAAGCTGCCGGTCAACATCGCGGTGGACTGCTCGCACGCCAATTCCAACAAGGACCCGGCGGTGCAGCCGCTGGTGGCGGAGAACTGCGTGAACCAGATTCTGGAAGGGAATAAGTCGATCGTGGCGTTGATGCTGGAAAGCCACCTGCACGCCGGCAGCCAGCCGATCCCGGCGGACCTGAAGCAGCTGAAATACGGCGTGTCCGTGACCGATCCCTGCATCGGTTGGGAGACCACGGAAAAGCTCCTGCGCTCGGCGCGCGAGAAGCTGAAGCCGGTGTTGGGGAAGCGGCAGAAGCTGTAATTCATTTCACCCTCCCCCTATCCTTATTCCCGCCCAGGGTGCACCAAAAAACGGTGCACCCGCTCGGCGGGTAAAAGGTCCACTGGACCTTTTCCATTTTCCGCCTCGCCCCATCAAGGGAGGGGGAAATAATCTTTTTGATGTAGGGCGCGTATCACGCGCCGATCGACATGGCGCGTGATA
>JBFMBB010000131.1:0-7513 GCA_040755435.1 Pseudomonadota bacterium | reverse complement strand
TGCGCCCGTTCGGCGTCGTGAAGACACGTTAAGTGTGTTCACGACAACCCCGCCTCACCCCGCTTTCGCGGGAATGACGGCAATAACTCCTGATGGAGCCTCTTTACCGGATTATTGGCCCTAAGAGGCAGAGGCTTGAGAAGGTTTGACGCAGAACGACGAAAATTAAACTAATAAACCCATCTAACGAAATTCAAAACCACACTGAATTCATTCATAAAAGTTTCACTGCCTCCGCGGCGCGATGAGATTCGGCCAGGCGGCCTTGAGGTAGATGAGCATGGACCACAGCGTCAGCGCCGCGGCGACATACAGCAGGATCTCGCCGATGCGGAAGATTGGCAGCCCCCAAAGCGGCTTCTGCCACAACAGGAACGGGATGGCGACCATCTGGGACACGGTCTTGATCTTGCCGACGAAGGACACCGCCACGTGCGAGCGTTTGCCCACCTCCGACATCCACTCGCGCAGGGCCGAGACCGTGATCTCGCGCCCGACGATGACCAGCACCACCACCCCGAACAGGCGGATATCCAGCACATGCGCCTGCACCCGCGGGTCGGCCACCAGCATGACCAGCGCCGCCGCCACCATGAGCTTGTCCGCCACCGGGTCGAGGAAAGCGCCGAAGGGCGAGGTCTGCTCCCACTTGCGCGCGAGGTAGCCGTCAAGCATGTCGGTGAGCGCGGCCAGGACGAACAGCCCGGTGGCGAGCATGTGGGCCGAAGGGTGGGCCCAGTAATAGGCCGCGATGAACGCCGGGATCAGCGCGATGCGCAGGAGCGTGAGGATGTTGGGGGTGTTTAGAAGCATGTTATTAATTTTAACCGCCAGCCCGCCGGAAATTATTAGACGTAGGGCGCGTATTACGCGCCGATCGAGTTGGCGCGTGGTACGCGCCCTACAACACAAGCCATGTAGCCCTGATGTAGGCGCGTAGCGCCGGAATCCGGGGAACAATAATAAATGACCCAGGATTTGCGGAGCCCATCCCTGGGCTCCGCCCTACGGGCCAGCCTGCGGCTGTCCAAAATCGCTCCCGGCGATTTTGTCGCTGCGCTCCATCCGGGCTACATCAAATCGGTAGGTTGGGGTGAGCGCAGCGAACCCCAACACACGGACGCCCGACGTTGGGGTTCGGCGCTTCACGCCTCACCCCAACCTACATGTAAATCTTTTCCCTTTTTATTCCTCACCATGGAACGCATCGTAAATCTTTTGCGCGAGCTGCGGGCTGATGCCCGGCACGCGCGCCAGGTCCTCGACGCCGGCGCGGGCGACCTCGCGCAGGCCGCCGAAATTCTTGAGCAAGGCCTGGCGGCGCTTGCCGCCGATGCCGGGAATGCGCTCGATCGGCGAACTGGTGCGCGCCTTGCCCCGCCGCGCCCGGTGCCCGGCGATGGCGAAGCGATGCGCCTCGTCGCGGATCTGCTGGATCAGGTGCAGTCCGGCGGAGGTCGGGGGCAGTATAGTGGGCCGGCCTGAACCGGACAAGAAAAGCTGCTCCTTGCCCGGTTTGCGCTCCGGCCCTTTGGCCACGCCCACGAGTTTGACGTCCGCCAGCTGCAATTCCTGCATCACGCCCTCGGCCACGGCGAGCTGGCCCTTGCCGCCGTCGATGAGAATCAAGTCCGGCAGCTTGCCGTCACCTTCTTTGACCTTGCGGTAGCGGCGAGTGAGCACCTGGGTCATGGCGCCGTAATCGTCGCCCGGTTCGATGCCCTCGATGTTGAAACGGCGGTAATCCGACTTCACCGGGCCGTTGATGTCGAACACCACGCACGAGGCCGTGGTGGCCTCGCCCATGGTGTGGCTGATGTCGAAGCACTCGATGCGCTCGGGAGTGGATTCCAGTTGCAGCGCATCGCGCAGGGCCTCGAAGCGCTCCTGCGTGTCGATCTTGCCGGCCAGGTGGCGGCGCAGCGCGTCGGTGGCGTTGAGCTTGGCCATCTGAATCCAGCGCTTCGCGGCCCCGCGCGGGTTGACGGTCAGAGTGATTTTCTTGCCGGCCTGCTCGCTGAAGGCGCGCTCGAGCAGCGCGCGATCAGTAACAGCCTCGCTCAGGTAAATGCGCGCCGGGATAGTGCGGCCGGACAGGTAATATTGCGACAGGAACGCGTTCAGCATGTCCCAGGGCGTGGATTCAGCGCCCATGCGCGGGAAGAAGGTCTTGCTGCCCAGGTTCTGCCCGCCGCGAATCCAGGTGACGACGATGCAGGCCGCCTCCGGCGTGGCATCGATGGCCATGACGTCGGCGTCACCACCCTCCCCCGTGATGTACTGTTTTTCCTGGATGCGCTTGAGCATGGCGATGCGGTCGCGCAAGAACGCCGCGGTTTCGTAGTCCTGCTTGTCCGAGGCCTGTTCCATTTGTTTGATGCTGTCGCGCACCAGCGTCTGGCTCTTGCCTTCCATGAACATCACCGCCTGCTGCACGTCGGCGGCGTAGCGCTCGGGCGTGACCAGGCTGACGCAGGGCCCGGAGCAACGCTTGATCTGGTATTGCAGGCAGGGGCGCGAGCGGTTGCGGAAGAAGCTGTCCTGACACTGGCGCACGCGGAAGATTTTTTGCAGCAGGTTGAGCGTCTCGCGCACGCCGTAGGACGACGGGTACGGTCCGAAGTAACGCCCCTTCTCGCGTTTGGCGCCGCGATGAAAGCCGATGCGCGGGTATTCCCCTTCCGAAATGAAAATCCAGGGATAGCTCTTGTCGTCGCGCAGCAGGATGTTGAAGCGCGGGTGCAGCGTCTTGATGAGGTTGTTTTCGAGCAGCAGCGCTTCGGTTTCGGTGTGGGTGACGGTGATCTCGATGTTCTGCGCCTGCTGCATCAGCAACATCACCCGTGCCGCCAGGCCGCTGGCGCGGAAATAGCTCTGCACGCGCTTGCGCAGGTTGTGCGCCTTGCCGACGTACAGCACCTCGCCCTTCCCGCCCAGCATGCGATAGATGCCGGGCTTGGGCGGCAGGGACATGATCAGGGATTTGGGGTTGGCGATGGTCATGGTTTTGTCGGACGCGCCATGCGCGCCGGTTGACGGATGACGGCGCGTAATACGCGCCCTACATGGCTATTTTGTCATTGATGTAGGGCGCGTACCACGCGCCGTTCCACATTTTGCGCCATCCCGCGGCGCGTGATACGCGTCTGACACAGTAGTTGTAGGTTGGGGTGAGCACAGCGAACCCCAACACGTCTATGAACAACGTTGGGGTTCGGCGTTCCACGCCTCACCCCAACCTACATAAACTGCTCCATGGTTTATGCCAAACCCATGGCGCGTGATATGTGACCTACGGATGCAGTCAGCCAGCCAACAAACCTTTCGCCTTCCTTACCACCTTATCGAACATCTCCGCCGTCAGACGCTTGGTCTGGGTGTTGTAGCGGCTGCAATGATATGAATCGAGCAGGTGCAAACCGTTGGGCAGCTTGTGCTGCGCGCCGTGAGCGAATTTGTAATCTTTCTTCTTGAGCATGAAGGCTTTCAGCGCGGCTTCGTGCGCCACCGTGCCGAGTGCCAACAGCACCGAGCCCGGCGCGAGCTTCGAGAGTTCGGTCGCGAGATAAAGATTGCAGGTGGCGATTTCCGCCGGCAGCGGCTTGTTCGCCGGCGGCAGGCATTTGACGGCGTTGGTGATGCGGCAGTTTTTCAGTTTCAGCCCGTCGCGTACGTGTTTGGATACGGGCTTGTCGGTGAAGCCGTGCCTGTACAAGGTTTCATACAAGAGAATGCCGGCGTGATCGCCGGTGAACGGCCGACCGCTGCGGTTGGCGCCGTGCATGCCGGGCGCGAGCCCGATGACGATCAGCCGTGCCTTGGGATCGCCGAACGGCGGCACCGGCCGCGCGTAATACGTCGGGTACATGTCACGCACCTTGGCCAGGTGGCTTGCCAGTCGCGGGCAGGCGACGCAATGGGAATCGAAGTCGGGCATATAACGGAAAAAGGGAAATATTTCGCGATCGTAACAGTTGTGCCTGGCGCACAAAAGCACGACGTCGCGCAATAAAATAATTTATGTAGGGCGCGTACCACGCGCCGTCCCGTCGCATGAAAATGGCGCGTGATACGCGCCCTACGCATATTATGGCGAGACATAAGAAAGCCGCCCGCAGGCGGCTTTGTTGCTTGGGTCGATATGGCGCGTGGTACGCGCCCTATGGATAAAAAACGACGGTCAACTCATCCGCACCATATTCGTGCCGTAGAAAATCTCCGCCATCTCGTGCTTCAGGCGCTGCGTGACGACCTTGTTGTCCTGCGGGGTGAGCTCGGCCTCTTTCACGCCGAACAGGTAATTATCGAGCTTGGAGTCCTTCAGCATCATCTTGGTGTGGAACAGGTTTTCCTGGTACACGTTCACGTCCATGGCCTGATAGCGCGTGAGCGTGTTCTTGTCGACGAAGTTCTGGATCGAGTTGATCTTGTGGTCGATGTAATGCTTGGTGCCCTTCACGTCGCGCGTGAAGCCGCGCACGCGGTAGTCGATGATCACGATGTCCGACTCGAAGCTGTGGATCAGGTAGTTCAAGGCGCGCAGCGGCGAAATCTTGCCGCAGGTGGAGACGTCAATGTCGGCGCGGAACGTGGCGATGCCGTTGTCCGGGTGCGATTCCGGATAGGTGTGCACGGTGATGTGGCTCTTGTCGAGATGCGCCACCACGGATTCCTTGGCGGCGCGGCCGTTCTCGAGCGGCAGGCTGCCCTGCGCCGCGCGATGGCGGTTGTGCTCGGCGTCCGGCAGCGGGCCGGGCGCTTCGGGGTTGAGCGGCTCTTCCTGGATCGGCAATTCGGAAATGAGCATGGTCACGCTCGCGCCCTGCGGGTCGTAGTCCTGGTGCGCGATGTTGAGGATGTTGGCGCCGATGATGTTGGCCACCTCGCTCAGGATGGCGGTCAGGCGCTCGGCGTTGTAGGCCTCGTCGATGTACGCCAGGTATTCGCGCTGCGCCTGTTCGCTGGGCGCATAGCAGATGTCATAGATGTTGAAACTCAACGTCTTAGTGAGGTTGTTGAAGCTTTCCAGCTTCAGCTTCTTGAGCGGCTTCAGCAGATCCAATTCGCAAAACTCCCGGCACAAAGCCGTGTTGACAGTTCTCTAATGCTAATTATGGGGCAAGTTTCGCGTGAATCAAATAGATTTTGGGTTCAGGCGATGCCGGTGACGACGCGCACCGCGTCGCGGTACGTCTGATCCTGCGCGAGCTGCGCACGCGTCGGATTTTCGCGCCCGTGCATGCGCACCAGCCGCAGATGCGACACCGGATCGTCGTGCTTGCCCAGGCCCGTCAGCACCTGGTTGGCGGCGGCGCTGTCGTTGCACACCAGCAGCATGTCGCAGCCGGCGGAAAGTGCCATTTTGGCGCGCGCCACGACGTCGCCGGCGACTTTGGCACCCTCCATGGACAGGTCGTCGCTGAAAATGACGCCCTGAAAACCAAGATGTCCGCGCAGGATATGGCGCAGCCAAGTGCGGGAAAACCCGGCCGGCAGGCTGTCCACCCGCGAAAACACCACGTGCGCCGGCATGATGCCTTCGAGGCCGTAGTGGATCATGCGCTCGAACGGCACCATGTCCTCGGCCCGGATATCCACCAGCGGGCGCTCGTCCACCGGCAGCGCGAGATGCGAGTCGGCCTCGACCGCCCCGTGGCCGGGGAAGTGCTTGCCGACGGCGGCCATGCCGGCGTGGTGCATGCCGAGCATGTAGGCGTGGGCCAGCTCGGCCACGGTCTCGGGATGGGAGTGGAAGGCGCGGTCGCCGATGACCCGGCTCACGCCGCGGTCGAGATCGAGCACCGGGGCGAAGCTGAAATCCACCCCGATGGCGCGCAATTCGGTCGCCATCAGCCAGCCGCTGGTCTCGGCCAGGCGCCGCGCGCGTTTGGGGTTCTCGTCGAAGATGTGCCCGAGCTCGCGGGTCGGCGGCAGCGCGGTGAAACCGTCGCGAAAGCGCTGCACCCGCCCGCCTTCGTGGTCCACCGCCACCAGCAGTTGCGGCTCGCGCTGGGCGTGGATGTCGCGCACCAGCGCCTCGACCTGCTCCGGCGACTGGTAGTTGCGCGAAAACAGGATGACGCCACCGACCAGCGGGTGCTTGAGCCGCTCGCGCTCTTCCGGGAGCAGTTCCAGCCCCTGCACATCGAGCATGACCGGGCCGAGGGACATGTCAGGAGGCAGCCAAAATATACGCCGTCATTCCGGCGCAAGCCGGAATCCAGTCTATTAAAAGCCCTATTATGCTGGACCCCGGCTTTCGCCGGGGTGACGAATTCTTTTTGGACATTCTTCTATCCCTTTATGTACACCCGCGTGCCGGCGGCGACGCGGTCGAACAGTTCGATGATTTCGCTGTTGCGCATTTTGACGCAGCCGCGCGAACCGGGGACGCCCATGGGGTCGTCGTCCGGGCAGCCGTGGATGTACACGTAGCGGCGCATGGTATCGACGTTTCCGAGGCGGTTTTTGCCCGGTTCCCGCCCGCACAGCCAGAGGATGCGCGTCAGGATCCAGTCGCGGTTGGGGAAGGCGGCGCGCAGCGCCGGCGAGTAAATCTCGCCCGTGGGGCGGCGCGACACCAGCACGCTGGCCGCCGGCAGGCCAGCGCCGATCTTGGCGCGGATGTAATGCTCCCCGCGCGGGGTTTTTTCGCTGCCCATCTGCTCGCCGGCACCATTGCGGGCGGTGGAGATGCGCGTGTGCATGAGGGTTTTGCCCTGCGCGTCCTTGAGGGTCAGGGTCTGGGCCGGGATGTCGACTTCTATAGTATGTTGCGGCTGCATTATTAGCCGTCATTCCCGCGAAAGCGGGAATCCAGAGTCTTTTTCTTAATCATTCCTGTCATTTTATAAACAGGGCCATGGTTTCAACATGGCTGGTCTGGGGGAACATGTCCATGACCCCGGCGGCGGCGAAACGATAGCCGAGCGCGTGCACCAGATACTCGCTGTCGCGCGCCAGCGTCGCCGGGTAGCAGGACACGTAAACGATTTTCGACGGAAGCGGCTCGACCAGCATCTTGATGGCCTCGATGGCGCCGCCGCGCGGCGGATCGAGCAGCAATTTATCCGGCGTGAAACCCGCCCACGGTGACACAGAACTTTCCTTATACAAATCAGCGCTGATGAACTCAACATTGGTAATCTGGTTTAACTCTGCATTGGCGCGTGCGCGCCGCACCAAGCTCTCTTCACCCTCCACGCCCAACACGCGCCCGGCCTGGCGCGCCAGCGGCAGCGTGAAATTGCCAAGGCCGCAGAACAGATCGAGCACGTTGTCGGTCGGCGCGGGTTCGAGCAAGCGGATCGCCTGCGCCACCGTGGCCGCATTCACGGCGTCGTTGATCTGGATGAAGTCGGCCGGCTGGAACCGGATGGTCACGTCAAAATCCGGGATCCGGTAGTACAGCGGCTCCGGATCGGCCGGCCACAAGGCCGCGATCGAATCCGGCCGCGAGGGCTGAAGATAAATCCGGACGTCATGACGCTGGCCGAAGGCGCCCAGGCTGACC
>JBFMBB010000130.1:0-7561 GCA_040755435.1 Pseudomonadota bacterium | reverse complement strand
CACGTCGACTCGGGCGTTCAGCTCCGCCATCGCCCACGCGCACCAGCCGTTGTACGCCGGAATGTATTTCTCGGGGTGGGCGCGAAAACGATCCCGATTGGCATCCGAAGCAAAGCGGTAGGTGACGCCGTCGTGCTTCAGGTCGCGCTGCACGAAACCCTTCGCCGGCCTGCCGCCGCCTTCGGGGAAGTAGGACACCGGGTCGAAACCGCCCAGGGCGACACCGAGGCCCAGGGTGTCGAAACGCTCATGCACGGAGGAGGTCGGGCCCGCTTGCGCCGGGACGCCGGCCAGGGACAAAACGAACAGACAACTGGTCAATAACAGCTGGGTGAATTTCATATTAAGAACTCCTTTCAAGGTTGCCGTGAAACCGGCCCCTTGCCAGTTTCATCGGAGAGGCGTAGGTTGGCAGACTATGTCAGTACGAATAAGCCCTATAAGTCCTGATTTCATGTCCAAAACGCCGGAGTTTGACCTGCTATCGGACGTCCTGCGCAGCCTGCGCCTGCGCGCCGGGATCTTCCTGCACGGCAGTTACCGTGGGACGTGGGCGCTCGATTCGACCGGCGTCACCCGCGCCACCTTTCATCTCATCGGGCGCGGCCAGGCCTGGTTGCATCGCGAGGGCGAGGGCGAGCCCATGATCGTGCGCGGCGGCGATCTGGTGATGTTCCCGCACGCCAACTGGCACCAGCTCTCCGGCACGCCGCAACGCCAGCCGGGCATGCAGCGCAACGCCACCGGCGACGGCCCGTTCACCACGGTGCTGTGCGCCATGGTGGAGTTCGAGGCCGGCGGACTGAACCCGGTGATGCAGGCGTTGCCATCGGTGATCGTGGTGCGCAGCGAAGACCAGGGCACCTCGGCGCAGCTGCACGCGCTCGCGCGCGCGATGCTCGCGGAGTACGAGGCCGGCGCCGCCGGCCGCCAGGGCGTGCTCGACCGGCTCGCCGAGGTGATGTTCGTGCTGGTGCTGCGCCATCACATGCAGCAGGCGAAAGAGCTCACGGGCTTTCTCGCGGCACTCAAGGATGGGCGCATCGCGCGGGCGCTGACGGCACTGCACCGCGCCCCGGGCGAAGATTGGCGCGTGGACACGCTGGCGCGTGAGGCACACATGTCGCGCACCGTGTTTGCGGAACGTTTCGCCGGGCTGCTCGGCCAGACGCCGATGCAGTACCTTGCGGCTTGGCGCATGCATCTCGCCGAGGAGATGCTGGGCGACCGGCGTTCCTCGGTGGCGCAGATCGCCGACAAGGTGGGCTATCAGACCGAGGCCGCGTTCCGGCGCGCGTTCCGGCGGGTGCGCGGCATGGCGCCCGGCGACGTGCGGCGCAAGGCGCAAGTTGGTACGTACAAACCAGAATCAGACTGACCCTATATAATCGGGTCTGACCTGAACCGAGGGAAGGTCAACACGAACTGCAAAAAATGACGAAGAACCACGTCTCGAAGGTCGCTCTGCTGGCCGTGATGTCCGACGGCAGATCGGATTATCCGCTGCGCCCCACGCAACAGCTTCAGATCGATTTCGAGCCCGAGCTGTATCGCAGCACTTCGATCGTCCTGTTCATCGCGCGCGACGGCGCGGACCTGAGCACCGCGAAAAGCGCGTTACATTTGCTGATACCGCGCGAAACCCGGGCCGAATGACAAACCGCGCCATTCCCGCGTTCGCGATTGCCGCCGTGACGGGTGCGCTCGTCTGGGCGGCCTCGCCCTGGATCACGGGCCAGCGTGAACCTTGGGACGCGGATTTCCCCTTTTATCTTGCGGCGCTGCTGCTGGCCGGCGCCATTGCCGGCGGGTTGGCGCCCAGACCGCTTTGGGCGCACTACGCGGGCGCCGTCACGGGCCAGCTCGGTTACGAACTGATCTTCCTGAAAATCGGAGCGTTGTTCCTGCTGGGCGCCGTATTTCTGCTGGGTTACAGCCTGGTGTTCCTGGCGGCGGCGTTCGCCGCCGGCCGTCTGCGCCTTCGGTTCACACGGCCGAGGCTTGCGGATTGAACGCGCCTCCCGCCGACACCCCGGAGCAGTGGCTGACGGATCACGGCGACGCCCTGTACCGCTACGCCCTGGCGCGCACGCGCGACAAACATCAAGCGGAGGAAGCGGTGCAGGAGACCCTGCTGGCCGCGCTGGAGTCACGCGCAAGTTTTCGCGGCGGCTCTTCGGTGCGCACCTGGCTTATCGGAATCCTCAAGCATAAGCTCATGGACCAGTTCCGGCGCGGAATGCGCGAAGTCCCCCTGGATGACTCGAACAACGGGGAAGGCCTGGACGATACGGCGATCGATAACATGTTCGTCCCCGACGGCCACTGGCGCGTACCCCCGGCCGACTGGGGCGACCCGGAGGAACTCCTGGGACGCGGCCAGTTCCTGGCCATCCTGCAGCGCTGCCTGGAGGCCCTGCCGAAGCGGCTGGCGCGCCTTTTCCTGCTGCGCGAGGTCATGGAAGAGGACACCGAAAATATTTGTCAGGAACTGGCGATTACTCCGACCAACCTGTGGACGATGCTGTACCGGGCCCGCATGGGCCTGAGACAGTGTCTCGACAGGAACCGGGTCGGACAGACTCGGGGGTGAGGAAGTGTTGACATGCAAAGACGCAAGCCGCTTGATCTCCGAAAGCCAGGAACGCCCGCTGGGCCTCCGGGAACGCTGGGGGCTGCGGCTGCATCTCTGGATGTGCGACGCGTGCCGCAATTTTCAGCGGCAAGTGGCTTCGATGCGCCAGGCCCTGCGCGAGCTGGGCAAACGCGCCGAGGCCGACGCATCCGGCACGGACTTATCCCCCGAGGCGCGTGACCGCATCCGCAAGGCCTTGGCCGAGCGCGACGGACACGAGCACTGAACCTTTCCGGTTCTCCGAGACCATCGTCATGAACCGCCCATTCCGGGCCAACAACATGACTTCAACCTTGGAGAATCAGCATGAACGCAAGCAAGACCTCTCTCACCCTCGCTCTGACCGCGATGATCGGCGCCGCCGGCATCGCCCACGCCGCGAGCAACCCTTTCGCCGCGCAATCCCTGAGCCAGGGCTACCTGGTGGCCGACGCCCACGGCAAGACCGCGGAGGGAAAATGCGGCGGCGACAAGGCCAAGGAAGGCAATTGCGGCGGCAGCAAAACGACCAAGGCCAAGGACGGAAAATGCGGCGAAGGCAAGTGCGGCGCCAAGAAGACAAAGGCCAAGGAAGGAAGTTGTGGCGGCGACAAGGCCAAGGAAGGCAAGTGCGGCGGTAACAAGTAAGCCGTTCGGGCTGCGACCATGCGTGACAACTCACTGCATGGCGCGGGTATCGGCCTGAGGCGGGAGCTCATCCCCGACCTCCGGGCCGCGATCCCGGACGCCATCGATTTCCTCGAGCTCGCCCCGGAAAACTGGCTGGACATGGGCGGCGCCTGGCGCGCCGACCTGCGCCGGTTCGCCGAGCGCCGGCCCCTCGTCGCCCACGGACTGTCGCTCAACCTCGGCGGCCCGGCGCCGCTGGACGAGGCGTTCCTGCGGCGCGTGAAGCGCTTCCTGGACGAATACGACATCGGACTGTTCACCGAGCACCTGTCGTGGTGCGCCGACGACGGCCATCTCTACGACCTGCTGCCGATTCCCTTCACCGGCGACGCCGTGCGCCACGTGGCCGGCCGCATCCGCCGCACCCAGGAAATTCTGGAGCGGCGCATCGCGGTCGAAAACGCGTCGTACTACGTCGCGCCGGCCATCGCCGAGATGAGCGAGATCGAGTTCATCCGCGCCGTGCTGGACGAGGCCGACTGCGACCTGCATCTCGATGTGAACAATGTCTACGTTAACAGCGTCAATTTCGATTTCGACGCGCGTGCGTTTCTCGACGCCCTGCCGGCCGGACGCATCGTCTATCTGCACATGGCCGGGCACTACCGCGAGGCGGACGACCTCATCATCGACACCCACGGCGCGCCGGTGATCGATCCGGTGTGGGATTTGCTGGCTCACACATATGCCCGCATCGGCACGCCGCCCACGCTGCTGGAACGCGACTTCAACATCCCGCCGTTGCGCGAACTGCTGCCGGAAGTGGAGCGGATTCGCCGCTTGCAAGTTGCGCACACGGAGCTGCGCCATGCCGTCTGAACCCATGTCTTTCACCGCATACCAGACCGCCTTCGCGGCGCGCATCCGCGATCCTCGCGCAACGCCCCTGCCGGCCGGCGCGCCCGCGCGGCGCATGCGCGTGTACCAGGAGCTGCTCTACAACAACCTCGAGGGCTTCCTGCTCGCCTGCTATCCCGTCACCCGCAAGCTGCTCGGCGCGCGTGCCTGGAAGCGAACGGTGCGGCGCTTCTTCGCCGGGCACCGCTGCCACTCGCCGCTGTTCCGCGATATTCCCAAAGCGTTCCTCGACTGGATGCAGACGCGCCACGCGGAGCTGTTCCCGGACCTGCCATTCCTGCCGGATTTCATGCATTACGAATGGCTGGAATTGAGCGTTTCGGTCGCGCCGGAGGAGGCCAACCCTGACACCGTCGAGCCGGACGGCGACCTGCTGCAAGGCCATCCCGCGCTGAACCCGACGGCACGCCTCGCCTGCTACCGCTATCCGGTGCACCGCATCGGCCCGCGCTTCAAGCCGCACGGGCCGGCTGACGAGCATTGGTATTACCTGCTGCATCGGGACGCGGAGCATGTCGTGCGCTTCACGGTCCTCAATCCCGCCTCGGCCCGCCTGGTCGAGCTTATCCGGGACACACGGCTTCGCGGCCACGAAGCGCTGGCGAAAATCGCCACCGAACTCAATTATTCACAACCCGACGTATTGATCGAAGCCGGCCTTCGTCTGCTGCACGAGATGCGCCGCAGCGGCGCGCTGCTCGGTGCCTGGAGATCATCATGAATAACTTTTTCACAGACTCGATGCGCCACCTCTTTGGCGGCCTTGACCGCGTCGGCGCCTGGCTCGCTCCCCTGGGATTGCGCCTGTTGCTCGCTTACGAATTCTGGGAATCCGGCGTGGAAAAACTGCGTGGTGAGAACTGGTTCGCCGACATTCAGGATCAATTTCCTTTTCCCTTCAATCTGCTGCCCGTGGACCTGAGCTGGCAGATTTCCACCTGGACCGAACTCGTCGGCCCCGTCGCCCTGGTCCTTGGCCTGGGCACGCGCTTCGCAGGCGCATCGCTGATCATCCTCACCGTCGTCGCCTGGGCCAGTGTGCACGCCGGCAACGGCTATAACGTCTGCGACAACGGCTTCAAGCTGCCGCTGATTTATCTGGTGATGTTCCTGCCGCTGCTGCTCTCGGGCGCGGGTAAACTGAGTCTGGATCATCTGATTGCGCAGCGCTTCAAATGAAATCCCTGTTGCCAAAGAAAGTCTTAGCCGGTCTCCTGTTGCTGGCCTGGAACACCGGTGTGATCGCCGATACGCCAGATTGCAGCGCCAACAGCGGAACCACGCGGACCCCGCTGCTGGAACTCTATACGTCGGAAGGTTGCAGCAGTTGTCCGCCGGCGGACCGCTGGCTCTCCGGCCTGCGCACACAGACCGGAACTTCGCCGCGGCTGGTGCCGCTGGCCTTTCACGTGGATTACTGGGACCGGCTGGGCTGGGTGGATCGCTTCGCCAAGCCGGTCTATTCCGCGCGCCAGTACTGGATTGCCGGCGTGAGCCGGGCGCGGACCGTCTATACCCCGCAGTTCGTGCTGGACGGCCGCGATTGGCGTCCCGCGCGCGACGCATATCCTGATGCGCGAAATGACCGGGCCCTCGCGGAGCTGCATCTGGAACTCGACGCGGCCGGCGCAGAGAAGCTGGAAGTTCGCGGTGAAGCACGCCTGCACGCGCCGGCGGACGGCGCGCAAGTCTTTATCGCCCTGTACGAGAACAATCTGACGTCACGCGTCGGCGCCGGCGAGAACGCCGGGAAGTTGCTCAGACACGATTATGTGGTGCGCGAACTTGTCGGCCCCTTTCGCGTTCCCGCTTCCGGAATGTTGTCCTTCCGGCATCGTTTCGCTCTCGGCGACGACTGGAAACGCGACGACCTGGGTGCGAGTGCTTTCATCCAGAATGCAACGACGGCTGAGGTATATCAGGCGCTGCAAAGGCCGGCGTGCCAGAACCGGAAAAACGCGCGTCCGGATACGGCGCCTAATCCTTGAGGACGTACACCGCGCCGCAGTAAGGACAACGCTCCTCGCCGCTGGCCTCGATCGGCAGGTACACGCGCGGGTGCGAGTTCCACAGCGACATGCCCGGCATCGGGCACGACAGCGGCAGGTCGGCGCGCGTGACCTCGTAGCGGTTCTGCGCGTTGGCGGGGATTTCCTTGATTTCGTTTGTCTGTGCGCCCATCACGTTTCTCTCTTAACCATTAAACCGGCGTGAGCCATTCGAGGTGCTGGTGGCTGCGCCCGTGCACCACGTCGAAATACAGCGTCTGCAATTTTTCCGTGACCGGGCCGCGCGTGCCCTTGCCGATGGCGCGGCCGTCGAGCTCGCGGATCGGCGTGACCTCGGCGGCGGTGCCGGTGAAGAAGGCCTCGTCGGCGATGTACACCTCGTCGCGCGTGATGCGTTTCTCGATGACCTTGATGCCGAGCTCGGTGGCCAGCTGCATGACGGTGGCGCGCGTGATGCCGTCGAGCGCCGAGGTCAGGTCGGGCGTGTACATCACGCCGTCGCGCACGATGAAGATGTTCTCGCCGCTGCCCTCGGACACGAAGCCCTCGGTGTCGAGCAGCAGGGCCTCGTCGCAGCCGGCGCTCTGCGCCTCGCGCAGCGCGAACATGGAGTTCATGTAGTTGCCGTTGGCCTTGGCGCGGCACATGGTGATGTTGACGTGATGCCGGTTGATCGAGGCGGTGCGCACCTTGATGCCGTTTTTCTGGCCGTCCTCGCCGAGATAGGCGCCCCAGGACCAGGCGGCCACGATCACGTGCACCTTCAGGCCCTCGGCGCGCAGGCCCATGGCCTCGCTGCCGTAGAAGCACATCGGGCGGATGTAGGCGCTTTCCAGCTTGTTTTCGCGCACCGCGGCGCGCGTGGCCTCGTTGATCGCGTTCTTGTCGTACGGGATCTTCATGCCGAGGATGTGCGCCGAACGGAACAGGCGGTCGGTGTGCGCCGCGAGACGGAAGATCGCCGCGCCCCGGGTGGTCTTGTACGCGCGCACGCCCTCGAACACGCCCATGCCGTAATGCAGGGTATGCGTCAGCACGTGGGTCGTGGCCTCGCGCCACGGCACCAGCTTGCCGTCGTACCAGATGACACCGTCACGATCCGCCATCGACATTGTTGCTCTACTCCCCGTCAGACTTCAAAAGTTTCATCCCATATCCGCCGCACCTTTTCCGGCCAATCGCCCAGCTCCGCGGGGCCGGCCAGCGAGCCGCGCTCCATCAGCTTGAGGCGATGCTCCACGGAAAGATAACGGCGGTAAGCCTGCGTCAGCAGTTCGGCCCGCGCCGGTTCCAGCAGGCCCTCGGCCTTGAGGGCTTCCAGCAGTTGGATGTTTTCCGTATGGCGGGTGAGCCCGGGATGTTCATGCGCCCACCGCAGTACCCAGTATTG
>JBFMBB010000129.1:0-7569 GCA_040755435.1 Pseudomonadota bacterium | reverse complement strand
TCCTCCGCCGTCATATCCTTGTAGGCATCCAGCATGAGCGCATCCGGCGCCGGCCTCAGCCCGTCGGCGACGAGCAGGGGGTTGATGGCGAAATCGCAGGCCAGGTCCCAGCGGCGCCTGTCGCGGTGCTCGCGGCGCGCGAAATGCGACAGCGCGCAGTGCAGCGCCTCGTGCGCCAGGATGAACTTGGTCTGCTCGAAGGACAGCGCCTCGATGTAGCGGCGGTTGTAATAGAACGAGCGCGCGTCGGTGGCGGTGGTGTGGCACCACTTGGGGTCGGCCTCGACCAGCGGCAGGCGCAGCACCAGCGCCCCGAGGAAGGGCTTGTCGATGATCAGCCAGGTGCGCGCGGCAACCAGCTTGTCCTCGATGGGATCGCTTTTGGGTGCGTTGGAATTCACAGTATTTAGCGGGATTAAATATGAGTTTTGGCCACAGAGCGCACAGAGTTCACAGAGAATAAAAAAGCAATTCTTTCTCTGTGTGCTCTGTGATCTCTGTGGCTGAATTAATCATAAATCTACTTTGATTTTGCCACCGCCGGTTTCTGCCACATGTCGAAGATCATCACGTTGGCGATCTTCTTGGCCCATTGCGCGAACTGCGGCAGCTGGAACAGCTTCTCGCCCACGGCGCGCTGCATGTCCGAGACCAGCATCACGCCCATCTCGCGGCTCGGGAAACGCCCGGCGTAGTCGAGGATGTTGCCATAGACCCGGGCTTCGTCGGCGCCGCCCCTGGCGCGGATGGCGCGGCCGACCAGCGCCGCGGCCACCGCGTATTGCAAATCGGTTTCCTTCGGCACCGTGCTGGAGGCGCCCTCGACGATGGCGTCGATGTCCGGCAGGTTGTCGAGGTTGTCGATGAAGGCCTTCAGCTCCACGCCGGCGGCCGGGCCGACGCAGGCCTCGAGCGAGCCCAGCAGCAGGTCCGGAGTCTCGCCGAACTTGGCCAGCGCGCGGTGCGCGAATTCCCACGAACGCGGGCTGGGGAAGGCCACGGGGTTGTGCGCCGGATCGAAATCGAACAGCAGCTCGGGACGGAAACGCAGGAAGGCGATGACGCGCTCGTCGATTTTATTGGCATAGGCCCAGGCGACCCAGTCGTCGAGATGGGTCTCGACCCCGAAGTGCGAGAAGCGGTTGGCCAGCGGCGCCGGCATGCTGTAGGTCACGCCGCGGTCGCCCTGGCGGTTGCCGGCGGCGAAGATGGCCCAGTGTTCCGGCACCTGGTAGGCGCCGAGACGGCGGTCGAGAATTAACTGATAGGCCGCGGCCGAGACCGTCGGCGCGGCCGAGGTGATCTCGTCGAGGAACAGGATGCCTTCGGTGCCGTGACGCTGCGCGTCCGGCAGCATCGCCGGGATGGCCCACTCGACCACGTCGCCGACGCGGAACGGAATGCCGCGCAGGTCGGTCGGCTCCATCTGCGACAGGCGGATGTCGATCACCGGCACGCCGTACTTTTTCGCCACCTGCGCCACCATCTGCGACTTGCCGACACCGGGCGGGCCCCACAGCATGACCGGCGTGTGATGGCCCTCGCGGGTGCTCAGGAATTCACGTTCGAGAACGGCAAGAATGAGCGCTGGGCGCATGGATGCTCCGGTAAATGGACGGAATGAAAAATGATTCGCCAAGTATAAATTTGCCGCCGC
Source organism: Pseudomonadota bacterium (assembly GCA_040755435.1). Lineage (GTDB taxonomy): Bacteria > Pseudomonadota > Gammaproteobacteria > Acidiferrobacterales > Sulfurifustaceae > Sulfuricaulis. The sequence continues at coordinate 5,912 of JBFMBB010000129.1, read as the reverse complement.
CGAGCGTCCATGAAAATGCGCGGCGGGCGGGCAAAATGGCCGGATGCGGCGCGTGGATTTGGCTGCCGGATCAGATTTCGATCTGGGTTCCCACTTCGGTCATATACAGTCGCGCGCAGCGCGTTCGGCTCCGATCTTACTGAGTTCCCCTCTCCCGCTCGCGGGAGAGGGGTTGGGGAGAGGGAGTGATTCCGGGCAGTACCGCTAAATTTCAATCTGCGTTCCAACCTCGATAACGCGGTTGGCGGGCAGGTTGAAGTACTCCACGGGGCTGCTGGCATTGCGGGCCAGGGTGGCGAACATGCGCTCGCGCCACAGCGCCATGCCTTCGTACTGGATGCTCGGGATCACGGTCTCGCGGCTCAGGAAGAACGAGGTCTGGAGCCGCTGGAATTCCAGCTCGTATTCGCGGCACTGATCCAGCACCTGCATGATGTCGGGGCGATCCTTGAAGCCGAAGTAGACGGTGAGCTGGAAGCAGTTGTTCCCCAGGTCCTGGATATCCACGCGCTCCTCCGGCGGCACCCACGGGACATCCTTGATGATGACAGTGAGGAATACCACACGCTCGTGCAGCACCTTGTTGTGCGCCAGGTTGTGCAGCAGCGCATGCGGCACGCTGCCCGGCGTCGAGGTCATGAATATCGCGGTGCCGGCCACCCGCACCGGCGGGCTGCGCATCAGCGAATCCAGGAACGCCTCCAGCGGCACCGACGATTGCCGCAGCCGCGCAATCAGGATCTCGCGGCCGCGCCGCCAGGTGACCATGAGCAGGAATATCGCCGCCCCGACCGTCACCGGGAACCACCCGCCTTCAAATATCTTCAGCAGGCTGGCGGAGAAGAACGCCATGTCCACGAAGATGAAAAAGCCGGTGCTGATGGCCGCCACGATCACGGGTATCCCCCATTTGTAACGGATCACGAAGAACGTCAGTATGGTGTCGATCAGCATGGTGCCCGCCACCGCCACGCCATAGGCCGAGGCGAGATTGGAAGAGGAGCCGAACCCGATCACGGCGAGGAGCACGGAAATGAGAAGAATCCAGTTGATGCTCGGAATGTAGATCTGCCCGATCTGTTTAACCGAGGTGTGCTGGATGTTCAGGCGCGGCAGGAAGCCGAGCTGGACCGCCTGTTTGGTGACGGAGTAGGCGCCCGAGATGACCGCCTGCGAGGCGATCACGGTGGCGGCGGTGGCGAGGGCGATCATCGGGTACAGTGCCCAGGCCGGGTAGGCGTGGTAGAACGGGTTCGCGATCGCCCCGGGGCTGATGATCAGCAGCGCCCCCTGGCCGAAGTAATTCAGCACCAGCGCCGGCAGCACCAGGCCGAACCAGGCAATGCGGATCGCGCGTTTGCCGAAGTGCCCCATGTCGGCGTAGAGCGCCTCGGCGCCGGTGAAGGCGAGCAGCACCGCGCCCAGCACCACGAACGAGGCGAAACTGTGGCCGGTCACGAAGCCGAGCGCATGCGCGGGGTTGAGCGCCCACAACACCATCGGATTCTGATAAACGTTGTATACGCCCACGGCACCGAGGGAGAGAAACCACAGGGCGCACACCGGCCCGAACAGGGCGCCGACCACGCTGGAACCATGGCGCTGGAACGCGAACAGCGTAACCAGCACGATGACCGCGAGCGGAATGACGTACGGCTTGAAGGCCGCGGTGCCGACCTCGAGGCCCTCGACGGCGGACAATACCGAAATCGCCGGCGTCAGCACGGCATCGCCATAGAACAGCGCCGCGCCGACCACGCCGAGCAGCAGGATCACCGCATGCGAGCGCGACTGGTTTTTGACCGCCGAGGAGGCCAGCGCCAGCAGCGCCATGATGCCGCCTTCACCCTTGTTGTCGGCGCGCATGATGAGCGTCACGTACTTGAACGTGACCACGATCATCAGGGCCCAGAAGATCGTCGAGAGCCCGCCGAGGATATTCTCGGCGTTGAGGGGAATGCCGTGCTCGGCGTTGAAGGTTTCCTTGACGGCGTAGAGAGGACTGGTGCCGATATCGCCGAAAACGACGCCGAGGGCCAGCAGGGCGAGCGCGGCGGTCGAGGAATTCCGCGCGGGGGCGTCGTTATTCAATTTTTGTTCCCGGAAAGCACGAATGCGCGCGCATGTTACTCCCGTGTTGCAGGATTGCAAGCCGATGAGACCATGGCGCGCGCGGCATGGCAATCCCGCGGGTGTTTATCGGCAAATCAACCAGTTGCGGGCCCAATGCGCGCCTCCGTGGCGCGGTCCGGCGCGTCCGCCGCTGGCGTGCTTTTTGCCGGTGCTCCACGCCGGTGCGGCCCGATGCCCGCTGAGATAAAATGTCCCGGTCGCAAACCGATAACCAGTCAGACGATCGACATGGAGGTGGCTCATGCCCGATATCATGAAGTTCATCGTCAATGAAGGCGCGCTCGACAAGGACCCGGCGGGAAATCTCCTCGGTCTGGGCGACTGGTCGGAGGACATCGCCCGGAAACTCGCGGGCGAGATGAAGCTGGAACTCAAGCCCGACCACTGGGAAGTGATCAATTTCCTGCGTGATCTCTACCGGCAGCAGGGACAGCCCGCGCACGCGCGCGACGTGCTGCAGGCGCTCGAGGAGCGGTTCGAGAGGAAGGGCGGACGCAAATACCTGTACCTGCTTTTCCCGGGCGGCGCGGTGACGCAAGGTAGCCGCCTTGCGGGTCTGCCGGTGCCCAAGGACAGCACGGATCCTTCCTTCGGGACGGCGATTTAGCGCGTTATTGAGCTTACTTTCCGGAAGCCATCTCAAATATTGTTTTCATGTAGGTTGGGGTGAGGCGTGAAACGCCGAACCCCAACGTTGTTCCGTGCGTTGGGGTTCGCTGCGCTCACCCCAACCTACATTGGTTGAAACAGGTTTTAGTCGCCGACCGCCTTCAGTCGCTGTTCCTCTTCCTTCTGCTCCTGCTGTTGCAGCGCCCACATGTGGGCGTAGGCCCCGCCCTGCGCCAGCAATTCACCGTGGGTGCCGCGCTCCACGATCTGGCCATGCTCCATCACCAGGATCTGGTCAGCGTCCATGATGGTGGACAGCCGGTGGGCGATGACCAGCGTGGTGTGATTGGTCGCGATTTCCTGCAGTTCCGCCTGGATCGCCTTTTCGGTGCGTGAATCGAGCGCCGAGGTGGCCTCGTCGAATACCAGGATCGGCGGGTTTTTCAGCAGCGTGCGCGCGATGGCGACGCGCTGTTTTTCGCCCCCGGACAGCTTCAGGCCGCGCTCGCCCACGATGGTGTCGTATTTGTCCGGCAGCGTTTCCACGAACTCATGGATGTGCGCCGAGCGCGCCGCCTCGATGATTTCCTCGCGCGTGGCGTCGGGCCGGCCGTAGGCGATGTTGTAATAGATGGTGTCGTTGAACAGCACCGTGTCCTGCGGCACGATGCCGATGGCCCGGCGCAGGCTTTTCTGGGTCACGTCGCGGATGTCCTGGCCGTCGATCAGGATGCGTCCCGTGGTGGCGTCGTAGAAGCGGAACAGCAGGCGCGACAGCGTGGATTTGCCGGCGCCGCTCGCGCCCACCACCGCCACCTTGTGCCCGGAAGGGACGTCGAAGCTCACGCCCTGCAGGACCATGCGCCGGTCATCGTAGCCGAAACCGACGCGCTCGAAGCGGATTTCCCCGCCGCGGATATTCAGATCCCGGGCGTCCGGCCGGTCGCTGACCTCGGTGTGCTGCGCCAGCAGCCCGAACATGCGCTCCATGTCGGCCAGCGAATGACGGATCTCGCGGTACACGAAGCCGAGAAAGTGCAGCGGCATGTACAGCTGGATCAGGAAGGCGTTGACCAGCACCAGGTCGCCGATGGTCATGGTTCCCTGCACCACGCCGCGGCCGGCCATGAGCATGAGGAGGGTGACGCCCACGGCGATGACCGCGCCCTGGCCGATGTTCAGAAACGACAGCGAGGTCTGGTTGCGGACCGCCGCCTTCTCCCAGGATTGCAGGGTCTCGTCGTAACGGCGCGCCTCGAAACCCTCGTTGTTGAAATACTTCACGGTTTCGTAGTTGAGCAGGCTGTCGATGGCGCGCGTGTTGGCCTTGGAGTCCATCTCGTTCATGTTGCGGCGGAAGATCATGCGCCACTCGGTGACCCACAGCGTGAAAACGATGTACACCACCAGCGTGACCAGCGTGACGATGCAGAACCACGGGTCGTACTTGACCAGCAGGATCGCCGCCACGAATCCGATTTCCAGGATGGTGGGCAGGATGTTGAACAGCATGAAATTGAGCAGGAAGCGGATGCCCGCGGTGCCGCGCTCGATGTCGCGCGACATGCCGCCGGTCTGGCGTTCCAGATGGAAACGCAAAGCCAGGTTGTGCAGGTGTTCGAAGACCTTGAGCGCCACGCGCCGGATCGAGCGTTGCGTGACCTTGGCGAACACGGCATCACGCAATTCGCCGAAGGTCGAGTTGGCGAGCCGCAGCGCGCCGTAGGCGACCAGCAGGAAAACCGGCAGGGCCAGCGGGGCGCTGGCCGGGCTGAGCGCGTCGACGATTTCCTTCAACACCAGCGGGACGGCGACGGTCGCCACCTTGGCGAGCGCCAGGAAGGCAAGCGCCAGCACCACCCGCCCGCGGAATTCCCACAAATAAGGCAGGAGTGATTTGATCGCGTTCCAGTCGCTCTGGCGCGCGGGAGGCTTACCGTAGTGTCGAACTCGCATGGTGACGGGAGGTCAAAAGGATCTGTCGGGAACGAAATGAATTCTAACCGATCTGCGTCATATACTTGTAACGTTTGTCCGACAAACCGCGATCAATTCGCGGCCGGCGGTGGGTCCAAACATGGGGGTGGTGATGAATCACGGTTTCAGGCCATTGGCGCAGCTCGCCGCAGGGATAATGCTGGGGCTGATGCCGGCGCTGCTGCCGGCGGCGGAAAGGGCCGAGCTGCGCGGCGTCGGCCAGTTCGAAGTGCCGCGCTGGTTCAAGTCGTCCTTTCTCGACCTGCGGGAGGACGCCGCCGAGGCGGCGCGGGACGGCAAGCGCCTGATGCTCTATTTCGGACAGGACGGCTGCCCCTATTGCGCCGAGCTGTTCAACAATAATTTCAGCCAGCCGCATATCGTCGAGTACACCCGCAAGCATTTCGACGCCATCGATTTCAACCTGTGGGGCGACCGCGAGGTTACCGATTTTTCCGGCAACACCCTGCCGGAGAAGGAATTCGCCACGAAACTCAAGGTCTGGTTCACGCCGACCATCCTGTTCTTCAACGAAAAGGGCGAGCAGGTGCTGCGCATTAACGGATACTATCCGCCGCACCAGTTCCTGGCGGCATTGCAATACGTCGCCGAGAAACAGGAAGGGCGCATGAGTTTTCGGGAATATATGGCGAAGCAGGCGCCGCCGCCGGCCAAAGGTGCGCTGCATGCGCAGCCGTTTTTCGCCAAGCCGCCGCACGATCTGGGCAAGGTTCCGGCGGGAAAACCGGTAGCCGTGTTCTTCGAGCAGAAGGATTGTGCCGGCTGCGATCGCATGCACGCCGAGATGGCGGGCAATGCCGCCACGCTCGATCTGCTCAAACGCTTCCACGTGGTCCAGCTGGACCGCTGGGGCAGCATGCCGGTGGTGACGCCGGCCGGCACGAAAACCGAGGCGCGTCGCTGGGCCGACGAACTCGGCATCGCCTACGTGCCCACGGCGGTGCTGTACGACGGCGGCCGGGAAGTGATACGCATCGAGGCCTTCATGAAGGGTTTTCACGTCCAGTCGGTGCTGGATTACGTCGCCTCCGGCGCGTATAAAAAGCAGCCCGAGCTGCAGCGCTTCATCCGCGAGCGTGCCGACCACCTGCGCGAGCAGGGCATCGTGGTGGATATCTGGGAATGATTAGAATCTGTCCCAAAAAAGTTTTCATGTAGGTTGGGGTGAGGCG
>JBFMBB010000128.1:0-7780 GCA_040755435.1 Pseudomonadota bacterium | reverse complement strand
CGAGATATTGTTGGGTGAAGCCGGGCAAGAGGCCGGGCCACATTGCTGCACCGTCGAGCGCGAGGCCGACTGAAAAAATGTCCCTGTTCTCCGGGGACACGGACCTATACAATTCACCGACAGGAGCCGTAACACACATGAAAAAAGCAGTGGCAGGGAAACCCGTTCCCGACGCGGAATTGCAGATCACCGGCGGCAAGACCCTCCGCCTGCACGACCTCCAGGGCAAATACGCGGTGCTGTACTTCTACCCCAAGGACGACACCCCCGGCTGCACCCTGGAAGGCCAGGACTTCCGCGACAGGCACGCCGAATTCAAAAAACTGAAAACCGTCGTTTACGGCATCTCGCGCGACAGCCTCGCCTCGCACGACAAGTTCAAGGCCAAGTTCAAGTTCCCCTTCGAGCTGGTTTCCGACCCGGACGAGAAGCTCTGCCGCCTGTTCGACGTCATCCGCGAAAAAAGCCTGTACGGCAAAAAATACATGGGCGTGGACCGCAGCACCTTCATCCTCGACAAGGACGGCGTATTGCGCCGCGAATTCCGCGGCGTGAAGGTGAAGGGCCACGTCGACGAAGTCCTCGAAGAAATCCGCCAATTGCAAACCCCGTCAGCCAGAAAAGCTAAATGACCGCCAAGAAAAAGATTTTCGTCCTCGATACCAACGTCCTGATTCACGATCCGACCTCGATTCTGCGTTTCCAGGAACACGATGTGGTGATCCCCATCGTGGTGCTGGAGGAGCTCGACAACATCAAGGTCGGCATGTCCGAAATCGCGCGCAACGTGCGCCAAGTCAGCCGCCTGCTGGACGAGCTGGTGGAAAAGGCCAATGGCGACATCAGCCACGGCCTCAAGCTGCCCTCGGCCTCGAAGGACATCGAGACCGGGCATCTGTTCTTTCACATGGAGGAGGCGCGCAGTCCGCTGCCCTTCGGCCTCTCCGGCCGCAGCTCGGACAACGCCCTGCTCGGCATCACGCTCGACCTGAGCAAGAGCCATCCCGACCGCCAGACGATTCTGGTCACGAAGGACATCAACCTGCGGCTCAAGGCGCGCGCCCTCGGCATCCGCGCCGAGGACTACACCAACGACCAGGTGCTCGACGACGCCAACCTGCTGTATACCGGCGCCGAGAAGCTGGCGCCGGATTTCTGGGAGACGCACAGCAAGAACATGGAATCGTGGAAGGAGGAAGGCCGCACCTTCTACCGCCTGCGCGGACCCAAGGCGCGCGCCTGGTTCCCCAACCTGTTCCTGTACATCAACGGCGAGAAGACGGAGAAAGGCTTCGAGGCCATCGTGCGGCGCATCGAGAACGACTCCGCCATCATCGAGGTGGTCAGGGACTATGCCGCGGAGCGCAACAAGGTCTGGGGCATCGCGGCGCGCAACCGCGAGCAGAATTTCGCCTTCAACCTGCTGATGGACCCGGAGGTGGATTTCGTCACCCTGCTGGGACAGGCCGGCACCGGCAAGACCCTGCTCACGCTGGCCGCGGCCCTGATGCAGACGCTGGAATCCAAGCGCTACACCGAAATCATCATGACGCGCATGACGGTGCCGGTGGGCGAGGACATCGGCTTCCTGCCTGGCACCGAAGAGGAAAAGATGGGGCCGTGGATGGGCGCGCTGGAGGACAACCTCGACGTGCTGCAGGAAACCGCCACCCAGGAACACGGCGCCTGGGCCCGCGCCGCCACGCACGACCTGCTGCGCAACCGCATCCGCATCAAGTCGCTCAATTTCATGCGCGGACGCACGTTCCTGAAGAAATTCCTGATCATCGACGAGGCGCAGAACCTCTCACCCCACCAGATCAAGACCCTGGTCACCCGCGCCGGCCCCGGCAGCAAGATCGTCTGCCTCGGCAACATCGCCCAGATCGACACGCCCTACCTGACCGAAACCACCTCGGGCCTGACCTACGTCGTGGACCGCTTCAAGCAGTGGGACCACAGCGGCCATATCACGCTCCAGCGCGGCGAACGCTCGCGGCTGGCGGATTATGCGTCGGAGATTCTCTAGCAGTTTGTCGAAAAAGCCGGAAAAACATCCAAACCCGTCATTCCGGCGAAAGCCGGAATCCAGCCTATTACTGGTTTTTGCAGGCTAATAATCCGGACCCCGGCTTTCGCCGGGGTGGCGACGTATTTTTCAGCAACCTGTTAAGGCCTTACAGCATACCTACCCGGTTGCCGCCGCTGGTTGTGGCCATTTGCAATGCCGCTTCGGCGGCGGCGAGGAAAGCCGGCGCATCGATGGAAGCTTGCAACTCGGTGACACCGACCGACACCGTCAGGGAAAGCGATGCGCTTTCGCCAGGAATACTCGCCCCATCCCGACTGACCGCGAGCCGTACCCGTTCACCGACGACACACGCGCTCGCCACGTTGGAGTCGGGCAACACCACGGCAAACTGCCCGGCACCGTAATGCACGACCACATCGGTTGGCCGGAGGTTATGGACCAGCAGCTGAGCCACGGCATGACACACTTTGTCTCCCGCGGCCGTCCCGGAGCGAGCGACGTAATCGGCGAAATCATCGATTTCAACGAGCAGCAATGCCAGCGGCGCCTGGCTGGCGGTGCTGCGGGCAATCTGGCGCGGCAGCATCGACTCCAGCCAGTGGCGGTTGTACAGCCCGGTGTGCTCGTCATGCGATGCGAGGTGCCCATGGGTGGTCTTCAGCTCTTCGTTGCCGGCGATAACGCCCCTGACACGCGTGCGTTCCGCGAGGAGCGCCAGCCAATTGCGCGCGATTTCGTGCGAGGCGCGGATCAGCGCCCAGGCGATATTACGGTCGACAACCAGCAGGCGCGTCGGCTCGGCGGCCGAAATCGTGGGCGCGACCACCGCATCCTTCAACAGGGATAACTCTCCAATACTGTCCCCGGCCCGAACGAAAATATCGGGAACCGTCGAAGACGGCCCTTCCATCCGCAACCGGCCGCTCAATACCATATACAACGCCGGGCAGGGTTCACCGGCGCGGAGCAGCACTTCGCCGCTCGCCAATGATTGCACCGGGCAATCGCGCAACAGCGGCGCTATCGTTTCCTGGTGCGCGCCCTTTAGCAAGGCAATCTGCGCGAGTTCCTTCCGTGACCATCGCGCCGAGGCAGACGCCCGCGCTTCCCGGCGCATGTCTTCAAACGTTTTCTTGGATTGATCCATCGATAAAGTTAAAGGGGGGCCGAACGATAAGGCACGATAACAGAACAGCAAGATTGATTAAAGTTTAATCCCGATTTCCTTATTTTTCTCTGACCCGGTTATTCAACAACATAATCCTTCAGTAACCCATTTCTTCTTCATCGTAAATATTACAGGCGGTATTTGTATTTTCTGGTTGTTCACAAGAACATCAGGCATCCGGAGCGTAAACTCTGTAACAACGGGGATGTTGGTCTCACAACTGGCTCCCTTTTCGATCTCAAGCCATAGCGTGAGATAACGTTTGGTTAGCGCTACCGATTCCCTTTGTGCTATATCTATGCGACTAGTGATTGTATCGTCTGCAGAATAATAATTCGGTCCTGGTTCTGTAAGTTCTTTTATATTTTCCGCCCTAGGCGTTCTCCAGGAATTGCTTTCTAATATTATCTTCGTAGATACAAGTCGAAACGTTGATTCAGGTTCAAGCTGGAGGTTCAAGCATAACGAGATTGTTTTATTGGCTTTCTGTCGAACGTCAATAAGATAGGCATAAGCGTATATTTTTGCGCCCCCCGGCAGTTCGATAATCAGCCTGTCATCTAGTTGCGTGCAGGTAAGTGCAGTGCCCATCGGACAGACTGGTTCATACACTGTTTTTTTAAGCGGTATTACACAGGCAGCCAACAATATTGAAGTGAAACAGACAAATATAAATCTCATCGCTGGAATAACAGGGGACAGACCACGGTTAACCATACATCAGGTCCCTCCAGAAAATATTAAAATAGCTCAGCTCCCCGCCACCGTCATGTTTTCTATCAGTATCGAACCGCTGCGGATGTTGCCGCGCATATCCACGTCGCTGCCGACAGCGACGAATCGTCGGAACATGTCCTTGAGGTTGCCGGCTATAGTGATTTCCTCCACCGGATATTGAATCTCGCCGTTCTCGACCCAGAAGCCGGCGGCGCCGCGGGAGTAGTCGCCGGTGACCATGTTGACGCCGAAACCGATCAGCTCCGTCACCAGCAGGCCGGTGTGCATCTTTTTCAGCAAGGCTTCCAGATTTTCTTTGCCCGGTTCTATCGTGAGATTGTGCACGCCGCCGGCGTTGCCGGTGGTCTGCATTTTCAGTTTGCGCGCGGAATAGGAATCGAGCACGTAGCCGTGCAGGATCCCGTCGCGGATCAGGTCGCGCGGCTGGGTGGCCACGCCTTCGCTGTCGAACCCGGCGCTGCCCTGCGCGCCTTTCAGATGCGGCTGCTCGTGGATGCGCACGAAATCGGAGAATACCGGTTTGCCGAGATGGTCGAGCAGAAAGGAAGCCTGGCGATACAGGCTGGTACCGCGCACGGCGCTGATGAAATGCGACAGCAGGCTGGTGGCGATCGGCGCTTCGTACAATACCGGGCATTCGCGCGTGGACAGCTTGCGGCTGCCGAGCCGGCGCAGACTGCGGCGCGCGGCGTGTTGCCCGACGGTTTCCGGGGATTCCAGGTTTTTCGCGTCGCGCGCCACGCTGTACCAGTAATCGCGCTGCATCCCGGCTTCGTCCTGGGCGATCACGCTCACCGACAGGCTGTGGCGCGTGCTCGCCACGGTGCCGAGGAATCCGTTGCTGTTGCCATAGACCTCCAGGCCTTCGTGCGTGGACAGGCTGCCGCCCTCGGAATTGGTGATGCGCTTGTCCATGCCGCGTGCGACAGCTTCAGCCGCGCGCGCCAGCTCGATGGCCCGTTCCGTGCCGGGATTCCAGGGGTGATGCAAATCGAGGTCGGGAATTTCTTTTGCCAGGCGATCGGGATCGGCGAGACCGGCGCAATCGTCCTCGGCGGTGAATTTGGCAATCGTGCAGGCAGCGCGCACAGTTTCGCGCAAGGCATTCTCGCTGAAATCCGTGGTGCTGGCCGAGCCGGTGCGCTGCCCGAAATAGACCGTCACGCCCATGCCCTTGTCGCGCGTGTGCTCGACAGTCTCGACCTCGCCGAGGCGCACCGTCAGCGACAGGCCCTGGCTGATGTTCACGCCGGCTTCGGCCGCGCTGGCGCCGGATTTTTTCGCCTCCGTGAGTACCTGCTCGATCACGCCGGCAAGGCGTTCGCGCGTTTGCTTGTCGGCCACGGCAGGACTGGCGACGATACTAGTGCTCATGGAAGTGATTCCTCGTGCCGGGAGCCAGGATCTGTTGAGGCATCGCCCCTCTCCCTTGCCCTCTCCCCGAGGGGGAGAGGGAAATAATATTTTTTCATGCCTGAGTGCCTCCGACGGTGAGGCCGTCGATGCGCAGCGTCGGCTGGCCCACGCCCACCGGCACGCTCTGGCCTTCCTTGCCACAAGTGCCGACACCCGGGTCGAGCTTCAGATCGCTGCCGACCATGGACACGCGCGTGAGCACATCCGGGCCGTTGCCGATCAGGGTCGCGCCCTTGACCGGCTTGGTAATTTTGCCGTTCTCGATCAGATAGGCCTCGGAAGCGGAAAACACGAACTTGCCCGAGGTGATGTCCACCTGCCCGCCGCCGAAGTTGACGGCGTAAAGGCCTTTGTCGACGGAAGCGATGATCTCCTGCGGATCGAACTTGCCGGGCAGCATGTAAGTGTTGGTCATGCGCGGCATCGGCAGGTGCGCGTAGGATTCGCGCCGGCCGTTGCCGGTGGGCGCGACCTGCATCAGGCGCGCGTTGAGCGTGTCCTGCATGTAGCCCTTGAGGATGCCGTTCTCGATCAGCACGGTCTTCTGCGTCGTCGTGCCCTCGTCGTCCACGTTGAGCGAGCCGCGCCGGTCGGGGATGGTACCGTCGTCCACCACGGTGCATTGCTCGGAGGCCACGCGCTCGCCCACGCGCCCGGCGAACGCCGAAGTACCCTTGCGGTTGAAGTCACCTTCGAGACCGTGACCGATGGCCTCATGCAGCAGGATGCCCGGCCAGCCGGGGCCGAGCACCACCGCCATGGTGCCGGCCGGCGCTTCCACCGCCTCCAGATTCACCAGCGCCTGGCGCACGGCCTCACGCGCGTATTCGAGCGCCCGGTCCTGCTGACTGAAATAATCGTAGGCATAACGTCCGCCACCACCGGAACTGCCGGTCTCGCGCCGGCCGTTCTGCTCCACGATCACGGTCACATTGAGCCGCACCAGCGGGCGCACGTCGCCGGCGATCACGCCATCGGAGCGCACCACCAACACAACTTCGTGCGTCGAGGCCAGGCTGGCCATGACCTGCTTGACGCGCGGGTCCTGCGCGCGCGCCTCCTGTTCCACGCGCTCGAGCAGCTTCACCTTGGCGTCGTCCGGCAGGTTCGCGAGCGGATCGAGCGGACGGTAGAGCTGGCGCCCGGCTTCGCCGCGGAACGCCGCGGGCACACGCGCGGCTGCACCCTGCTGCACGATGGCGCGCGCCGCGCCGGCCGCCTCCAGCAGTGCCGGCAACATGATCTCGTCGGAATAGGCGAAGCCGGTCTTTTCCCCGGCGACGGCGCGCACGCCCGCGCCCTGCTCGATGCTGTGGCTGCCGGATTTGACCTTGCCTTCCTCGAGCGACCAGGATTCGTGGCGGCTGTACTGGAAATAGAGATCGCCGTAATCCACGCTGCCCGACATCAACTGGCCCATGAGGCGCGCGAGTTCCGTCTCGCCCAGGCCGGCGGGTTCCAGCAACGACTGGCGGGCCAGCGTCAACATGCCTTCGCTCATGAACCCAGTCTCCGGTGATGAATGCTCGGCAGACTCCTGCGGACTTGCTGCAGGCGCGCGTGATCGCAATCAGCCATGGCATGGCCCGTGCCATGCGCCAGGCGTACCAGGATTTCTCCCCAGGGATTCACGATCATGCTGTCGCCATGGGTTTCGCGGCCGTTGACGTGGCGGCCATGCTGCGCCGACGCGATGACATAAACCAGGTTTTCGATGGCACGCGCCCGCACCAGCACCTCCCAGTGGGCCTTGCCGGTGTGCGCGGTGAAGGCCGCGGGCACGGCGAATATTTCCGCGCCCTGCTCCTGCAGGCGGCGGAACAGCTCGGGGAAGCGCAGGTCGTAACACACGGCGAGCCCGAGCTTGCCGTACGGGGTCTCGACCACGACGATTTCGTCGCCGGGCTCGAATCGGCTCGATTCGCGGTAGGTCTCGCCATTGTCCAGTTGCACGTCGAACAGATGAATCTTGTCGTAGCGCGCCACGCGCTCGCCGCGGTCGTTGAACACCAGGCAGGCGGCGCGCACTTTTCCGGGGTCGTTCGCGGCCAGCGGGATGGTTCCGCCCACTATCCAGAGACGGTGCTGTTTCGCCTGCGCCGACAGAAACTCCTGAATGGGGCCGCTGCCGTCCTTTTCAACCGCCGTCAGGCGATCGGCATCATTGAGCGGCATGAGCGCGAAATTTTCCGGGAGCACCACGAGTCGCGCGCCGGCCGCGGTCGCGGCGGCGATAAGTCGCCCGGCTTCCGCGAGATTGTCCGGCACCCGCGGACCGGATGCCATCTGCACCGCGGCCAGCTGCGTCACAGCGTCACCGCGGGCGAACGCTTCACGCGCCCGGCAAAGGGGTGAAAAATGGAAATCCGCTGCATGCCGCTAGAATATCACTGAACCCCGGCCTCATCATCCGCTTTTCCCGGCTC
>JBFMBB010000127.1:0-7833 GCA_040755435.1 Pseudomonadota bacterium | reverse complement strand
GAGGGGGAAATGTTATTAAGGCAGCATGTTCGTTCCGCCGTCCGCCCAAACCGGCGGGTAGCGGCCAAGGAGGAGCGCGTGTCCGATAGCCTGTGGTGGGTCGCCGTGTTGTTCGCCGTGCTGGGCGTGGTCATGCTCATCGCCGCGGGGACGGCGCTGCGGCGGCGGCGCCCCATACGCATGAGCGCGCGCCTGCTGCTGGCGCTGGTGTTTCTCGCGGGCGCGGCGGCCAGCGGCGCGGTCGCGCTGGGGGTGCAGGGCTACCGTGCGCTGACGCACGAGGAACTCGCCGCCACGGTGCGCACCGAACCCCTCGGCCCCGACCGCTTCCACGCCTACTTCCGCTTTCCTGACGGACGCGAGGCGGCGTTCACCCTCAACGGCAACCAGCTGTACGTGGACGCGCGCATCCTCAAGTGGCATCCGTGGGCCAACATCTTCGGCCTGCACACGGTGTATGAACTCGACCGCGTCGCCGGGCGCCATCTCGATCTCGCGCAGGAACAGCGGCAACCGCGCACGGTGCAGTCGCTGGCGCCGGAGCGGAAAGTGGACCTGTTCGGCCTGCGCCAGCGTTACGCGCTGCTCAGCCCGCTGCTGGACGCCGACTACGGATCGGCCACCTTCGCCGCCGCCGACGCTCCCGCGCAATACGAGGTGCGCGTCTCCACCACCGGCCTGCTGATCCGCAAAATCGAGCCGTAGCGGGTCAGGCCCGGGCCCGGGGCGGGCTGAACGCGATCGACTGGCGCGCGATCTTGGCGCCGTCGAAAACGAACAGGTCGGCCCCGAACGGAAACACGTGGCGCGTCGACTCCGCGTGCCACGAGATGAGCAGCGTGTTGTGCCGCACGTGCAGCGCGTCCACGCTGAACCCCGGCGAATCGCCCTTGTCGATGTTGCCGAATTCCGCCAGCAGGCCCTGGTACAGCGCGCGGATCCGGTCCCGGCCCTCGAACACGCCCTCCGGCGTCATGACCACGGCGTGCTCGGCGAAATCGTCGAGCACGGCATCGAGGTTGCCGGCGGTGAAGGACGCGACATGTTTTTTGAAGGTGTCCAACGCATCCTGCTCCGCGCTCGTGAATTTCTGTTGAATCGCTTTCATATCTCAGTCTCCCTGTCAGCCTGCCGCGGCAGGCTGACGATCAAGATGGTTGTCAGTGTTCCGCGCTGGCCCGTTGTTCCCGGGCAGGCAGCAGGGACTTCGTTGCCGCCAGTTCACCGAACTTTTTCCCCATGGCGGTGCCGACTTCCGTGGAGGTGCGGTAATGCACGCCGTCGTACACGCGCGCGTTCGCCACTTCCTGCACGAAGTCGTCCACTTTCGTCCAGCTGCGCGTCGCGCCGTTGGCGGTGGGGCTGGCCGTGGTCAGCACCGGCGCGGGGCCGTTACCGATCTCGGCCTTCAACACCGCGCCGACGGAGCCGGAGATGATGCAGTGCGCGCACGGATACTCGGGGTGCATGGGTGTATCGATCAGCGGCATCCACGAGGCATCCCGTTCCGTGGCGGCGTTGCCGTCGCGGTCGCCGTTGCGGATCGCCGTCACCGGCCGCCAGAAGCGATAGTGATACTTGGCGTCCATGACCGCGATCAGCGCGTCGTCCATCGCCTGGCCGGTGATGGCGAACAAGCGCGCGTTCTGCGTCAGCTCCCGGCCGGGCGCGTTGGCGACCGAGCGCGCCAGGGGGAAGTAGATGCCGGGACCGGTGGCCTCCCAGAAGCGCGCGATCTCCGTCTGTTCCGCGGTGCGCTTGCTGCTGTTTTTGGCGCCGATCGCCTTGATCTCCTGGTAATCGCGCGCCCACTGTTTGCTGGCAAATTTGGGCGGCGGCGCGGGACGGAACTGGTCGGCGCGCGCCATCAACCACGGCTTGCGCTGCGGCCACTGCGGCACCGCCGGGATCACGGTCGGCACGTAGTTGCCCGGAGTCGTGCGTGGCCGGTAACTTTCCGGCGTAGCGGCGCCGTCGCCGGCGCGCAACGCGAGGACCGCGGCCGCGGCCTTCTCGCCGACGGCGATGCCGTCGGTCTTGGCCTGGCCATCGGGAATGGCCGACAGCGCCGCCTTGCAGGCGCTGTCGATCGCGGCCTGCTGCGAGGCCACCAGACTGGACAGCATGGTGCAGTTGGCCTGCGCCACCGCGGCCTCGACCGAGGCGCCGGGCGCGGCGTCCAGTTTCACGCGCGCCGCGGGGTAACGCTGCGTGACAGCGTTGACGGCTTCGTAAACGGCCGTCTGCACCATCGCCATCGCCCGGTAGGCCGGCGGCGGCGGGAGCTTGGCCGCGGCGACAATGGCATTGGCTTTCATGTTCCAATCGCCGACCACGTCGGCCCTGGCCGTCGGGATGGCAATCAGGGCTAGCGCCATTAACCCCAGCGTCTTCCAGCCGTGTTTCATGGCTTTGATCATGGTCATTTCCCTTTTTTCACTGAAGATGTCCGTATGCTTCATGGTCGTTCTCCTTTCATTTGATGAACGTGGAAAATTTTGTCGGATCACAAGATGCGCGTTCGTCACAGAACCGCTTCGGCCTCGACCGGGCGGCGCTCCCTGGCCGGGCGGATGTTCTGGTTGATGCGGAAAAAATTATCCGGATCGTAGCGGTCCTTGAGTGACGCCAGCCGTTGATAAATCGCCGTTCCATAAGCGGCGTGCAACCGTTCCGGGCGTTCGTCCTCGGCCATGAAATTGACATACACCGCGCCGGTGCCGAACGGCCGCAGCGCCGCCCAGGTGTCGCGCACCCATTGCACTTCGCGCCCGGTGTCACTCCTGTTCTCCCAGGCGCCGGCGATGTTGACGATGTAGCGCGCGTCGCGTCCGCTGGCGGCGGTCTCGGTCGCGCCGACGCGGCTGATGGCGCCGCCGAGCTGGAACACCAGGATCGCCGAATGCGGCGAGCCGAGCTGGCGCGCCTGCACGATCAGCGCGTCGATCGCGTCGTCTTTGATCTCGTGCAGATACTCGGACTTCCAGTAATACTGCCGCCCGGCGAGCTGGCCGCCGTCGAGCATCGTCTGCATCGCCGTGAATGGCTTCGGCCCGATGACGTCCGCCAGCGGCTGGCCGAATTCCTTGAGCGGCTTGAGCACGCGCGCGCCCTGCGCCGGATCGCCGTGGTAGCAGACGAAGATCGCCACCACCGGCTTGCCGTGCAGCTCCTTCGGCAGGAACGGCGCCGGCGGTGCCGGGCGCAGCACCGCCAGAGCTCCCAGTTCCTCGGGGGCGGAAGCGGTGAATTCGCGGAAGAACTTCAGGACCTCGGTGGCCTTGTCCAGCGGATACAGAATCATGCCGCCCATGACCTGCGGGCCCGCCGGCTGCAGGCGGAACCGGAACGCCGTCACCACGCCGAAGTTCCCGCCGCCGCCGCGCAGGCCCCAGAACAGATCGGCGTTCTCCTCGGCGCTGGCGCGGACGACCTGTCCTTCCGCGGTGACCAGCTCGGCCTCGAGCAGGTTGTCGCAGGTATAGCCGTATTTGCGGCTCAACCAGCCGAAGCCGCCACCGAGGGTCAGCCCCGGCACGCCGGTGTTTGAGATGATGCCGCTCGGCACCGCCAGGCCATACAGCTGGGTCTCGCGGTCCACGTCGCCCCAGGTGGCGCCCGGTTGCACCACCGCCTCGCGCGCGCCGGCGTCCACCAGCACGGCCTTCATCAGCGACAGATCGATCGTGAGGCCACCGTCGCACAGCGCGGTGCCGGCGACATTGTGCCCGCCGCCGCGCACCGAGACGAGCAGGTCGTGTTTGCGGGCAAAGCAGATGGCCTCGATGACGTCGGCCACGCCTTGCACGCGCGCGATCAGCGCCGGTTGTTTTTCGATCATGCCGTTCCACACGGCGCGTACGCCGGCGTAGTCGGCGTCGCCGCGCCGCACCAAGCGCCCGCGCAAACGCTTGGCGAATTCATCAATATCAGAAACCGCTAATGTTCCAGGACTGCCGCTGCTCAACGTAATAGCCAGTGTGCTCATGGTTTTCTCCCGGGCAATGTATGGACTTGGTTTGCAGTACGCGCACAGAATGGTCCGGTGGTAGGATTTCAACAAGTACAACATCTGTACCGGTTACGGGAGAGCGATTCATGAAAGGCTACGGACAATTCTGCCCGGTGGCCAAGGCCGCCGAGGTTCTGGGTGAACGCTGGACGCTGCTGGTGGTGCGCGAACTGCTGTGCGGCAGCCGGCACTTCAACGACCTGCGGCGCGGCGTGCCGCTGATGTCGCCGACGCTGCTGTCGCAACGCCTCAAGCAACTCGAGCGCGCCGGCATCATCGAGCGTGAAACGGACCGGAGCAGCAAGCAAGGCGTCGCCTACCAGCTCACCGCCGCCGGCCACGAATTGACGCCGGTGGTGATGATGCTCGGCAACTGGGGGCAACGCTGGGCGCGCAGCGAACTCAAGCGCGAAGACCTCGACCCGGCGCTGCTGATGTGGGATATGCACCGGCGCCTCAACAACGAGAAATTGCCGGCGCAACGCACGGTGTTGCAGTTCGAATTTCGTGACGTGAACACCGCCAAGCGCTTCTGGTGGCTGGTGATCAAGCGCGACGAAGTGGACGTGTGCATGAAACGTCCGGGCTACGACGTGGACGTGCAGATCACCACGAAGCTGAAAACCCTGGCCGCCGTCTGGATCGGCAATGTCCGCCTGCGCGACGCCATCAAAGACGGGCAAATCGAACTGCAAGGACCGAGTCAGCTCACGCGCCAGCTCGACTCGTGGCTGGCGCTGAGCACCTTCGCCAACATCCAACCGGCCATCAAGGCCTGAACCATGCCATCGGCCGAACCGACTTTGGCGGCCCTGCCGTACACGGTGCAACGCTATTTCCTGGCGACGCGTCCGGCGTTCCTCAGCGTCACCCTGTTCGGCGCACTGCTCGGCCTGGGGACCGCGCACTTCGACGGCATTCAGATTGCCTGGCTGACGGCGTTCGTGACCGTGGTGTTCGCGCTGCTGGCGCACGCGGGGGTGAATGTCCTGAACGACTATTACGACGCCCTGAACGGCACGGATGCCATCAACACCGATCGCGTGTTTCCCTACACCGGCGGCAGCCGCTTCATCCAGAACGGCGTGCTCACGCCGGCGCAGACGGCGCGTTTCGGCGTGGCCCTGTTCGCGGCGGTCATGGTGGCCGGGATCTGGCTGACCGCGAAATCCGGCAACGGCCTGCTGGCCATCGGCCTGGCGGGGCTCGTCATCGGCTGGGGCTACTCGGCCGCGCCGCTGCGGCTCAACAGTCGCGGGCTTGGAGAGCTTTGCGTGCTGACCGGGTTCGCGCTGATCGTGGTTGGCGCCGATTACGTACAACGGCACGCGTTCTCGCTGACGCCGGTCGTTGCTTCCCTGTCGTACGCGCTGCTCGTGACCAACATTCTCTACATCAACCAGTTTCCCGACCGCCAGGCCGATGCCGTCGCCGGCAAACACCACTGGGCGGTGCGGCTGGCGCCGGAACAGGCGCGCTGGGGCTACGTCGTGCTGGCGCTGGCCGCTAACGCCTGGTTGATCGGCGCGGTGCTCGCCGGCGCGCTGCCGGCACTGGCGCTGCTTGCCGTGGTGGCCACGATACCGAGTGCCCGCGCCGCGGCTGATTTGTTCCGCCACGCGACACGGCCGCACGCGCTCGCGCCGGCGATCCGGCGCACCATCGCGGCGGCTTTGCTGCACAGCCTGTTGCTTTCTGGCGCGCTGTTCCTATAGAGCAATCAGCCCGCGATAAACGCGACGGCGCGCGCGATCACCTCCGGGTCGCGCAGGATGCGGCGATGGCCGAGGCCGGTGGTGCGGACGAATTGCGCGCCGGGCCAGGCCTGCGCCACCGCGGCGCCGCCCTCGATAGGCGCGTCGCGGTCGTCCTGGTCGTGGATCACCAGCCCCGGCACCTCGAGCCGGCGCGCCAGCACCTCGGGTGAGAAACGCTGCCACAGATCGGCGCCGAAGTCGGCCTCGAATTTGCGGTTGAATATTTCCTGCACCCGCGGCGCGACATCCAGCGCGGTGAAAAAACTTTGCGTGAGCCAGCGCACGTTGGCCGGCGGGCTGATGGCCACGAGGCGGTTCACCTCGAGCCCCTGCCGCATCGCATAGATCGCGCAGGCGACGCCGAAGGAGTGTCCCACGATCGCGTGCACCGGCCCGCAGGCCTCGGCCACGGCCATGATGGCTTCGCTGATTTCCGGCAGGCTGGTGGCGCGCCCCGGCGAGCGGCCGTGCGCCGGCGTGTCGAACGTCACCACGCGAAAACCGGCGCGCACCAGTTCCGGCGCGAACGCACCGAGTTGCGCGCCGCGCCCATTCCAGCCGTGCACCAGCAGCACCACCGGTCCCGCGCCCCAGGCATCGACCGCGAGCCGCTGGCCGCGAAACTCCACGTCCAGCGGTTGGGCCGTGCGACGCCATTCCTTTTCCCGCGCCGGTTCCGGATAACGCAACGGTTGGAACCACAGGCGATACGCCCAGCGTCCGGCCAGGGCCGGCGCGATCAGCCCGAGCAGGCGCATCGCCAGGCGCAACATCCAGAAGGCTACCGGCATGGGCAGGAAACGGACTGCAATTTGTTGTTCATGTTCGCGTCCCGGGTCGGAAGGCCGGAATCTGCCGGTTCAGAACTGACGCCGGAATTTACGCATACGCCCGGCTTTTCAACAAGCCTGCCGTGATCCGACCCGGGTTATTGGTTATATTCGGGCGGCCATGCCGGCCTAATGCACAACAAGGAGGTGTCAGCCATGAAATGGACGGGACAAATCGTGCAACTTCTGGTCGTCGCCATCGTCGTCGGCGCCATCGTGTTTTTCTTCATGCGCGGTGGCGGCGGCAGCCAAACCTTCGTCACGGTCGAGCAGATCACGAAAATCGCGGAACTGGCAACCATCAACTACCGCATGTCCGTGACGCACTACCACGAAAAGCCCCCGGTCGGGCTGGAGTGGTTGCCGGCCAAACTGTTCGTGACCGTGAAAGGCGACATCAAGGGCAGCGTCAACATGCAAACGGCCAGGATTACCCTGCCCAAGGAAGGCGAGGAAAAAATCGTGAAGATCTTTTTTCCGAAAGACTCGGTCATTATTTCCAATCCGCAAATCGGACCCAAGGACGTCAGCTTCCTGACCTGCTCGAATCCGAATCCCTTCCACCCGCTGGCGGACAAGGATTACACCGCGGCCCAGAAGGAGGCGATCAGCGCCATGATCAAGACCGCCAACGATGACGGGATCAAGCTCAAGACCGCCCGCGAAGCCAGGGAAGTGCTGGTGAATTTTCTGGCGGCGCTGGGCCACAAGGTGGAAGTGGCGTTTGAAGAAAAAGAGCTCAATGCGACGCTGGGGACGGCAACACCGGCAGCGGAGCTGTCCGGTGCCATACCGGACAGCATCGCAACAGCGCTCCCGGGAATGGACGGTTCCGGTCTTGCCAGCGCGTCCCGGCAATTTTGCGCCAACGGCGCGTAGGCTGAATCAAAAAACCTGAACAGGAGTATTGGCGAAAACCCGGGACTGGCCCGGGTTTCAGCGCGCTACCAGAAGCGCACGCGGCCGGTGTCGACGTGGATGAAATCGGACTTGGCGTAGTAGCCGACGCCGCCGGCGCGCAGCGACAGCGCGGCGCGGTGCAGGTGGCGCAGCTCGACGCCGGCGAGGCGGATGTCGATGGCCTGGCCGCGGGTGTGCAGGCTGTTGCGTGCCACGCCGCCACTGTTACGGTGCAACTGCGCGTTGGTGGCGGGCGAGCGATAACCGGAGATGATCTGGAACGTGCCAGTGGCGGCGGTGAGCTGTTGCAGGTCGTGCAGGATGTCGAACAGGC
>JBFMBB010000126.1:0-7928 GCA_040755435.1 Pseudomonadota bacterium | reverse complement strand
GAGCGGCAGCTCGATGACCTTTTCGATGCCGTGCTCGCCGAACACGCAGGGCACGCCCATGCAGATGTCGCTGAGCCCGTATTCGCCCTCGAGCCCCGCCACCGCGGGCAGGATGTGCCGGCGGTTGCGGCTGATGGCGTCGATCATGGAGGCGATGGCCGCGGCCGGGGCGTCGTAGGCGCTGGCGGTCTTGCGCAGGGAGAGGATTTCGGCGCCGCCCTCGCGCGTGCGCTTGACGATCTTGTCGATCTGTTCCTTGGAGAGAAAGTGTTCGATCGGGATGCCGTTGATGGTGGCGAAGCGCGTCATCGGCACCATGGTGTCGCCGTGGCCGCCGAGCACCATGGCGCTCACGTCCTTGACCGAGAAGCCGGTTTCCAGGGCCACGAAGCTGGCCATGCGCGCCGAGTCGAGCACGCCGGCCATGCCGAACACGTGACTGCGTTCGAAACCCGAGCGCTTCCAGGCGGCGTAGGTCAGTACGTCCACGGGGTTGGAGACGATCAGCAGCATGGCCTGGGGCGCGTGCTTCTTGACCTCGTCGACGATGCCGTACAGCACGGCGAGGTTGGTGTCGAGCACGTCCGAGCGCGACATGCCCGGCTTGCGCGGCACGCCGGCGGTGATGACCACCATGTTCGAGCCGGCCATGTCCTTGAGGTCGTTGGAACCGGACAGCCGGGTGTCGAAGTCGTAGATCGGCGCCGATTCCTGGATGTCGAGCGCCGTGCCCTGCGGCACGCCTTCCTTGATGTCGATCAGCATGACCTCGCGGCAGGTCTCGTGCTTGGCGAGGTTGTGCGCGGTGGATTCGCCCACGCGCCCGGCGCCGACGATGGTGATTTTTTTCATGACCGGCCCTTCAAAACTGGTTTCGGGTTTAGGGTTTCGCGTTTCGGGTTGGAACGTAACCGCGTCCGGTGTCAACACGAAACCCGGAACTCGAAACGCGAAACTGCCAAAAGTATAGCCAAACACACCGCACCGGTATGGCGTGTTTCAGGGGGCCGGATAATGCGCCGGATAGCCCGCGCGCGCCACGCCGGAATCGACCGCCGCCCGGGCCACGGCCGGCGGGATGGTCTGGATCAGGCGCGGGTCGAGCGGCTTGGGAATGATGTACTCCGGGCCGAACTCGAGGCGTTCCAGGCCGTAGGCGCGCAGTACTTCCGCCGGCACCGGTTCGTGCGCCAGTTTCGCCAGCGCCCGCACCGCGCCGACCAGCATGGCGCGCGACACCGAGCTGGCGTGCACGTCGAGCGCGCCGCGGAAGATGTAGGGGAAGCCGAGCACGTTGTTGACCTGGTTGGGGTAATCCGAGCGGCCGGTGGCCATGATGAGGTCGGCGCGCACGCCCTTGGCGACCTCGGGACGGATTTCCGGGTCGGGGTTGGCGAGCGCGAACACCACGGGTTTGGGCGCCATGGACGCCACCATCTCGGGCGAGACCACGTTGGCGGCGGATACGCCAATGAACGCGTCCGCGCCCTGCATGGCGTCGGCCAGCGTGCGCTTGTCGGTGACCTGGGCGTAGCGGCGCTTGTAGATATTGAGGTCGGGGCGGCCCGGATGGATCACGCCCTGGCTGTCGAGCAGCAGCATGCGCTCGCGCTTCGCGCCCAGGGCGATCAGCAGCTGCATCGTGGCCAGTCCGGCGGCACCGGCGCCGAGCAGCGCGATGCGCGCCTCCGGCAGTTTCTTGCCCTGCAGCTCGAGCGCGTTCAGCAGGCCGGCGCAGATGATGACGGCGGTGCCGTGCTGGTCGTCATGGAACACCGGGATGTCGAGGCGCGCGCGCAGCATCTCCTCGATGGCGAAGCACTCGGGGGCGGCGATGTCCTCGAGGTTGATGCCGCCGAAGGTCGGCGCGATGTGCGCCACGGTGTCGATGAAGGCATCGCGATCGGGCGCGTCGATCTCGATGTCGAACACGTCGATGTTGGCGAAGCGCTTGAACAGCACCGCCTTGCCCTCCAGCACCGGCTTGCTCGCCAGCGAGCCGCGGTTGCCGAGGCCGAGGATGGCGGTGCCGTTGCTGATGACCGCCACCAGGTTGCCCTTGTTGGTGTAGCGGTAGGCGGCCTCGGGGTCCTTGGCGATCTCGCGCACCGGCTCGGCCACGCCGGGCGAGTAGGCGAGCGAGAGGTCGTGCTGGGTCTCGCACGGCTTGGTCGGGACCACGGCGATCTTGCCCGGCGCCGGCTGTGAATGGTAGTCGAGCGCGGCCTGCTTCATTTCGTTTTTCATGGGTGTTGCCTGTGGGTATTGCCTATTCGATGATCTTGATGGGTTCACCCGCCCGCGGCTCCCCGTCCGGGAATTTGCCGTTGATCAGGCGCAGGGTGAGCTCGGCGTGTTCGGCGAGCGGCGAGGTTTTGGCGAGACTGGCGAAGCTGTCGCCCGGGCGGGCGCGCACCACGTGCACGCGCCATCCTTCCGCAAGCCGTTTTTCCTTGCCGGTCAGGAGCCGAAGGCTGCCGATGGTTTGCAGGAACAGCGGATCGTGCGCGGCGAAAGCGGTGGCGTCCCTGGCCGCCCCCTGGAACAGGAAGCGCTTGTCGCGGTGATCGACCACGGCCACGCGCATCGGGCGCTTGCCGAAGGCCGCCCCGACCTTCACCACGCCGGTATGGGACGGGCCGGCCAGCCCCGGCACCGGCCCGGCCTGCTCCAGCGCGGTGCCTTTCAGGCGTGTTTTCAGGAATTCCTCCGCCGGCAAGTCCTTCGCCAGGTCCTCGGCCTCCACCCGCAGGACCGCCAGCTTGTCGGGGCTGACCCCGTACAGCACGCGCGCCTGGTTGTCGAGGATCCAGCCGTCCGGGAAACGCAGCGTGAAATCCATGTCGCGATGATAGAAGCGGCTGCCCCGGCGCACGCCGCCACCGGCGCTGTCGCCGTAGGCCAGCTTGTCGAGATGTTTCAGATAAGCCTCGCGTTCGACCCGCGGCGCGGAAAGCGTCTTGAACTTGTCCGCCTCGCCGACCACTTCCTGCAGGCGCTGGTCCGCGCTCGGGTGAGTGGCGAACACGCCGTGGTAAATCTGCGGCGCGCGTTTCTCGGCCTCGGCGCGTTTTTTCTCGAATTCCTCCTGGTTTTTCAGGACGCCGACCACCCGGATCATGGCCTGCGGGTCGTAGCCCGCGCGCGCCAGGTATTCCGCGCCCAGGCGGTCGGATTCGAGCTCGTGATCGCGGCCGTAGCCGGAAAGCATGGCGTTGCCGAAGACGCTGAACAGATCCTGGGTGGCCTGGATGCCGGTGGCGGCGCCGAGGACGGCGCCGATCACGCCGGTGGTGGTGGCCGCGGCATGCTGGCGCACGCCGTGGCGCGCCGTGACGTGCCCGATTTCGTGTCCCAGCACCGCTGCCAGTTCGGCCTCGGAATCGAGATAGGCCAGGATACCCCGGGTGATGTAAATGTGGCCGCCCGGCAGCGCGAAGGCATTCACCTGGTCGCTGTCCAGCACTGTAAAGTGATATTCGAGGTTGGGGCGATGGCTTTGCGCCGCCAGCTTCCGGCCGATCTCCTGGACATAGGCCTGCAGCGCCGGGTCGGCATAGATGCCGTACTGGCTTCGGACCTTGCCGTCATAGCTGTTCCCGAGCTGGATCTCCTTGGCCTCGCTCATGAACACGAGGTCGGGCGTTCCGGTGACGGGATTGGTGGCGCAACCGGAAGTGAAGCTCGCCGCCGCAGCGGCCAGAAGCAGGGGAATCAGGAAGCCTTGAAAGGGGCGGGTGCGCATGACCTCAATCGCGCCATGTTAGCATGGCCGGGTGCGGCACACGCAGGTGCAGCCGGCCTTTGGATTCCGTGACCCAGCCGCGCGCGACCACGCGGCGCCCGACCAGATCCCCCGGCTTTCCCTCGAAATATTCTTTCCACTCCCGGTATGGCACGACCAGCGCCACCCGCGGGGCCAGATCGAAATAAAAAACGTGTTTTCCTCGCGCGCGTCGCTGGATGGTGCCCTCGATGAAGCGGAACCCGGTGTCCTGTGTCGTGAGCTCGCCGGCCGGCTTGGGGGAGTAGGCTGCCTCGCCCCAGACACCGCGGCCGGCCACGCGTGCCTCATTCTCGGCTTTCAGCAGGCTGTCCAGTCGGTCCACGTTCGGCGGAATGGCGATGGCCCAGGCAAGACCTTCCCGCAGCAGGATTTCCTCGACACCGGTCCCATCCGTAAGGCTGGCGTGCACCAGCCAGCGGCCGTAATGATCCTGGCGCTCGCGCCCGTGGGACAGGGTCAGGGGCTGGCCTTTTATCAGCCGCGAGAGCCGGTTGCGCGCCTGTTTCGCCAGCGGCTGGCCGGGTTGGCCGTCCTTGCCCAGTTCCGGGGCGTTGACGCCGATCAGGCGAGCCTGGCGGCCATCGGCGAGGATGAAGCTGTCGCCGTCGAGCACATGCCGTACCGTCGCAGTTTCACCAGCAGCAACGATTGGCGAGAGGAGAAGGCTTAAAAACAAAAAGGCGCTCGTGCCGAGCGCCTTTTTCAAACCGGCCGCAAGCACGGCGGTTATTTTTTCATGCCGTACTTCTGGCGGAATTTCTCGACGCGCCCGCCGGTGTCCACCAGCTTCTGTTTGCCGGTGTAGAACGGATGGCACACGGAGCACACTTCCACGTGCATGTCGTGATCGAGGGTGGAACGGGTCGTGAAGCTGTTGCCACAGCTGCAATTGACCGTGATTTCCTTGTACGCCGGATGGATGCCTTCTTTCATGTCACTGATCTCTAAGGGTTTTGCCGCCGATTTCCGACCGGGGCGTGAAAGGGCGGGCATTCTAAGCGCATTCAAGGGCTTGGGCAAGCCGCGTCTCAGCGCTTCATGGAATCAAAGAATTCCCCGTTGTTTTTGGTTGCCCGCAGCTTTTCCAGCAGAAATTCCGAGGCCTCGAGCTCGTCCATCTGGTGCAGCAGCTTGCGCAGGATCCAGATCTTCTGCAGCTCTTCCGGGATCAGCAGCAATTCCTCGCGACGGGTGCCGGAGCGGTTGATGTTGATCGAGGGGTAGGAGCGCTTCTCGGCCAGGCGGCGGTCGAGATGGATTTCCATGTTGCCGGTGCCCTTGAATTCCTCGTAGATCACATCGTCCATCTTGGAGCCGGTATCTATCAAGGCTGTGGCAATAATCGTGAGGCTGCCGCCTTCCTCGATGTTACGCGCGGCGCCGAAGAATCTCTTGGGCCGTTGCAGGGCATTGGCGTCCACGCCGCCCGTCAGCACCTTGCCGGAGGCGGGTACGACCGTG
Organism: Pseudomonadota bacterium; assembly: GCA_040755435.1. Classification (GTDB taxonomy): domain Bacteria; phylum Pseudomonadota; class Gammaproteobacteria; order Acidiferrobacterales; family Sulfurifustaceae; genus Sulfuricaulis. The sequence continues at coordinate 2,680 of JBFMBB010000126.1, read as the reverse complement.
TTATAGGCGCGCGCCAGGCGGGTGATGGAGTCCAGCAGGATGACCACGTCTTTCTTGTGTTCCACCAGGCGCTTGGCCTTTTCGATGACCATCTCGGCCACCTGCACATGGCGGCTGGCGGGTTCGTCGAAGGTGGACGAAATCACCTCGCCGCGCACCGAGCGCTGCATTTCCGTCACTTCTTCCGGGCGTTCGTCGATCAGCAGCACGATGAGGAAAACGTCAGGGTGGTTAGCCGTAATCGCGTGGGCGATGTTCTGCAGCATCACGGTCTTGCCGGCCTTGGGCGGCGACACCAGCAGGCCGCGCTGGCCCTTGCCGATGGGGGCGATCAGGTCGATCACGCGCGCCGTCAGGTTCTCGGTCGAGGCGTTGTCGCGTTCGAGGCGGAACCGGTCGGTCGGGTGCAGCGGGGTGAGGTTCTCGAACAGGACCTTGTTCTTGGCCTCGTCCGGGTTCTGGAAATTGATCTCGTCGACCTTGAGCAGGGCGAAGTAGCGTTCGGATTCCTTGGGCGGGCGGATATTGCCCTTGACGGTGTCGCCGGTGCGCAGGTTGAAGCGCCGGATCTGCGAGGGGCTGACGTAGATGTCGTCCGGGCCGGCGAGGTAGGAGGCGTCCGCCGAGCGCAGGAAGCCGAAGCCGTCCTGCAGGATCTCGACCACGCCCTCGCCGATGATGTCCTCGCCCTTCTTGGCCTGGGCCTTGAGGATGGCGAAGATCAGGTCCTGTTTGCGCAGCCGGCCGCCGCCTTCGACGTCGAGGGCCGCGGCCATTTCGGCGAGCTCGGTCGCGGGCTTGCGCTTGAGCTCGGAGAGATTCATTAAATTTGCGTTCATGTGGTCACCGCTTCCGGACGTGCCAGGGGCGCTACCGACCCGCTGTGAAGCCCGGGGAATGGATAATCAGGAGTTAAGTTGGAAGCAGGAACGTCTTGGAATTTTTGTACTTCAAATAAACGATAGCACCAGTTGCAGCCCCCGTCCAGTAGCGGGGGCGGGCGCCGCCTTTACAGATTGCCGTCGATGAAGGCCGCCAGTTGCGATTTGGATACCGCGCCCACCTTGGTGGCCTCGACGTTGCCGTTCTTGAACAGCATCAGGGTCGGGATGCCGCGGATGCCGTACTTGGGCGGCGTCTGCGGGTTCTCGTCGATGTTGAGTTTCGCGACCTTGAGCTTGCCCTTGTACTCTTCGGCAATTTCCTGGAGCACCGGGGCGATGATCTTGCATGGCCCGCACCATTCCGCCCAGTAGTCCACCAGCACCGGCCCCTCGGCTTTGAGCACCTCGGCCTCGAAGCTCGCGTCGCTGATGTTAACTATGCCTTGGCTCATGTCTCGTATGCCTCCGTCAGGGTTGAATGGATTCGGCCGGACCGGCTGGCCGCGGGCTGATTGAACGGGTTGAAGGCCCATAGTTTGCGGTGAATAAGGCCTGAAATGCAAGCCGCGCCGGGGCCCCTGAAAATGCCGTCAGGCCACAGGCATGGCGCCGCCCTGCTGCGTTAGCCGCGCCATTCGTATATGCTTGCGGTCCCGTTTTATGAGTGATCACCATCTCAGCGACAAGTCCTTCGCCGGACTGAACCTGCCCGAGCCCCTGTTGCGCGGGGTGCACGAGGCCGGCTTCGAATTTTGCACGCCGATCCAGGCCGAGGCCCTGCCGCTGGCGCTGGCCGGCCAGGACGTCGCCGGCCAGGCCCAGACCGGCACCGGCAAGACCGCGGCGTTCCTGCTGGCCGCGTTCAACCATTTGCTCGCGCACCCGGCCGAGGGCCGCCGCCCGACCCAGCCGCGCGCCATCATGCTGGCGCCGACGCGCGAGCTGGCGGTGCAGATCCACAAGGATGCCGAGGTGCTGGGCCGGCACACCGGCTTCAAACTCGGCCTCGTGTTCGGCGGTACCGGCTACGACTCGCAGCGCAAGATGCTGGAGGAGGGCGTGGACGTGCTGATCGGCACGCCCGGGCGCCTCATCGACTATTTCAAGCAGCACGTGTTCGATCTCAACGCGGTGCAGGTCATGGTGCTGGACGAGGCCGACCGCATGTTCGACCTCGGCTTCATCAAGGACATCCGCTTCCTGCTGCGGCGCATGCCGCCGCCGGCGAAGCGCCTGAGCATGCTGTTCTCGGCCACGCTGTCCTACCGCGTCACCGAGCTGGCCTACGAGCACATGAACAACCCGCAGTTCGTGAGCATCGAGCCGGACAAGCGCACCGCCGACAAGGTGACACAATTGCTGTATCACACCGCGCTCGAGGAGAAGCTGCCGCTGCTGGTGCACCTGCTGCGCCACATGGACCCGACCCGCAGCCTGGTGTTCAGCAACACCAAGGACATGTGTGAGCACATCGCCGCCACGCTCAAGGCCAACGGCCTCGACGCCGCGGTGCTGTCGGGCGACGTGCCGCAGAACCTGCGGCTGCGCATCCTGCTGGATTTCACCGAGGGCCGGCTGCCGGTGCTGGTGGCGACCGACGTGGCGGCGCGCGGGCTGCACATCCCGGACGTGTCGCACGTGTTCAATTTCGACCTGCCGCAGAACGCCGAGGACTACGTGCACCGCATCGGCCGCACCGCGCGCGCCGGCGCCAGCGGCGACGCCATCAGCTTCGCCTGCGAGAAATATGTCTTTGGCCTGCCCGAGATCGAGGCCTACATCGGCCACAAGATTCC
>JBFMBB010000125.1:0-8026 GCA_040755435.1 Pseudomonadota bacterium | reverse complement strand
AACCGTCGGCTTCAAGGTCACAAATTGTGACCTTGAAGCGCGGGAGAAACATTAAATATCTACCCTACACTTTCACCGAACAGGGCGTGGCCATGCTCTCCAGCGTGTTGCACAGCTGGCGCGCGATTCAGGTCAACATCGAAATCATGCGCGCCTTCGTGCGGCTGCGGCAGATGCTCGCCTCCAACGCCGGGCTGGCACGCAAGCTGGCGGTGCTGGAAAAGAAATACGACGCCCAATTCCGGGTCGTGTTCGACGCCATCCGCGAGCTGATGACGCCGCCCGAGCCGAAAAAGAAACGCTCAATCGGCTTCGCGCCCTGGGAGGAGAAGTAGCCCGGTTTCGCCCGTCGTTTTGCATCATGAAAAGCCGATTTACAGCCCGCCAAAGGCTGATAACATGGCGCCGCATCCGGTGGCGATGTCCACGATAATTTTTCAGGAGCGGAGGGAGCACCATGACCGTTTATTCCACGATCCATGAGCTGCTGGCGGACAAGCCCGCCAATGCCATCGCCTTCGTCGGCAGCGGCTGCCCGTCGCTCACTTACGGCGGCCTGCGCGAGCATGTCACGCGCACCGTGGCCGGCCTCAACCGGCTCGGGATCGAACGCAACGACCGCGTCGCCATCGTGCTGCCGAACGGCACCGAGATGGCCAGCGCCTTCGTGGCCATCGCCGCCGGTGCCACCTCGGCCCCGCTCAACCCGGCGTACCGCGCAGACGAGTTCGAATTCTATCTTGCCGACCTCAAGGCCAAGGCGCTGGTGGTCGAGCGCGGCAGCGCCTCACCCGCGCTCGGCGCCGCCGCGAAACTGAAAATTCCCGTGCTCGAGCTGGTACGTGCGGCCAATGACCCTGCCGGCGTGTTCGAGCTGGTGGCAACCGGCGGCGGCACCGCCAGTGCAGCGGCACGCGGCGGCCAGGCCGCCTCCGATGACGTGGCGCTGGTGCTGCACACCTCCGGCACCACCTCGCGCCCCAAGATCGTGCCGCTGTCACAGCGCAACGTGTGCGCCTCGGCCGGCCATATCCGCGACATCCTGAAGCTTACGTCCGCCGATCGCGGCCTGAGCATCATGCCGCTGTTCCACATCCATGGCCTCATCGGCTCGGTGCTGTCCACGCTCTGCGCCGGCGGCAGCGTGTATTGCACCCCCGGCTTCAACGCGCTCAAGTTCTTCGCGTGGATGGACGAGGCCCATCCGACCTGGTACACGGCGGTGCCGACCATGCACCAGGCAATCCTGGCGCGCGCCGCGAATAATCGTGAAGTCATCGCGCGCCACCCGTTGCGCTTCATTCGTTCGTCCTCGTCGTCGCTGCCGCCGCAGGTGCTGGCCGAGCTGGAGCAGGTGTTCAACGCACCGGTGCTGGAGTCCTACGGCATGACCGAGGCCTCGCACCAGATGACCAGCAACCCGCTGCCGCCGCGCCCGCACAAGCCCGGCACCGTCGGCATTGCCGCCGGTCCGGAAGTGGGAATCATGGGCGAGGACGGCAAATTGCTGGGACCGAACCAGACCGGAGAAATAGTCATCCGCGGCGCAAACGTGACCAACGGCTACGAGAACAATCCCAAGGCCAATGCCGAGAATTTCACCAATGGCTGGTTCCGCACCGGCGACCAGGGCGTGATCGACGCCGAAGGCTATCTCAGCATCACCGGCCGCTTGAAAGAAATCAACAACCGCGGCGGCGCGAAGATTTCACCGCGCGAGGTCGACGAAGTGCTGATGGACCATCCGGCGGTGCAGCAGGTCGTGACCTTCGCCATGCCGCACGCCAAGCTCGGCGAGGACGTGGCCGCGGCCGTGGTGTTGCGCGAGGGCAAGAGCGCCGACGAGAAGGAGATCCGCGAGTTCGCCGCCAGGCGGCTGGCGGACTTCAAGGTGCCGCGCAAGATTCTGATCATGGACGAAATTCCCAAGGGCGCGACCGGCAAACTGCAGCGTATCGGGTTGGCGCAAAAACTCGGACTGGGATAAGAAACATCCGGCGGGTTACGGCAAAAATCGCCTAACCCGCCCTACATTACTACGTAGGGCGCGTATCACGCGCCATCAATACCCCAGCGCGCAGCCGTCCTTGCGCGGGTCGGAGCCGGCGGAAAGCACGCCGTTTTTCGCATCCACGTAAATCGCCTGTGCGCCGCCGAGCGCCAGCTCGGTGCGTCCCATCACGTGACCGCGCTGTTGCAGCGCCTTCAGGATATCCTGTGGCACCGGCCGCTCCAGCGCCACGATGCCGCCGCCCGGCATGAAGCGCGGTGCGTCGATAGCCTCTTGCAGATCGAGACCGAAGTCGAGCCAGTTGGTCAGCACGTACACATGCCCCATGGGCTGGTATTCCCCGCCCATCACGCCGAAGCTCAGGATGTCGTCGCCGCGATAGGCCATGGCCGGGATGATGGTGTGCAACGGGCGCTTGCGCGGAGCGATGCAGTTGAAATGCTCCGGCTCCAGCACGAACCCGGCGCCGCGGTTCTGCAGCATGATGCCGGTGTCGCCCGCGACCACGCCGCTGCCGAAGGGATAATACAAACTGTTGATGAAGGACACGGCGTTGCGTTCACGGTCCACGACGCTGAGATACACGGTGTCACGGTGCGCGCGTGCCGCGTGCGCAACCGGATAACGCGCGGCGCGCTGCGGATCGATGCGCGCGTATTGCCGGGCGGCGAACTCTTTCGACAGCATTTCAGCTACCGGCAGCTGGTTGAACGCCGGGTCGGCCACGTATTCATCGCGCTCGGCCCAGGCCAGCTTGAACGCCTCGATCACCCAATGCAGATGGTCGACGCTCAAATGGGTCAGGCCGCGCAAATCCGCCTGTTCCAGGATATTGAGCGCCATCAGCGCCGTGATGCCCTGCCCGTTCGGCGGGATCTCATACACGCGCACGCCGCGATAGTCGGCGCTGATCGGCTCGACCCATTCGGAACGATACTCGGCGAAGTCTTCGAGCCCGAGCAGACCGTCGTGGGCCTGACTGTGGCGCACGATGGCTTCCGCGATGGGGCCGCGATAAAAAGCGTCGCGACCGCCGTGCGCGATTTTTCGCAACGACTGTGCGAGCCGTGGCTGACGATATACCGTACCGGCAACGGGCGCGCGCCCGTCCACCAGGTAATCGCGCCGGCTCTCGGCATGCGGCGCCAACACGGCGGCGTTGTTGTGCCAGGATTTCGCCACCACCGGCGTTACCGCATAACCGTCCTCGGCAAACGCGATGGCCGGTTGCAACAGCTCTTCGAGGCCGCGCGTGCCGAAGCGTTCCAGTGCCGTCTGCCACGCATCCACCGCGCCTGGCACGATCACCGACAGCATGCCGAACTCCGGCACCTGCATCAGCCCGCGGCGCTCGAATTCCTCGGGCGTGGCGCGCACCGGGGCTCGGCCGCTGCCGTTCAGGCCGTGCAGTTTTCCGGTCTTGGCCTCGTGATAGAGCAGGAAGCAGTCGCCGCCGATGCCGGTCGCGTGCGGCTCGGTGACGCACAGAACTGCTGCTGCGGCAATGGCGGCATCCATGGCATTGCCGCCGGCCTGCAACACGGCGAGACCGGTTTGGGTGGCCATCGGCTGGCTGGTGGCGATCATGCCATGCGTGCTCATCACGACCGAACGGCCGGGGTATTGGTTGTCGCGCATTTTTCGTCCAGTGAAATCCGGTTTTACGTTTATGCGGCCGCGCTGCCAAATTTCATCTTGTGGAAACCCGATGCGACTGGCGACACGCGGTGCCAGAAGGTAGCATACGTTTCAGGATCCGCGGCAACAGCGGACCACCACGATAACACGGCGGAGGAAGCTTTATGCACTGGATACGTTTCGAACGCGGCGGGCAGACCGGATTCGGAACGCTGCGCGACGGCGTGATCCAGATCCACGAAGGCGACATGTTCGCCGGGTCGCACGCGACGGGCGCCACCGTGCCGCTGGCCGAGGTCACGCTGCTCACGCCCTGCGTGCCGACCAAGATGGTCGCGCTGTGGAACAATTTTCACGCGCTCGCGGCCAAGCTCAATCTCACCGCCCCGCCAGAGCCGCTGTATCTGCTCAAGGCGCCGAATTCCTTTCTCGCCGGCGGCCAGACCATCCGCGTGCCGGCCTCCTACTCCGGCAAGGTCGTGTACGAGGGCGAGCTCGGGGTCGTGATCGGCAAGCGCGCCTCGAACGTCTCCGAGGCCGAGGCCGCGAACTGCATCTTCGGCTACACCTGCTCCAACGACGTCACCGCCGCCGAGATCATCCAGAAGGACCCGACCTTCGCCCAGTGGACGCGCGCCAAGGGCTTCGACACGTTCGGCGTGTTCGGCCCGGTCATCGCCACCGGCCTCGACCCGCTCACGCTCAGCATCAAAACCCTGCTCGACGGCAAGGAGCGCCAGAATTACCCCGTCAGCGACATGATCTTCAAGCCGGCGCAGATCGTGAGCCTGATCTCGCGCGACCTGACGCTGTACCCGGGCGACGTCATCTCCTGCGGCACGTCCGTGGGCGTCGGCTCGATGAAGCCGGGCAGCAAGGTCGAGGTCGTCATCGACGGCATCGGCACGCTGTCCAACGAATATAAATGATCCGGAGGATTCACCCATGAAAATCTGCATCGTCGGCGCCGGCGCCATCGGCGGTTTGATGGGCGCGAAGCTCGCGCTCGCGGGCGAGGAAGTCACCCTGATCGCGCGCGGCGTGCACCTCGAGGCCATGCAGAAGAACGGCCTGAAGCTGATCGAGGAAGACGGCTCCGAGCACGTGGCGAAAAACGTCAAGGCCACCAGCCGCATGGCCGAGGCCGGCAAACAGGATCTCGTGATCCTGGCGCTCAAGGCGCACCAGGTCGAACCGATCGCGAAGGAAATCCCGGCCATGTTCCACGACACCACTGCCGTGGTCACGACCCAGAACGGCATTCCCTGGTGGTATTTCCAGAAGCACGGCGGCGAATTCGAGGGCCGGCGCGTCGAGACCGTGGACCCGCAGGGCCATCTCATGGCCAGCATCGAGGTCGAGCGCATCCTCGGCTGCGTGGTCTATCCGGCGGCCGAAATCGTCTCCCCCGGCGTGATCAAGCTGATCGAAGGCAACCGTTTCCCGGTGGGCGAACTCGACGGCGCCGAAACCGAGCGCGTCAAGAACATCTGCGCCACGTTCGTCAAGGCCGGCTTCAAGTCGCCGGTACTGAAGGACATCCGCTCGGAAATCTGGCTCAAGCTCTGGGGCAATCTCAGCTTCAATCCCATCAGCGCCCTGACCCACTCGACGCTGGTGGACATCTGCCAGTTCCCGCTCACGCGCCAGCTCGCCGCCGACATGATGACCGAGGCCCAGACCATCGCGCACAAGCTCAACATCGAATTCCGCGTGTCGCTGGAGAAGCGCATCGCCGGCGCCGAGAAGGTCGGCAAGCACAAGACCTCGATGTTGCAGGACATCGAGATCGGCCGCGCCATCGAGATCGACGCCCTGGTTGGCGCCGTGATCGAGCTGGGCCGGCTCACCAACACGCCCACGCCGCACATCGACGCGGTTTACGCCTGCGTCAAGCTGCTGGCGAAAACGCTGGGCGAGGAAAAAGGCCGGCTCAGGATCGAAAAAACAAGTTAAGCATCAATACGGGACAGACCACGGTTTCAGGAAAAACCGTGGTCTGTCTCTGACCTCCTACTTCGACTGCGCCACCATGTAGTCGACCGCCGCTTTTACATCCGCGTCGCTCAAACCCATATTGCCACCCTTGGGCGGCATCATGCCGGTCTTGCCCTGGAAGCCCTTGATGGAATGCGTGTACAGGGTTTCGTTGCCCTGCGCGATACGCGGGCCCCACGCCGCCTTGTCGCCGAGCTTGGGCGCGCCTGCCACCCCCGCGGCGTGGCAGGCGAAGCAGGTCTGCTTGTAGATGGCTTCGCCGCTGGCAACGTTGCCGCCGCCAGTCGCGGGCGCCGCGGGCGCGGGAGCCGGCGCTGCTGCTTCCGGGGCCGGAGATGGTGCGGCCGCTTCCGGAGCAGGCGCCGGAGCCGACGTTTGCGGCGTGGGCGGCGCCGCAGGCGCGGGCGGTTCCTGCTTGCCACAGGCGACGAACAGCGGAAGCATCAGCAACGAAAGCAATATTGGTTTTTTCATGGGAACTCCTCCTTGAATGAACATGAAATCATGAACAGCAGAAACGGTCGTGGCGCGCTCAAAGGCTGCGGCCATCGAAGTGGCCCACCTCGAGCGGCGCCAGATCGACGCCATCCAGGCAGCGGGCATTGACCGCCACCATGTATTTGCCGGTCGGGGACAGTCCTTCGCCGAACGGCGCGCATCCGCATTGGGCGCAGAAGCGGTGCTTGATCTGGTGTTTGTTGAACGTGTAAGTAGCGAAGTTCTCTTCGGGTGTAAGCAATCGGAACTGCTCGCGCGGAAGGAACCAGTGCAGCGAGCCGCGCTTGCTGCAAATGGAGCAATTGCACTCCATGACCTTTTCCAGATCGCCCTCGGCCTCGAAGGCGATCCGGCCGCAGTGGCAACTGCCTTTGTAAATCATTGGCTCACGCGCTCCGCTGAGACAGGTTGGGTCTTTCCATTCTGCATGCGCTCATCGGCAGGCTAATGGCGTGAATCCTTGAATTTTCTCAAGGCACTTTTACTGACCAACGCCATCAGGCCCGAAACAAAAAACACAATTGAAGCCGGCAGCGGAACCTGGGAGACAGTCCAGGAACCGGGCTGCGCATCAACGTAAGCCAACGGGGTGTTGGTCTCGGAAAAGATCAAGGATGCAAAATCCTGAGCATTATGGGTCGAAATTACACCTGCTGGCCGACCGGTATGGAATGTCCAGTCACCGATGGCCCCTGTGTTATCGGTTGAAAACGCTACGGTAAGAAATTCTACGTTGGCGTTGGTGGTCAATTTATGACCATCGTACGCCTGGAATGAAACGACATCAGAAGTTCTGTCCTGCCAGGCAAGATCGAGGTTTGATGCCAACTCTATCGTGAATTGCATCTCCACACGGTCCGTTGACAGATATGGTGACGCGTACGTCGTGAAATTGTTGCCCGTATAACTGTATGTGTATAGAGCGGCGTGTGCAGGCAGGGCAAGAAATACCGAGGTCACGAACGACACGACGATAGTGTTTAACCATACTTTATTGTTGTTCATAAGCTTCTCCCGGTTATTTTTACAAAGCGGTTCGCCAGATGCTGCTGCGGCAATATTCTGACAGATATGGATTCTATTGAAATAGAAAACGAAGCATCTTGAAATACAAGGTAATTTTTGCAACCGTTTTTATTGGCCGCAGTCTTTGCAAGTCATCGATTCGCTATTGTGCGCGTGTCCGGGCCCGCTATCCAGAACCAATGGAGAACATGGACTCCAGGTCGTGCTTCGAATAGGTGCGGAAAGCGAGCATGGTCTCGCTGTCCACGATGCCATCGAGCTTGAGCATCGCCCCGGTCACGAGGTCGGCAAGCGATTCGTTGTCCCCGGTCCTGACAATCGCGATCAGGTCGTATCGACCGCTCACCGAATACACCTCGGTAATGCCCTTCATGCCGGAGAGCTTCGAGGCGATATCGTTCACCTTTTTCCGGTCCACCTTCAGCGCCACGATCGCGGTAACCATTGTCCTTCCTCCTTGCCGTTCCGGAAGACAACGATAAACCACCCGCCCGGCCCGGGAAACCCCCGTTGAAACACCGCCCTGTGCCTGAAGGATAAAACCGCAAGAATCGGGTTGTCGGTAACGGCCCGCCCGGCATATTCTGCGCCCATGAAGAAGCTAAACGGTCATTCGCGGCGCGTCACGGATTACGACCGTATCGAGCGTGCGATCCGGTACCTGGAAGCGAACTACCGGCGCCAGCCCGATCTGAAGGAACTGGCGCGCGGCGCGGGCCTGAGCGAATTCCATTTCCAGCGGCTGTTCCGGCGCTGGGCCGGCATCAGCCCCAAGCGTTTTCTGCAATACCTCACCGCCGGGCACGCGCTGCGGTTGGTGGGCGCAACGCGCCGCCCCCACGATGCCCCGCCAGA
>JBFMBB010000124.1:0-8121 GCA_040755435.1 Pseudomonadota bacterium | reverse complement strand
ACGAAAAGCGAATCTGACGATTGTTCTATAACCATTTTACCTGTGCCACTGGAGTCAATTCGTAGTTCATTCAGTACTGCGTTAGGATAGAGAGCATTGATATATGACACTGTGCGGTCTATGCTGCCTGACTGCGTGAGATAGACGCTTTCGCTATCTTGTGGTTGGCCTGCCCCTCCAGCACCTCCCTCAATCGCGCTCCAGCATGAGCCATTATCCCAAGAGTCGCTGCCACATACCCAATATTTGTCCGCAGACTCCACAGGGAGCACTGACATGCTGAGCAGAGCAAGAATGAAGTAAGCGAACTTATTGATGCAGGCGACGGTTAATAAACGATTAGAACGGCGGATGTTGTTTTTCACGACTCCCCCTCCTTTTTCTCAATTATCTTGCGCCTCAAGATAGCAAAACGCTATTGTGAATATCGGACATTAGGGTCGAATCGGACAGCACCGTTCCGAGACATGAGCTAAGTAATTGAATAATGGTGGGCCGTGGAGGATTTGAACCTCCGACCAACTGGTTAAAAGCCAGCTGCTCTACCGGCTGAGCTAACGGCCCGTGCGGGAAGGGAAAGAAACAGGAGGCGGCATTATCCAGAGGCCGCGCCGGCCTGTCAAACCGGAATGCCCGGACAGCAACTGCCGTGTACGGGTGCTACGGACCGGGAGCGGGCAACAGCTTCATGTCCGCCAGCGACAACCTCAGTGAGCGGAGGAATGGTTGTTCGTCCATCATATGGCTCTGCACCTTCATGGTCAGCGCGGCGCCAAAGATGATCATGAACAGCGTAATCACCGAACCGAACGCCAGCGTGGACATGCCGGTGACACCCTGGCCGATGGTGCAACCAAGCGCGATGACGCCGCCAAAACCCATCAGCACTCCGCCGATGACGTGATTTACCATGTCTTCGCGCGAGCTGAAGGTTTCGATGCGGAAAGTACCGGACAGCACGGCATACAGAAACGAACCGGCGATGATGCCGAATACGGCGGCGATGCCGAAGTTGATGGTGGAACCGGTGTAGGTCATCAGATAATTCAGGTTCTCCGCCACCGGCGCCACGAAGGTGTAGGACTCCAGCCTCACCGGTTCGAACTCGTCGAAGCCGAGTTTGCCGGTGATGTACCAGCCGGCGACGACCAGCAGCCCGATGCTGAATCCGGCAAAGAGATTCTTGTAGCTTGTCAGGAATTCCCTGCTCGCTAACGCATAAAGGGCAAAGCCAACTCCAACGATGGCCGCCACTACCCATCGCACCGCTTGCATGTCGGTCGCGCCGATCAGCGATTGAATCAGCGTCGCGATACCCTGATCCGGCACGTTGCGCGCGGCCAGGTCCAGGTTCGCGACTTCGATGGCATTGATACGCACCGGCGCTATCAGTCCGCGCAAGGTCATGTACGCGGTGATGGCCATCAGCAGCATCACCACCAGCGATTTCAGGTTGCCGCCGCCGACCCGCACCAGCGTCCGCTGTCCGCAGCCGCCGCCCAGGGTCATGCCTACGCCGAAGAGAAATCCGCCGAGGGCGTGGCCGAGCCAGCCGAAATTGGCCGTGAGATAAATGGACTGGCTGAGGTTGATCATTCCCCTGGCCTGCAACAGCTGCGTGCCGATGATGGCGACGCCGATGGCGAGAAACCACGCCCGCAGGCGGTTCTTGTCATCCATGTTGACCCAGTCGCTCACCGCGCCCATGGTGCAGAAATTGGTCTTGTTGGCGATGGCCCCGAATACCACCGCCGCCAGGAAACCCCACAGCGCCACGTTATGAACGTTGCTCAATTCCATAAATGCCCCCGTTACCGCTTTGCAGATAAGTTCAGCCCGTCAGAGACGTTGCCGCCCGCCGCTTTATTCCTGGCCATTCATGCCGGGGATTATTTTGCTTCGCTTTGACGTCTTGCGCCATACCACCTGTCTGCCCGGATTGATTTAGCATGACATTTTGACACAGCCGGTAATGCTTTCCCCGGAAAACACAGGCGGGTAAAATCACTTTTCAGTCATTTGCCATGAGGTACGAAGATGCCGACGTTTGATAAGGAACTTGACACCTCGGGACTCAACTGTCCCATGCCCGTCATGAAAACCAAGAAAATGCTGCAATCGCTGGAGGCGGGGCAGGTGCTGCATCTGCTGGCCACGGATGTCGGCACCAAAAGCGATATTCCCGCCCTGGTGAACAAGACCGGCGATCAGATCGTCGAGACCAGCGAAGAAGGCGGCAAGTTCCACTTCTATATCAGGAAGGCTTCCTGAAATAAAAAAACCGGGCCGCGCCCGGTTGTGGTATGCGCCTTGGCTGCACATCTACAGCCAGGCGTGTACCGGGTGCTGTTCCACCAGGTCGACAAAATCGCCGTAGCTCGCAACTCGAACCTCCCGGATGAGATTCGCCAGGCCACGCGCCTTCAGATCTGCGTCAATCGCATAAACCGTGTGCCGCTTCACGGCCTGCTCGACCAGGGACGATTTCGCCGTTCCCGCCGATGCCGCGTATACACCGTCCTCCAGCAACAGGATGACATCGCCCGGCTGCGCCACGCGCAGGCAATTTTCCAGCGAGCTGTTCTGAAACGGGGATTTGTTCACGGTATGGAGCATGGCCGATTCCTAGAATGACACGATGCTGTGCTGCGTCGCCATCATCTTGGCAATCTCGGCACTATCCAGCACCTGGGGCCGGATCGGCGCGTCGGTCTCCTCGTCCCTGCCGATCGTGATGATCGCATCCTCCGGAATGTTGCGATCCTTGAGCGACTGCCGATCGACGTAAACTCTCGTCACCTCCCAGTCCACCAGCGCGCCGAGCGAAGCCATGAAGCCCTTGATGCCGAGTCCCTTGGTGTCCTGACCCGGGTGCAGGGCCAGCACGCCGTCATCCAGAAACACCACCGACAGTTGCATGTCGTAGGTCGCGAAGATGAACATGACCTCGATGGATTCCTGCACGTAGATGCTGCCGTGCGGCGCCTTGCGCACCGTCACCATGACCTTTTTTCCCGTCGCCGCCATGAGATCCGTCCTGTATCAGTCGCCAAAAGTGACCAGCCGGTCGGCTTCGTCGATCATGCTCGCCAGCTGGCCAAGGCCCGAGATGCGGATATTCGGCGCCAGCACCTCGTTGGTGATGCCGCGGCGCTTGGCCGCGGCGACGCAGACAATCATGTCGATGCCGGTCGCGCCCAGCTCCGACCAGCGTTTGGAGATATGCCGGTCGTCCTGCGGCGGGTCCATGAGCCTGGTGGCGTTGTACACGCCGTCGTCATAGAAGAAGATGCCGCGGATGGTATGGCCCTTGGCGAGAGCGGCCTGGATGAAGTTGTAGGCGCTGTCGGAGGCTTCGTGATTATAGGGACCTTCCAGAACCAGAACGGATAATTTCATGCCTGCTCCGAGATACGTGGAACGCGTTCAGTGCCGCCCGGAAAACTCCCGTCAAAGGATAGTCGAATCCTGCCAAGATGGAAGCGGAATGCCAGGCCCGCGAAATCAGCGGTAGCGGGTGGGATCGGCAACGCCGGCCTCGGCAAATCCCTGCGCCCGCAGGCGGCAGGCGTCGCACCGGCCGCAGGCCAGGCCGGCGACGTCCGGGTCGTAGCACGAGAGCGTGAGGGCAAAATCGACGCCCAGGCGGTTGCCTTCGCGAATGATTTCATGCTTGTGCAATTTCATGAGCGGCGCATGCACATGAAAACCCTTCCCTTCCACCCCGGCCTTGGTGGCCAGGTTCGCCAGTTGCTCGAAGGCCTGGATGAATTCCGGGCGGCAATCCGGATAGCCGGAATAATCCACGGCATTGGCGCCGATATAAATGTCACGCGCGCCCAGCACCTCGGCCCAGCCGAGCGCGATGGAAAGAAATATGGTGTTGCGCGCCGGGACGTAGGTGACGGGAATTCCCGGCGCGGACTCCTGCGGCACGGCGATGCGGGTGTCGGTCAGCGCCGAGCCGCCCATCCAGCCGATGTCGAGCCTGACCACGCGATGATCGGCGGCACCCAGATGCCGGGCCACGCGGCGCGCCGCGTCGAGCTCCACGCGGTGACGCTGGCCGTAATCGAAGGTAAGCGCGTGGCAGCGCGCGCCGGAAGCCGCGGCAAATGCCAGCACCGTCGCCGAATCGAGGCCGCCGGAAACCAGCACCACCGCACGCTGGCCGGTATCAGCGCCCACGCGCCTCGCCCCACAACAATTTATGCAACTGGACCTGCATCCGCACCGGCAGGTGATCCTGCAGGATCCATCCGGCCAGTTCGGTCGGGTTGAGCTGTCCGTGCACCGGAGAGAACAGCACCTCGCAGCGTTCGGCGAGCTTGTGCTCGACGAGCTTGGCGCGGCTCCACTCGTAGTCGGTGCGATCGCCGATGACGAACTTCACCTGGTCCTTGCCGCGGAGATGATCGATGTTGGCGTACAGATTGCGCCGCTCCTCCCCGGAGCCGGGGGTCTTGAGGTCCATGACGATGCTCACGCGCGGGTCGATGCCGGCGACGTCGAGCGCGCCGCTGGTCTCGAGCGAGACCTCGTAGCCGCGCTGGCACAGTGCCGTCAGCAGGTCGCGGCACGGACGCTGCGCCAGCGGCTCGCCACCGGTCACGGTCACGTAGCGCGGCGCGTGCTCGGCCACGCGCTGCAGGATCTCGCCCAGCTCCATCCACTGCCCGCCGTAAAAGGCGTATTCGGTGTCGCAATAGCCACAACGCAGCGGGCAGCCGGTCAGGCGCACGAACACCGTGGGGCAGCCCACGGTGCGCGCCTCGCCCTGCAACGAATAGAAGATTTCCGTCACGCGCAGGCGATCGGCCTGCGTAGTTGCGGGTTTAGAGTTCAGGGTTTCGGGTTGGCTGGGCATGTCGTCATGAAAAACCCTGCGCCAAACGGGGGTGGCAGGGACAGGACACAGACTGATCCAGGAAGGGTGGTATTTTAACTCGAAACTCTGAACTCTGAACTTTGTACTATCTGTTTTCCTTTTTCATCTTCGCCAGGCGCTGTTCCGCCGATTTGGCGGCAGGCTGGCCTGGATAACGCGCGATCACCTGGTTGAGGGCCTCCCGCGCCTTGGCCCACTCACCGAGATCATAACGGCAGTAACCGATCTTGAGCATGGCGTCCGGCAGTTTCGGACTCTCGGGATGGTCGCTCCCGAGCCGGGTGAACTCCGCCAGCGCCTTGCGGAAATCGCGCTTGACGTAATAGGCCTCGCCGAGCCAGTAGCGGGCGTTGTCACGCAGGGTGCTTTGCGGGTGGTTCGCGAGGAAGTCGCGAAAGCCCTTGGCGGCACGGTCGTATTGCCCCTGTTTCATCAGGGTGAATGCCGTGTCGTAGTCTTTTTGCTCCTGGGGCGTGATCGCGGGCGCGGCGGCAACAGGCGCGGCCGAGGCCGCCGGAGCGCCCGTGGTTCCGCGGCGTTCCAGTTCGCCGACCCGCCGGTCGATATCGGCCAGCAGATCGCGCTGTCGCGCCTTCAGGCGCTCGATTTCATTGGTCTGGACCTCGACCTGGCCCCGCAGGCTGCGCAGCTCGGTCTGCAGCGACTCAAGCTGCTGCAGCAGGTCGGCCAGCACCTCGCGCGACGGCGGGGAGGACGCGGGCGCGCCCCCCACCCCCATTTCCACCACCGGCGGCAGGCTGCGTCCCGATGACGCATCCGCCGCCCACGCCGGCGCGAACAGGCCGGCGGCCAGTATCCCTGCCGCCCATGCCGCGAAGCGCCGGGGATGCCGCATGGTCATGCGCCTGGATTAATAACCG
Organism: Pseudomonadota bacterium; assembly: GCA_040755435.1. Taxonomy (GTDB): domain Bacteria; phylum Pseudomonadota; class Gammaproteobacteria; order Acidiferrobacterales; family Sulfurifustaceae; genus Sulfuricaulis. The sequence continues at coordinate 2,352 of JBFMBB010000124.1, read as the reverse complement.
ATCTCGGCGCGGCGGTTCTGGCGCCAGCAGGATTCGTCATGCTCCTGGCACAGCGGCTTTTCCTCGCCGTAAGAGACGGTTTTGATGCGGCTGCCGGCAACGCCCAGCACCTTCATCATGCGCTCCACCGCCTGCGCGCGGCGCTCGCCCAGCGCCAGGTTGTACTCACGCGTGCCGCGCTCGTCGCAATTGCCTTCGAGCGTCACCTTGAGTTGCGGATTCGCCACCAGATGGGCCGAATGCGCCTCGATAATGGCGCGCGCCTCGTCGTCGATGGTGCTGCTGTCAAAGGCGAAATGCACGCGCTTCTGCGCCAGCAGCTCGGCGCGTCTCTGCCGTTCGCGGTCCGACAGGGCCGTGCCCGATGCCGCCCCGCTGTCGGCGGGCGCCGTCTGCGCCGGCGCGGCGCCCGATTCGCCTCCCGTGGTCTTGGCGGCTTCGTCGGTGGCGCAGCCGCCGACGGCGAGAGCAAGCAACAGCGATGCAACGAGATATTTCCTGTTCTTCATATTTCACTCCTTATATTGCAGTTCACGGTTGTAAGGCGACCAGGCGGGCTCACGCACATCGCCCTCCTCTAGCTTGAACAGTTGACGCACACGGCCGTCGGCGGAGACCGAGGCCAGCACCCCGCGTCCCCGAACCTCGGTGGCATATATAATCATACGCCCATTGGGGGCGAAACTGGGCGATTCGTCGAGCGAGGTCTCGGTCAGGACCTGCGCCGTGCGATTGTCCAGTCGCAGCACCGCGACGCGGAACCCCCCCTGACTGCGGCTGATGAAGGTGATGGACTTTCCATCCGCGGCATAGGAAGCGCGGGCATTGTAATCCCCCTCGAAGGTCAGGCGCTCGGCCGTCCCGCCGGACGCGCTCATGCGGTAGATCTGCGGCGTGCCGGCGCGGTCGGAGGTGAACACGATATCCCGGCCGTCCGGCGACCACGCCGCCTCGGTGTCGATGGCCGGGTCTCTGGTCAGCCGCCGCAGCACGCGCGTATCGAGCTGCATCACGTAAATCTCGGCGTTGCCGTCGCGTGACAGCGTCAGCGCCAAACTGCGGCCGTCGGGCGACCAGGCCGGTGCCCCGTTGATGCCGGTGAATTCGGCGATCATGCTGCGCCGGCCGTCGGTCATGTTCTGGATATACACCTTCGAGCGCCGGTCTTCAAACGACACATAGGCCAGGCGCTTGCCGTCCGGCGACCAGGCCGGCGACATCAGCGACTCGGGCGAACGCACCACCGTCTGCGGGCTGTATCCGTCCGAGTCCGCCACCTGCAGCTTGTAGACCGGCTTCACGCCCGCCGGCGCCTCGCGCGTGACATAGGCGATGCGGGTGTTGAAGGCGCCGGGCTCGCCGGTGATTTTCTCGTAGATGATGTCGCTGATCTGGTGCGCCACCGAGCGCAACATGTCGGCCCCAACGGTATAACGAAAGCCGGCGATCTGGGACCCCTTGAAAACGTCGTAAAGCCTGAATTGCACCTGGTACTTTCCCGGCGCCGCCAGGCGCACGCTGCCGATCACCAGGGCCTCGGCCTTGAGGATGCGCCAGTCCTTGAACACCACGTCCTTGTCCTCGTGCGGCAGCGAAATGAAATCCTTGCGCGGCAGCACGGCAAAGCGCCCGCTGCGCGCCAGGTCCGCCCCGATCACGTCGGAAATATTCTGCGGCGGCGGAGTCGCACCCTCCCAGCCGAAGGGCACAACGGCGATGGGCGTGCCGATATCCACGCCGCGCGTGATTTCAATGGTCAATACCGCGTGGGCGAACACCGGCCACAGCGCCATTCCCAGCAGGGCAATTCCTTTGGCAACGAGTCGCATCAGGTTTGCGTTCTCCTATTCCTCGGGACTGAACAAAAATTCGATTTCACGGAAATTATCGAACAAGGTCGGGTCCTCGGGCAACGGCAAGGGCTCGGCCTTGTATACGGCATTCTCCACCGAACGATCGAAAACCGCGTTGCCGCTGGAGCGCACCACCCTGGCCGCCAACACTTTGCCGCCCAGCGCCAGACGCACGTTCACGACGCACTTCAGCCCTTTGGCCACGCCAACCGGCCGGTTCCAGCTCTGGCTGACCCGCTGGCGGATCACCGGAATGTACTTGTCGACGATGGCGGACGCGCGCGCAGCCTGCGCCACCTGCTGGCGCGCCTTCTCTTCCGCCGCCAGTTGCTCCTGCAACGACTGCTCGGTCAGCTTCTGCCGCCGCGCTTCCTCTTTTTTACGCGCCTCTTCCTGCACGCGTTTCTGCCGTTCCTTCTCCTCGACTTCCTTTTTTTTGCGCTCGGCGATGAGACGTTGCTGTGCCTGTTCTTCTTCCTGCTGTTTTTTCAGCTCGTCC
>JBFMBB010000123.1:0-8124 GCA_040755435.1 Pseudomonadota bacterium | reverse complement strand
GGCCGGTGGCGGCGATAAAAAACTGCGGCGGGCTGCCCGCGCCTGGGCGGCGGGCAGCCACTGCGGAATGTGCCCGTATTTCCCGGCTTGGCCGCGCGAATGCGTCCAGCCCGAGCCGATTCAGTGGCGCGACGACATGGAAGACGAAGGTGGCACGGAATGCCCGGTGTTCATCGGCCGGCGATTTGAAGAATATTTTTTCGGCTGGCAGCAGATGGAAAAAGGTTTTCTGCCGCATCCGGGCGGCTGGGTCAACCAGCCGGCGTACTGGATCGAGGCCTTTCAGATCATCGGGCCAGTGGTGGCCGAGGCGCAGGCCCGACGCATCGAACAGATGAAACAGGTGGATCACTAGAAAAAGATGGCGATCAAGACCGGACAAGGCGGCGAGATGCGGATCGTTTTAACGGTCCGCGATGACGGGACCGCCGTTATCGAGAAATTCGGCAAAACTGCTGAGCGCGGTGCCGAAGATATCTCAGCCGGTTGGAAAAAGGCCGGCGTCGTCGTAGGCGCATTGGCTGTCACCGCCGCCACTACGGCGGCGGTGATGATCAAGAATCAGATTGACATCGCGGATGCCACCGGCAAAACCGCCGAGAAACTCGGCACCACGGCCGAGGCGGTCTCGGCGCTGACTTACGTCGCGAGCCTGGCGGATGTATCCGCCCAGGAGCTGGCGAACTCCCTGCAGTTCATGAACCGCAACCTCTCCGATGCCGCCAAGGGTACCGGCGAGGCGCGCTTCGCGATCAAGGATCTCGGGCTGAATGCGCAAGAGCTGAAGAACATGAGGCCCGAAGAGGCGATGTTCGCCATCGCTGCGGCACTGGAGAAGATCCCGAGCCAGGCCGACCGCGCCGCGATCGCGGCCGATATCTTCAACGACCGCACCGGCAAGATGCTGAACGTCCTCCGGGGCGGGCCCGATGTAATCCGCGCCAACATGGCGGAAGCCGAGCGCTTCGGCAAGGTGATTTCCACCGAAACTGCGCGCGCGGCAGAAGAATTCAACGACAACATCACCCGTCTGAAAGCGAACCTCGATGGCATGGCGCTCAGCGTCTTGCCGCCCCTGCTTAAAAAATTAAACGAGCTGACCGGAGAATTCAACGAAGGAATTCGTCTCGCGGGAGGTTTCTGGGCCGCGCTCACGGCGTTCGGCACGATAAACCCATTCAAGTCAGATGCCAAAAACCTAGAATCTATCCGTCTGACCTTGGAGGCAGCGACTAGGGGTGAAATAGAACTCACTGATGAATATCGCAAGAAATTGGAACTCCAGAAGAAATTCTTGGAGTACAGACAGCGTGAAGCAGCCTTAGCGTTAAACGCGGGCGGCGATCAGGGGCGAGAGGGACGCTTACCTACCACCATTCCGGGCGGTGGAGGTGTTAATTCCCGCGCCCAGGAGGAAGCCGCCAAGAAGATCGCCCAGGAACAGGAGAAACTGGCGCAGGAAATCCTCGAGATCCACCGCGCCACCCTGAGCGAGCAGATCCGCGCGGCCGAGGAATACGTCGAGCGCTATAACAAGCTCGAACGCGCCCGTGCCATCGGCGTGATCACGAGCGACCAGGAACTGGCCGAACGCCGCCTCGAGCTGGCGGCGCAATACGAGGCGCAGCTCGCGGAACTGAACAAGCCCGAGCAGACCAGCGCCGAAAAACTCAAGGAAGAACTGACCGCGCGCGGCGTGGCCATCGCCGAGAGCTACCAGTCCGAGGCGGAACAACTGCGCCTGAAGAAGGAAAACGAACTCGCCATCATCAACGAGGCCGAGATCCGCGGCATCGAGCTGGGCATTGAATACGACGTGCTGCGGGAGCAGATCAAGACCGAGCACGAAACACGCATGGGCGAGATCGAGGCGCGGGAGCTGGAGAAGCGCTACGGCCAGGCCGGCCGCTTCGCCGCGGCGATGCAGAAGCTCTGGAAGCAGGGCGCGACAGGCCAGCTCCAGGTGACTCAGACACTCTTCGGCGAACTGGCCGGGCTGATGCAATCGAAACATAAGAGCATGTTCGACATCGGCAAGAAGGCGGCACTCGCCCAGGCCACGCTCTCGATGTTTTCCTCGATCGCCGCCGCGCTCGAAACCAAACCTTTCTTCCCGCTCGGCCTCGCGATGGGCGCGATCGCCACGGCCAAGGGCATTGCCAACATCTCCGCGATCAAGAGCACGGAATTCGGCAGCTCCAACGCCACCGGCACCTTCAATGCCAGCCCGAGCAGCGGCCTGCCCTCCACGGGCGGCCTGAGCGATATCGGCGGTCCGGCGCTCACACCATCGCCGATCGCGCCGATCGCGCCGGAGCGCTCGCTGAATCTGTTCCTGAATGGCACGGACGTTTACAGCCCGGAGAACATTCGCGACCGCCTGCTGCCGGCGATCAAGGAAGCCTGGGGGGAAGGTGTGCGCTTTAACGTGAGCATCGCCTACTGATGGCCACCACGCCGCCTAAAATCTTCTGGGACAACCGCTTCAAGGACGCGGTGCCGGTGGCAAGTTCCACCGCCGCCGGTTACGACGTGCTCAACATCCGCGATTTCTATCCTTTCACCTGGCACAAGTTTGTTGCCATGCCCGGCACCATCACGGTGAATTGCGGCAGCGTCAAGAGCGCCGATTCGCTGTATGTGCACGGCCACGATCTTGGCACCCAGGGTGCGACGGTGGAAGTGCGGCGCTCGAACGACAACTTCGCCGCCAACGACGTGCTGGTGGCGAGCCACACGCCGGCCGACGATGAACCTTTCCTGTTGCAATGGGCCTCGGTCTCGAACCAATACTGGCGCCTGCGCTTCACCGGCGCCACGGCGGTGATGATTGCGATCGCCGCGCTCGGTGTGGCGCTGGCCTTTCCGCGCTATCTCGCGCTCGGCTTCGACCCACTGGCGCGCACGCCCAAGGGCAGCAACAACCGCACCGAGAAAGGCCACCCGCTCGGCAACGTGATTGAGTTCGAGGAGTGGTCGGCGCAGATGACCTTCAACCGCATCCTGCAATCGTGGGTGCGCGATACCTTCAAACCGGCGTGGAAGGCGCACCTGCGGAGCCAACCCTTCGGCCTCGCCTGGGACCCGGCCGATCACGCCGATGAGCTGTATCTCGTGGCGAGCGACCGCGGGTTCAACGCGCCGCCGATTTCGGGCGATCTGTGCAACCTGTCGTTCAAGGTGTTCGGGGTAGCGCCATGAGCGAGATCAGCATCGTGCGCGTGTTGAAAACCAAGCTGGATTTTTGCGCGAACACGTATGGCGTGGCGCCCTGCACCGCTTCCGGCGCGCCGGGGTCGGAATGCTACAACACCTTCGGCAACTGCCAGGACAAGCTGAATTACGTCAAGACGGTGAAGGTCTATAAATTCACCGAGATCGGCGCGCCGATCCGGCCCGGTGAATTCACGCGGCCGTATGTCACGAAGATCAGCAAATCGCCGACCGAGATCGACCCCGAGGCCGGCGTGGCGCGGCAGGCGAACTGCACCATCACCCTGCGCGACGCCACCGATCCGGATGTGGAATCCGACCCTTACGTGCGCAACCGCGCGACGCCGGCGGGCGGGACTTTTCTCTCGCGCTTCAAGGCGCGCCACACGAACTATCAGGGCCGCCCCTGCGAGCTGGAGACCTACCAAATCGTGGATGGCGTGTGGGGCACGCCGACCGTGGAGCACTACACCTTCGAGCAGCTCAAGGGGCCGGCGCGCGGGGAAGCGACCTTCGTGTTGCGCGATCCGCTTTCGCTCGCCATGAAAACCAAGGTGCCGACGCCCACCACCGGAAAACTGGCGCTGCCGCTGACGGTAAACGATTTGCAGGCTACGCTCGGCGCCGGCGAGGGCGCGCAATATCCGGCGAGCGGATATTTCCGCCACAACGATGAGGTGATCCAATACACCGGCAAGGCCGGCGACGTGCTCTCCTGGCCGGACGGCACCTACCGCGCCAAGTTCGGCACCGCGGCGCTCGCGGCGAAGGTCGGCGACAGCGTGCAGCTCTGCGAGATCCTGTCCGGTTCGGTTGCCACCGTGCTTCAGCGCTTGCTGAATCTCTGCGGCATCGTGGATGGCTCGATCGACCTGGCCGGCATGCAATCCGAGGACAACACCTGGCTGGGGGCGAAATACACCATCCTGCGCTGCGTGGCGAGCCCGGAGACGGCCTACGACATGATGGTGCAGATCTGCCGGCTCACCGGCGGCGTGATCTGGTGGTCCTCGCTCGACCAGAAGGTGAAATACAAAGTCATCGGACCGCAGGCGCCCTCGGTGGTGATCGGCAAGACGCTGACGGACGAGGCGAATCTGATCGATGGCAAAACGCAAGTCGAGCGGCTCGATAACCTGCGCATCACCATGTCGGCGGTTTCCTACGATCTCGCCAGCGCCGTGGCCGATCCGCGCGAACCCAACAATTATCGCACCGGCGCGGCGGCCATCGATCTCGACGCCGAGGGGCCGAACGAGAACAACGGTCGGATCGTCGAGACCTTCTTCGGCAGTTGGTTCGGACCGGCCAACGTGCAGGCCATGAATTCCTTCGTGCAACGGCGCATCTCGCAGTACCGCGACCCGCCGGACAAGATCAGTTTCATGCTGCATCCGAAGGACGGCGCGGTGAAGGAAGCCGAATTGTACGACCTCGAAACCGCCGACATCGTGGACGCGGCCGGCGAAGTGCTGAAATCGCGCGTGCTGATCCTGCGGCGCACGGACCGGGGCGGCGAGATCGACATCGTCGCGCGCACCACCACCTTCAACCGCCGTTATGGCTTCATCGCCCCCGCCGGCACGCCGAATTATCCCAACAATAACGGCTACGCCTGCGTGGCCGATGCCGCGGGCAAGATGAGCGATGGCACCGATGGATATCGGATTATATGAGCGAGCCCATACAGATCGTCATTCCGCCCACGGCCTTCGTTTCCTGCCCGATTCGGAAATTCGCGCAGGTGCACGCGCAGAAATGCACCCAGTGCGAGTTTTTCAGGGGGTTGATCGAGACGCAGAATGGCACCGAGTTCGAGGAAAAGTTCTTCGTTCGTTGCGCCGCGCCCATGACCCGGCGCATTAACAAAATAGAGATCGCCTGATGCCGGTACCTTCCAAAAACTGGACCAACATACCGGACAGCGACATCGACCCCGATTCGCCGATCACGGTCACGCTCATGACCGCGATCCGGGATGGCATGGTGCATGTCTACGAGTGGATCGGCTACGGCTACACGGCCGCGCAGGCGCACGACCACGATGGTGTTAACTCAGCGTTGCTGCCATCGAATGTCGTGGCGGCTATCTTCAACTTCCGGTTCATGAGGTGATCTGATGGCGACAGCTCCAGTATTTGCGACGATTCCGAATAAAGGTGTACCGGCCACGCTCACGGCGGCTAACACCGCTACCGACGGTACCGGTGGCACGGGCCGCGCATTGATTTTTACCGCGGCGGCGAACGGCTCGGTGCTGCCGTCGATCCGCGTCAAGCCCCTCGGCACCGGCGTGGCGACGCTGGTGCGGGTGTTCCGGAACAATGGCTCTGATCCCGAAGTGGCGAGCAACAACGCCCTGATCGCCGAGAAGGCGATCCCGGCGAGCACGATTTCACAGATTGCGGAGATGGGGGAATACAACATCCCGCTGAATCTGGTGCTGCAAGGTGGCGGCAGCCCGGAACGCGTGTACGTGACGCTCGCGACGGCGCATGCGGCGGGGTTGAAGATCACGCCGATGAACGGGGGTGATCTCTAATGCCGATGCCGGGCGCATTTCAGGGGCTGCCGCTTCCGTTTGAAAACGCGGTTCTCTATCTGATCCAGGACGACGGCAAGTTAGGGTTCTACGAATATACCGTTCCTCCTGGTGTTTACAGCCTTTGCGCGATCATACAGAGCCCCGGCGGAGGGGGTGGTGGCGGGCAGCAAGACCCTGCTGCCTCCGGTGGCGGTTGCAGAGGTGGCGGTGGTGTCGGGGGTAGCGCTGGAAAACTACGCATCACGAAGCTCACGGTATCTCCCGGTGAACGCCTTACCGTCAAAGTTGGACGGAAAGGCAACGGCGGTAGCGGCGCACCAGACGAAGGTTGTGCTAGTAGCGGTACATCTGGTGAGACTTCATACGTCCGTGATTTTTCGGTGGCAGGTGGTGCAGGTGGCGGACAGTACGGGTCGGGTCAAGATAGCGGCACGGCGGGTGGATCCAGCTCTTTCGGTGACGGCGGTGGGGGTGGCGCTGCATCAGGAAACGCCAACGTTTCCGGCGGCAACGGCACTGCTGGAAATGGGTACGGTAGCGGCGGCGGGGGTGGTGGCAGCGGTGGTGGAAACAGCGGAACAGGTGGCGGTTACGGCGCTGACGGAACCGATGGTTTTGTGTTGCTTATTCCGGAGCTGTGACCATGCCTTACTATGCCATCTATCAGACCACGAGCGGCGCGCTGGTGGCGATCGCTTCGCAGGTGACAGAACCTTTGCCCGCAGGTCTGGCAGCGAAATTCATCGGCGCGGAGGCGCCTGACACGGACGCCTACCAATGGGACCCCTCCACGCTCGGGCTCGTGTCGCGCGCCCCGCCGCGCCTGCTGGCAAAGCATCTCTTCATCGCGCGATTCACTGATCAAGAACAGCGTGAACTCTTTGGGTTTTCACTCGATACAACAAAGACCGAACTACAGCGTAAGCGCGTTGCGGCGTTTATTTGGCTTTTGACGTTTCTCGATGTCATTAATCTTGATGCGGGGAATGTCATGGCGGGCGTTAATTATCTTGAAACTGCCGGAATTTTAGCCGCTGGACGGGCGGCGCAGATTTTGAGTTGAGACAGTAAATAGAGGGAGCGCCGCCGGGATGTTCTAGCATCTCGGCGGCATCCTGGCCACAGTCACGAGCTTGTGGCATCGGACCGAAGGCTCCCCGCCGCGACGTCGCAGCAGGGAAAGCGTAGTCGGTCAGATGAGTCAGTCAATAAAAAGGAGAAAACGGCTCGTGAGTGGCTTGATTCCTTGGATTGGCGGCAAGGGCCGCCTGGCTTCGACGATCATCGAGAAGTTCCCGGCCCATAGCTGTTACGTTGAGGCATTTTGTGGGGCGGCTGCCATTTTCTTCGCCAAGCAGCCATCGGAAGTAGAGGTCCTGAACGACATCAACGGCGAGCTGGTGAACCTATACCGGGTCATTCAGCATCACCTCGAAGAGTTCGTCCTGCAGTTCAAGTGGGCTTTGACGTCGCGGCAGGTATACGAATGGGAGAAGAAAAAGCCCCCGGAAACGCTGACCGACATCCAGCGCGCGGCGCGGTTCTACTATCTCCAGAAGCTCTCTTTCGGCGGGCGCGTGGATGGCCAGAATTTCGGAACTGCCACGACCTCCGGATCTCGTCTGAATCTGCTGCGCCTCGAGGAAGACCTGAGCCAGGCGCATTTACGGCTGCACCAGGTGTATGTCGAGAACCTGCCCTGGCATGAAGTCATCGCAAAATATGATCGTCCGCATACGCTCTTTTACCTCGATCCGCCCTACTGGGAGACAGAAGGCTATGGGGTCGATTTCGGGATAGAGCAGTACCAGAGAATGGCAGAGCTGGCGAAGTCAGTCGAAGGTTCGATGCTAATCAGCCTGAACGACCACCCGGAAATGCGGCGCATCTTCGATGGCCTTTACATGGACAATCTTGAGATCACTTACACAGTTGGAGGTGGCTCGGGAAGCGTGGCAAGGGAGCTTTTGATCTGGAATGAACACTGCGAAAAGGGCCGTCGATTGACCGGAAATTTGACGCTTTTTTGATCATTATATTTTCACTAGCGGCAATTTGTTTTAAATGGGCGCAAATTATTTAGTGTTCATTTATCATGCAAATTCGGTCTGAATTATCGCATCGCGCATCACGCCCCCGGATGGCGCGACAGCTTACCTGCGCTTCTCGCCGGTCCCGGCGCGCACCCCAACTCGCCGGGCGCACACAACGCGCCTCGGGCTCGAACACGGGGTGCGCGAAGGCCCCAGGACCGGCTGCGATGCTCGGGCGCGCCATACGGGGTTTTAAAAACCCACCTCACCGGATACTTGGAAGTCTCTGCGGGTAGGTTTTTTCAGGTCCCGTGTCGCGAACCGAGCACCGCA
>JBFMBB010000122.1:0-8252 GCA_040755435.1 Pseudomonadota bacterium | reverse complement strand
ATTTGCCGAGCTTCGAGATGAGTGGCGCTACCAGCGCGAGCATGGAATTCGTGACCTGCTGCGAGAACGTTGGGAGACGGATTTCAGAGCGGTGACACGCTCGACGCATCTGGAGCGTGATGTGCCGTTCGCCACAATCGAACCGCAGGTGGGACCATTTTTTGAAGCCGTGCAGGTGCGAGAAATCAACAGCGCAACGGGCGAAGTCCTCGACTACGAGCACGAGCCTTCGTTGAAGGCCATTGCCGTGGGTGGCAATCGGCTGTCACGGGGATTGACGCTGGAGGGGTTGCTTGTGAGCTTCTTCGTCCGTCGGAGCGCATCATATGATACGTTGATGCAAATGGGTCGGTGGTTTGGCTTCCGTGGAGGCTACGAGGATTTAACGCGCATCTGGACGACGGTCGAGCTAGCAGGGTGGTTCAGTGATTTGGCGTTAGTGGAGCACCGACTGCGCGAAGACATTCAGATTTACGAAAGCCAGGGGCTGACACCTTATGAAGTAGGGATGCGTATCTGGCAGCATCCCGCGATGCAGGTGACGGCGCCGCTCAAGCGGCGATTTGCGACAGATACCACCATTGCGCAAAGTTATTCGTTGGCGCTGGAACAGACGTTCAAATTTCCGCTGCGCCGACTGGGCGACCTCGCTGTTCAAGCAGATGCAAATCGTTTGGCGGTGCGGGAGTTGATGTCGCGGCTTGAAGCGCCCAACACAACCCATTCGGATGACAAAGGCCCGGTATGGACCGGTGTGTCAGCGAACGTGGTTATCGATTTTCTGCGCAGTTATCGCGTTGATGACGAGTTCCGAAACGTGTCACTGCCTTTGATTTGCGCCTACATTGAACGGCTGGCAGTGGCAGGTGAATTGGTGCGCTGGACGATTGCGGTGCGCGGACTCAAAGTACCTGACATGAGACTTGGATACGCGGACTGGAACTTGCCGAACGGGCCGGTAGCGCAAATCAGTCGCACGCGCTTGGGCGAGTCAGATTCTTTGGGCGTCATAACGAGCCCGGGTGACGAGGCAGTCGGACTTTCAGATGAACTGAAACGCGAAGCTCAAGAACTCGTCCTTGCCGCGCAGGCTGAAGGCCGGAAAAAATCAGAAAACAGCGCAGCTCGGGAAGTAAGATCTGCTGAGGAGGGTCTGCTTCTGCTTTATCCAATAAGCCGCCACTCAGGGTATGACCTGACGGACAGTGGCAGTCGGCGACCGCTGTTCGACAATCCGAACAGCACAGAAGCGCGCGATCTTATAGGTCTTGCCGTCTCCCTTCCACGGTCGAATCAACCGCAGCAAGTGGAGGCATATCTCCAAGGCACTGTGGGTTGGAGGCCGGTGGAATGAGTCGCATCGCGGCAGAAGTTTGGGCACGGCTCGAAACGTCGCGGCCAACCGGCGAAAGCCTTACGGCTCGACTGGCGGCTCCGGAGCGGACGGATCGTTTGCTCTGTGCGATCGATGCGGAACTGCAGCGACACCTGCTGGTACCGCTCCGGGTCGGTGAACAGGCGCTGCGTGATACCCAAAGCCGGGGACTGAGTGTTGAGACTAAGGAGCTGAGCATTCACGGACACGAACCAGCACGTTACCTCGATGTAGCGTGCCATGATGTCGCAGGGCATGATGCGCTGGATCTGATCGGAAGCGAGATTGCAGAAGCATTGTCCCGTGTCGGAAATTCACCGGCGGAGATTGTGCACCAAGTGCTGGCGAAATGGCGGCGGTTCTGGGGCCAGCTTCCGCGACACCTGCTGTCGAGGGAAGAGCAGCTCGGATTGTTTGCAGAGCTCTGGTTCCTGAGCATGTGGTTGGCAAAAAAGGTTGGGGCTGAGGAGGCAGTGAGTCGCTGGCGTGGGCCATCTGGAGCGCGCCACGACTTTGAGTGGCTGGGGCGGTCAGTGGAGGTAAAGGCCACGACCTCTACTCGCGGCCCGATTCATCGCATTAACGGAGTCGATCAGCTCGCGCCGCCTGACAGCGGAGATTTGCTTTTCTTCAGTCTGCGGCTTCGTGAAGAAGCGGGAGCAAACCACACACTTCCCGATTTGGTTTTGTTGTGTTGCAAGCAAATTGATATGGATGACGAAGCGTTAGCCCAGCTTGAAGCCAAGCTGGCACAGGTGGGTTATTCTCCGGCTCACGAAGACGATTATGCAAAGCTCAGACTTCGTGTCGTTGAGGAGGGACTCTTCATGGTAAAGGGTCGCTTCCCCCGCGTGACGGCAGCTACGTTCACAGCCGGGGTCCCTGCAGGGGTTGAGAGTCTTGAATACGATATCAATCTATCTGGTTTCACCGATCTCCGTATTGCAAAGACTGTTGACGAACTAGGTAGTATTTGAAAGCGCGGCCATGCCAGATGTTTTCACGAAAGCAAAACGATCAGAGGTGATGTCGCGCATCAAGGGGCGCGATACACAGCCAGAACGAGCCGTACGTTCCATGCTTCATCGCATGGGGTATCGGTTTCGGCTGCACAAAACCGATCTCCCCGGCAAACCCGATATCGTCTTGACGCGATACGGAACGGTCATTTTCGTGCATGGGTGTTTTTGGCATCGGCACAAGGGATGTCGATTTGCGTACGTGCCTAAAAGCAGGCAGAAATTCTGGCAAACCAAGTTTGAATCAAACGTCAAACGCGACCGCAAAGTCAGGGGAAGACTGCGGAAGTTGGGCTGGCACGTCATTGTTGTCTGGGAATGCGCACTTCGGTCTCCGAGTCGCCTTTGGAAAAGGCTGGAGGCGGCATTGAGCGAGCGAACTGGATATGCAGAGTAAGCGACCACGTCGTTATAGGGATCTGCACGGCCCCTGCAGTATCCCTTGCCTCGAATATGACATGCTTTGTGCCGAGCGGAGACCGTATACAGGCCCGAAGAGTGAGAGAGATGGTGAGATAGAAATTCATCGCGAATATCTCACGGCAGCGCCGATAGAGTCGTGATGGCCAGCCAGGACCACATGCAGGATCGTTACTGTGTTTGAATCAGACGAGAGGACCGGCACGGTGTTTGAATTATTCCGTCCGATCAACTGGTTCGATTCAGCAACGCCGCCGAGTCAGACCATATCGGCGAAAGAAAAAAATTTGAAAAGCGCGGGAGATAAATGATCAAAATGTGCATCTATCTCCGCTTGACGAAAGCATGCATTCGTGCAAAATACGCGCGTTCAAGTCGCCCTCGCGGGACTTGAACGAAAACAGGACAGAGACTTCACAGCGTGCGACGCATCGTCGCGAAGTAGCTGGGCTGCCTGCCACCTTCGAGCGCAGGAAAACCAGCAGAGTGGGGATGGCGAGAGCTTGACTCCGTGCGGAGCCGAATCTCTCAATATCCCGATAGCGAAGCGCAGTACGGCGATTGTAAGCGTGAGTCGTTAAGCGATGGTCCGGCAGTATGTGTAAGTCCTGTTCGGACCGGGTGCTTAGGCACTCGTAGTTTGATGTCGGCACAGGACCGCCACGGTCCAATGCCCAACGCTCCGACAAGGTGGTGATTGCCGGAGTGTAGCGATGTAGGTCGGAACCCGACGCGAACAGCCTCACCCAGAGGCCTTCCGGCGGGTTAACGGAAGACGAGGCGCAGCCTCGTCTCCGAAGCGACGGGGAAGGGAGCAGCGGTCACGCTTGCCTTCGTTCCCCCATCTCGTCACCGAGTTTTATCGGCGCGACGAGAAGCTCACTGGCGTTCCATGACTTGCTTGCCATGGCTTCCTTGCGGTGCCTGCGCAGGTTTATCGCGCGACATCCACCGCCGCAAGCCCGCCGGTGCGGTGTTCATAGCACGTTGCGTGCGGTGAGCGCCGGTGTAACGACGTCCGCCCATTTCCTGCCCCGCGGACGTCATTCCAGAAAGATGCAAACCGACACGGCGCCCTAAGTCCGCCCTCGGGCGATCTCGATTGCTCGCTTTCCCCTGCGAAAGACCGCGATCGTGAGGCGCTGAACCGTGATGCCCGCCGCCGGCCAGGCGGGAGCTCACATCCGGGTCGGTTCATGAACACCCACCAGCGATGATTCATTACTTCGCGGGTGGCGTGATCCACGGACTGCACATCGTGCACCGGGCACCGAGGCCCGGAGTAGCGCGCGGCAGAAATGTCCGCACGCGACTGTCGCTTAACACTCAAGGATCGGCCAAGCATTTTGAGCAACCCCAGGGGCGGGATAAACCGAATTGCAATACGGACCTACGCGTACTCATCAGACACGGGAGAACGTCATGGAAAAATTCTGGATCGAGTTTAACGAGATCTTCAAGCAACACGGCGATGCCGCGGCCCGCAGTGGCAAGCGGATCAGCTTCGGCACGCATCACATCCGGCGCGGGTATTTGAGGCGCGATTTCCACCTGCTGCGCGGTGGCGGACTGCTCAGGCTCGAGCACGGCCAGGTGGTGCGCGAACGGCGCTTCAAGCTGGGCTCGCCCTACAACCTCAAGGCCAAGCACATCCGGGCCTTGATCGATGACTGGCTGGCGCGCCGCCACTCGCAGTCCTACCTGGAAAACAAGCTGTCCGTGTGGCGCCAGTTCTGCGCCTGGATCAACAAGCCCAATCTGGTTCCCGGCACCGCGGAGGTGATGTCCTGTCCCAACTACCGGCACCGCTCCCAGGTGGCGGTGATCGACAAGACCTGGAGCGGGCGCGGGATCGACGTGCCCGGAAAGCTTCGCGAGATCGCATCAAACGACGCGCGCGTGGCCCTGGTCCTGGAGTTGATGCTGACGTTCTCGCTGCGGCTGAAGGAGGCCTCGCTGCTGCGCCCGCACGCGGCCGACCAGGGCGCGTATCTCGACGTCTGCCGCGGCACCAAGGGGCGCCGCCAGCGCGTGCACCCGATCGCCACCACCGAGGAACGCGAAGTGATCGAACGCGCCAAGGCGCTGGTCGCCGACCGCACGGCGTGCCTGGTGCCGAGGGGCAAGACCTACAAGCAGTGGCAGAACCACGTTTACTACGTCTTAACCCGACACGGCATCAGTCACAAACAAATCGGTACTTCCACCCACGGCTTGCGCCACCAGGGACTCAACCGGCTGTACGAACAGATCACCGGCGCCCGAAGCCCGGTGCGCGGCGGGCGGCCGGGCGAGGTGGACCGCGCCACCGACCGGTTCGCGCGCCAACAGGTGGCCGAGACCGCCGGTCATGGCAAGCGCAGCGTGTCCTCGGCGTACCTGGGTGGAGTGCTGCACGGCCGGCAGCCATCCGCCGCGATCCCGAATCCACCGTCCGCTTCCGGCGACGGCGAGGAGGGCGGGGACGAGGGCGATGACGAAGATGAGGACTACGACGATTACCTGAGACGGCTGATCACGGCGCTGCGCGACCGAATCAGTTCGGATGAAGCGATTTCCTGAGCAAGGACTTAACGAAAGGAGACCCATATGAAAACCGTCAGAGCCATCGACATCGGTTACGGCAACACCAAATACGTCGCGTCCCGTTCCGAGCGGGAAATCCAATGCGCCATGTTTCCCTCGCTGGCGCCGGTGGCGTCGCAGCTCGAGCTGTCCACCGGGATGGCCACGACGCGCGACACGGTCGCGGTGGAGGTCGAGGGCGTCAAATACGAGGTCGGACCCGGCGCGCGCCTCGGTCTCAAGGCGCACCACGCGCGTATCCTGCACGGCGACTACGTCACGACGCCCGAGTACCTGGCGCTCGTGCGCGGGGCGCTGTCCTGCATGCAGCTGAGCCACGTCGACCTGCTGGTGGTAGGCCTGCCGGTCGGCCTCATGAACAGCAAGGCCCGGGTGCTGGCGGCGCGGCTGAAGGGCCGGCACCCCGTCGGCAACGGACGCGAGGTCGAGGTGCGGCACGTCTGGACGCTGGCCCAGCCGCTCGGCGGATTTCTCGATTACGCGACGCGCCTGGGGACCTACGAGATGCTGGCGGAGCAGGTGAACCTGATCATCGATCCCGGCTACTACACCGTCGACTGGCTGACCGGCCTGGGGCTCAGGGCGATGCCCGAGCGCACGGGCAGTTTCGCCGGCGGCACCCACGCCATCCTGCAGACCATCGCGCGCGGCGTGAGCGAGCAGCTCGGCGTCGCGTACACGGATCTCGACGCCATCGACCGCGCGCTGCCCCGGAACCGGCTCACGATCGGCGAGCGCGTGATCGACCTCGCGCCCCATGGGTGGCCCGCCCAGGCGCGCGTCAACGAAGCGGTGAACGCCATCGCCAATTCCGTGGGCGATGCACTCGACGTCCACAACATCATCCTCGTGGGCGGCGGCGCGCGCTTCTACGAGACTGCCATCCGCCGTCGGTTCCCGACGCCGCGCCTGATCGTGGCCCCGGATCCGATCTTCGCCAACGTGCGCGGATTCCAGGTCGCGGGCGAACACCACGCCTCGATGGCGGCTTAGAAAACGCGCCATGGGAAAACTCGTGATCAAGATCACCGTATATCAGGACGCCGACCCCGACCTGTACGACTCGGTCAGTAATCTTCCCTTGCGCCGGCGCAGCGCGGTGATCCGGCGGCTGTGGCGCCGGGGCCTGCAAGCCGGGAGCCCGGTGCTCGCGACGCCGCAGCCGGAACCGGCGGCGGGCGTTCCACCGGCCGGTGCGGACGGGGCGACGGTGGCGGCGGATCCTGGAGTGGGTGGCGCCGGCGGCCAGCGGCTCCGGCAAGACCTGAAGGTCGAGGGCCTTACGGGATTGTCGGCCTTCGTGTGAACGACGATGCGGGGAGACGAAATGTGGACAACTCGGAAGAACGCCTGTTGTGGTCGCTCGAGGAGACCGCCCGGCAATTGGGCGATGTCTCGACGCGGACCGTGCGGCGTCTGGTCGAACGCGGTGAATTGCCGGCGGTGCGCGTCGGGCGCCTGCTCCGTATTCCCCGGGAGGGCGTGCGCGCCTGGGTGGACCAGTATCTCGATCGGACGCATAATCCCCCGCGCTCGGAGCCTGGTGTGCGGAAGGAGACCACATGCCATACCGACGCAAAGATAGCGCCGTCTACTGGGTCAGCCTCATCGACGCAAGCGGCGCGCGAGTTAGGCGTTCTACTGAAACTACCGACCGCAAGGAAGCAACCGCGTTAGAGGCCAAGTGGAAGCTCGAGGCGCACCAGCAGCGGCAATGGGGCGCGCCGCCGAGCTTCACCTACGATGAACTGATGCTGAAATACCTGCAAACGACGCAAACGGAAAAGCGCAGTGCTGAGCGGGACCGCCTGGCCGCCAAGCGCCTGCAACCGGCGTTTACCGGGCGTTGCTTGCAGGAAATCAGGGCAGCGGACATCCGCAAGTACATCGACCGGCGCAAGGCCGAAGGCGCGAAACCCGCGACCGTCAATAAAGAAGTGGGGCTGTTGTCGGCGGCGATCAATTACGCGCGCAAGGAGTGGGATTGGGACATTCCCAATCCCGCCGCTGGCAGGCGGCTGCGCGAGCCGGAAGGGCGGTTACGGTGGCTGACCCGGGCCGAGGCCGAGGCGCTCATCCGGGCCGCCGAAGCCGAACCCAAGGCGCCACACCTGCCCGACTTCATCCGGCTGGCGCTCAACACCGGCTGCCGGCGCGGCGAGCTGCTGGGCCTGGAGTGGCGGCGCGTGGACCTGCAGCGGGGCTTGCTGTACCTCGAAGGCAACCACACGAAGTCGGGCCGCCGGCGTTACGTGCCGCTCAACCAGGGGGCGCGTGCGGCGCTGCTCAGCCGGTTGCGGTTCCGGGCGAAACACTGCCCGAAATCGCAATGGGTGTTCGCCAGATGGAAGGGCAAGCGGATCCACTCGGTCAAGACGGCGTTTCGGTCAGCGTGCAAGGCGGCGGGCATCGAGAACTTCCGCGTTCACGATCTGCGCCACACCTGCGCGGCGTGGCTGGTGAGCGCGGGAGTGGCGCTGCCCGAGGTGCGCGATCTGCTCGGGCATTCGACGGTCACGATGACCGAGCGCTACGCGCACCTGGCGCCGGAGAACGTACGCGCCGCGGTGCAGCGCCTGGACGGCCTGCACGAAAACGGCGGCGGCGAAGTTATCCACAACGCCGAGTCACGTTTTGGTCACGTTTTGACGAGCGGTCAGCTGACGAAGGAGGGGCAGGCGATGTAAGTACTGAGAGTTACTGCTGAAAGATGGTGGGCGATGCAGGGTTCGAACCTGCGACCCCTGCCGTGTGAAGGCAGTGCTCTACCGCTGAGCTAATCGCCCTTCCGGGGAAAACGAGCGCGCAAGTTTACTGCCTGCGGGGAAGGAGCGTCAATTCAGCTGAAATCG
>JBFMBB010000121.1:0-8266 GCA_040755435.1 Pseudomonadota bacterium | reverse complement strand
CGCCCAGTTTGCCGAAGACGTTTTGCAGGTGTTTTTTGACGGTATCTTCCCGGATGCCGAGCCGGCGCGCGATCTCCTTGTTCGTCAAGCCATGCCGGACGAGTTCGACAATCTCCTTTTCCCGTCGTGACAACAGCTTCGGCGATTTCGCCGCCCGCGCCGGCGCCTGGAGCGGCAGCGTCTGGCCGAAGACGCGAGTGTCCATCGCCCGCGCAGCCAGCTTGCTGAGCGAGGCGCGCGGCAGCCAGATCTCGCCCTGACAGATGGCGCGCACCGCGCTGGGGCATGCCTCGGGCGGGCAGTTCGCCGGCAGCACGCCACGGAAGCGGCAGCGCAGGACTTCGTCGTACAACTCGGGCGTCGGCGCCTGCGCGACCAGCAGGATGTGTAACCCCGCAAACTGCGTCCGCAGTTGTGACAGCGGCTCGGCGCCGAGTTCGTCGTAGATATCCTGGCCCAGCAGCAGGACGTCAGGGCGTTGCCGCCTCAGGGCAGGCAGCAGCTGGTTCGGCGCAGTGATATGCGGCGTGAGCCAGACAATGTCGGGAGCTGTGCACAGCGACGGCGATCCGGCATTCGATGCGGAGCCGTGGCGCCATGCCGTCAGCACGGTGATAGGCAGGCACGGCGAATCTTGCCGAGACGGGGCTGTGGAATCTGAAGCCGGCTGTCCAGCCGATGAACCCATGATGTGCCCCCCGTAAATTACCCTGACACCGGTAATCTACTTTTTATGCTTTCTGATTATTTATTTTGATTTCCGCGCATCATAGACGGAATGGAATTGGCTGCAAACGGGTGAATGACAAACCGGGTCTGTATTGCCGCGGATTTCCCCGCATGCCACCGGAACTGAAATAAAATCAATTGGTTCAGGCATGCCACCGGGGCAGGCGAGACAAAAAAAGACCCGGCCTGAGCCGGGTCTGTAATATCCCGATTTGCCTGTCGGGGGGAATCGGCGCGAAGCCGGCCCAGGCTCCGGTCGAATCTTCTAGCCCGTGCTCCAGACGCGCGGGCGTTGCATGCCGGCGATCTTGCAGGCCTGCTTCACGTAGCCGTAGGGAAACAGCTTGTAGAGATGGGTCTTGGCCGTCTTCTTGTCGAAGCCGTGCTGGTTCGAGAGGAACTCCATCACGTGGCGCACGTCGGGCGCGATGCGGTTGGTGGTCCAGCGTTCGCGCATGAAACGCAGCACCGGCCAGTGGTCTTCTTTCAGCTCGATGCCTTCTTCCTCGGCCAGGCGGCAGGCGACGGATTCGTCCCAATCCACCGGATCGACCAGGTAGCCCTCGGGATCGCGTGCGATCTGATAGTTGGTGCTCAGTTTGTTCACGGCTTGATTCATGGCGTTTTTCCTCTCCAGAATGCCTTGGTGCTTTGAATATTAGAGGTCGTTTATATAGCGATCAAACGATATTATTTGCTATATAATATCGATATATTCGATATAAAGACTTTTCCCGATGGATATTGATCAGGCCAGGACCTTTCTCGCCATCACCGCGAACGGAAGTTTTCTCGAGGCGGCCAGGCAGCTGCACCTGACCCAGTCGACCGTGAGCGCGCGCATCCAGCGGCTGGAAGACGAACTCGGCACCCGGCTGTTCACGCGCAACCGCGCCGGCGCCAGCCTGACGCCCGCGGGCCGACGCTTTCTCGATTATGCCAAGCGCTTGGTGCTGACCGCCGAGCAGGCGCGCGACGATGCCGGTTTGCCGGAGCGCTACCGCGCCAGCCTGCGCATCGGCGGGCGCCACGCCCTGTGGGAGGGATTCCTGCCGCAGTGGGTCGGCTGGATGCGGCGGCAGGCGAACGATGTCGTGATCCGCAGCGAGATCGGCTTCGAGGAAGACCTCATGCGCCGGCTGATCGAGGGCTCGCTCGACATCGGCCTCATGTACACGCCGACCCACAGCCCCGGCCTGGTGGTGGAGCACCTGTTCGACGAAATCCTGGTGCTGGTCAGCACGCGCCCGGACGATAAGGGGCCGGGCGAGGATTACATTTACGTCGAATGGGGCCCGGGTTTTTACGCCCAGCACGCCCAGAGCTATCCCGAACTCGAAGGACCGGCGCAGATCGCCGACATCGGCTGGCTCGGCATCCAGCTGGCGCTGGCCAACGGCGGCAGCTGCTTCCTGCCGGCGCGCATGGCTGCGCCATTTATTGCCGCCGGCCGGCTGCACCGCGTCGCGGCCTCGCCCGAATATGTGCATCCTGCCTACGTGGTTTACCCGCGCGGCACCGACAACCCGGTGCTGGAACAGGCGCTGCAAGGCCTGCGGGAACTGGCGGCGGCCGAGCGCGGGCATGTGGCGCACGGATGAGAATAATCCGGCATTGGCGTCGTATTGACCCGTCAGCGCTTGATGATTAGATAGGCACCATGAACCCGCCCCCGACATTCGCCGCGAAGGCGCGCGCCTGGCTGGCACGCCTGGCTGGCAGCAAACCATCCGCGAGCGCGCCACGCTGCGATCCGGCACTGTTGCGGCAGGCGATCGAGCAGGTGGTCGACGGCGTCGATGCGCGCCTGCGGGCGGTTCCCGGCTACGCCCGCAAACTGGCGCCGGCGGTGGAACAGACCGTCGCCTATTTCACCGAGTGCGGCCAGTGGCTGGCGGCGCCGGTCGAATTCAGCACGCGCCGCTGGGCCGCCGATCCGCTGGTGCGCGCCCTGTTCGCCACCGCCGCCGAGCTGCAGCGGTTCTTCAGCGAGGATCCGGGCGTGCGCGCCTATTTCCACGAGCATCCGCTGGCGGACGAGGTTTACATCGGCTTGGGCGTGACCCGCCTCGAACGGCGCGGTTTCGGTGTGGCCATGAGCGGCGAGGTGCTCCAGCGCGAGGCGCCGCAGACCGTGATCAGTTTCTGCGACTACCGGCTGTTCGGCGCCTGCGACAGCGAGCAGCAGCTGCGCCGCAACATCGAGCAGCGCGGCTTCGGGTTCCTGATCGGCGAGGCGCTCGAGCGGATCGTTGAAAAAGAGCACACAGCGCAGAGCCGTGAGCACGAGCAGCAACTGTTGGAGCTGCGGCTGCGCGGCCTGTTGCAGAAGCGCGGCGCGTTCGAGTCGCTGTACTACGAATCGAACGCCGGGCTCGACGACGAGATTGCACGGCTGCGCACCCGGCTCCTGCACGAGCGGGAGGCGAGCATCCCGGTGCATGGCGATGCCTCGGTGCTCGACGGCTACATCGCCGGGATCTGCGAGGTGCTGGCCGACCCCGAGCGCCATGTGAAGCGCGCGACCGTGCGGCTGCGCATCGATCGCATGAACGTCAAAGTCGAAGCGCCCGATGCGCCGGCCGACGAGCTGACGTTCTCGGAGGTCACCATCGGCAGCCGGCCGCCGCGCATGGTGATCCTGACGCGCTTCCCGCGCCGCGACCTGCTGGCGGCGCGCAACCGCTTCGACGAGGCGCAGCAATCGTTGCGGCCCTGACGTGCGCCTCGCGCTTTCCACGATAAATCATGTAGTGTTCGGATTGTCCGTCAACAGAAGGTGCAACCCATGACGCAAACGGCTTTTCAGGGGAGTTGTCTCTGCGGTTCGGTGCGCTACGAAATCAGCGGCGAAGCGTTACGGTTTTATCATTGCCACTGCACGCGCTGCCGCAAGGCCACCGGCACCGGGCATGCTTCGAACATGATGATCAAGCCCGGGTCGATCAAATGGATCCAGGGCGAGGAGCTGGTCCGGTATTACAAGGTCCCCGAGGCCAAGCGCTTTACCAACTGCTTCTGCGCCACTTGCGGCGGCCGCTTGCCACGTTACGTGCCGGAGACCGACATGATCATCATCCCCGCCGGCTCGCTCGACAACGAACCACCGATCAAGCCGCAGGCGCGCATCTTCTGGGATTCACGCGCCGGCTGGTCCTGCGGCGGCGATGGCCTGCCGGTGCATGCGGAGTATCCGCCCGCCTAGGGCCATCGGCGTGAGCCATGAAAAAGGCCCGGCAGCAACCGGGCCTTTTTATTTTGTGGGTCATCAGCGTTGAGCCGGCACCGCGTCGATGTAATCGGGATAGGACGGCGTGGCCACTTCGCGCCCGATCAGCATCTCTGGAATGCGCGCGGAGGCGCCATGGTAAAAGCCTACTTCCTGACCCTCCACGCTGCGCGGGTTGCGGAAGGTGCCGAACACCATGTCCCACAGCGGCAGATCCGCGTAATTGAAACGGTGGATGTTGCGGCCGTGGTGAATGGCGTGGCTTTCCGGGCGCTGGATGAGATAGCCGAGCCAGTGTGGCGTCTTGATGTTGGCGTGCTGGAACATGGCGTTGAACGTCAGGAACAGGGCGCCGAGGATGCCGGCCTCGGTGGTGACGCCGAGCAGCGGGAAGAACACCAGGCTGCCCCAGGTGGTGAACATGAAGGCGTCGAACGGATGCAGGTAGTAGGCGCCGAAGGCGTCGAGGCTCTCGGCGCTGTGGTGCATCTGGTGGCCGGCGCGCCACAGCCAGTTCCACTCGTGGGCCTTGCGGTGATACCAGTAGTGGACGAGCTCGTACACCAGTATGCCCGCGGCCGCGCCGCCCACGGCGCCGAGCCCGCTGAGGTCGAACAGGCTGACGCCCGCGAGCAGGCTGCCCCACACGCCGGCGACGCCGGTGGTGAAGAAGAAAATGCCCGTGGTGACGAGCAGGGCACGCAGGCGCCAGAAACGCGGAGCCTGGTAGCGGCGCCGGCGCCACACCAGGTCGAGCAGGATGAAGCCCGGGATCAGGGCCAGGGTGAGATATTCGAGGTATTCGTACATGACAGGTCTCCTGGGTAGTCTGTGTTGTTACCTACCGACTGGTAGGTACAGATAAGCTAGGGCAGGAGATGGGCGCTGTCAATACCAAATGGTATGTTACAAAAAATAATTTTAATTAATTATTATTCATATAGTTATATATTTACTTCGAGTCAAAAAACCCGTGGTGATGGATTTATAAATACTGTATGGTATGTTTAATTTTGATGCGATCGATATTCAGGACAAGCCATGCCCAAAGACGGTAGCGCCACGCGCGACAGCATTCTCGACGCCACCCAGGCCCTGGTTCTGGAACGCGGTTTCGCCGGTATGACGCTGGACGACGTGGTCAAGCAGGTCGGCATCACCAAGGGCGCGTTCTTCTATCACTTCAAGAGCAAGAACGATCTCGGCAAGGCGCTGATGAAACGCTTTTCCGAGCTGGACGCGCGCAGCTACGACGAGAGTTGCGCGCGCGCCGAGAAGCTCAGCCGCGACCCGTTGCAACAGCTGCTCATCTTCATCGGCCTGTTCGAGGAGATGTTCGAGGAACTGACCGAACCCTATCCCGGCTGCCTGCTGGCGTCCTATCTCTACGAGCTGCAGCAGTTCGACAGCGCGACCAAAAAAATGATTACCGAGGCCTTCACCCGCTGGCGCACGCTGCTCAAGGGCAAGCTCGACGCCGCGGTCAAACAGCACCGGCCGAAGACCCGCATCGACACCGCCAGCCTGGCGGACATGTTCACCGTGGTGCTCGAAGGCGCCTTCATCACCGCCAAGGCGGTGGACGATCCCAAGGTCATTGTCCAGCAGCTGCGCCACTTCAAGAACTACATCGAGCTGCTGTTCGCCGACTGAGCCGGGCCCGCGGCCGCGGGCATGCACGGCCCCGGCGGTTCGGGGTAATCTTCGATTTTCCCGTCACAGGAACAAGGCAAAACCATGCGACTCGGATTCATTGGTCTCGGCAACATGGGCGGCGAGATGGTGCGGCACCTGCTCAAGGCCGGCCACACGCTCAACGTGTACGCGCGCGGCGCGCGCTCGCGCGAACAGGCCGGACGCCTCGGCCTGACGCCGTTGCCGACACCCGCCGAGGTGGCGCGCGCGAGCGAGGTGGTATTCACCATGGTTACTGCCGGGAGCGACGTCGAAGCAGTCGCGCTCGGGCCGGACGGGATCATTCACGGCGACCTGCCCGGCATGATCGTGGTGGACATGAGCACCATCGCGCCCGCGATCGTGCGCGATGTCGGCAAGCGCCTGGGCCAGCGCGGCATCGCCATGCTGGACGCGCCGGTTTCGGGCGGCGTGGTCGGCGCCAGGGCGGCCTCGCTCACGTTTTTCGTCGGCGGAGAAAAAAACCATTTCGAGCGCGTCAAACCGCTGCTGGAATGCATGGGCAAGACCATTTTCCACATGGGCCCGCTCGGAACCGGGCAGGTGACCAAGCTCGCCAACCAGATCGCCCAGCTCGCCTGCCTTGAAGGCGCGGCCGAGGCCTTGTTGTTCGCGCGCGAGCAGGGCGCGGATGCGGGCAAGGTAC
Organism: Pseudomonadota bacterium; assembly: GCA_040755435.1. Lineage (GTDB taxonomy): Bacteria > Pseudomonadota > Gammaproteobacteria > Acidiferrobacterales > Sulfurifustaceae > Sulfuricaulis. Next base: position 1,967 of record JBFMBB010000121.1, on the reverse strand, counting down.
GCGAGGCGCTCCTTACCGGGTTCGGCGCCAGCCGCATGCTCGATCTGCTCGGCAAGAAAATGGTCGAGCGCGACTTCGCCGCCGGCATCGTGGCCGCGCTGCATCACAAGGACATCGGTGTGGCCGTCGGGATCGCGCGCGACGCCGGCATCCCCATGCCCGTGACCGCGCAGGTGATGCAGCAACTCGACGCCCTCATGGCCGCCGGTCTCGGCGAGCAGGACACCAGCTCATTGCTGCTCGTATTGGAGCGGATGAGAGGAAACAAAGGCCGTTGATAGGGCCGAGAAGTGAGGCATCCCCGCGAAAACGGGGATGCCTCAATAGCGACATGTATTATTTCAGCTGCTCCGCATTAGGCGCGGATTCTTCTTAATGGCAGGCCTGCGTGCCGATGTCATACCACTTGCTGGCACAGGTCGAGTCATAAACCACGATGCCGGGGTGGCCGTTCGCTGTCTGTGTGATCACAGCCCGGTCGGCGCCCGTCACCGAGATAATGTTGGGCGGCGTCGTGTGTTCCTCCCAGAAGTACGGCGCATGCACATGACCGCCGTTGTTGACGATACGGGAGATGGTTCCACCCGACCCGGTGCTGAGATTGTACGCGGAAGCAGCGGCATGAATCATCGATCCGCTTGTCGCAATCAGGGCGGCGATGTTGTTGGCCGGCGTGGAGATCACGTCGATCCCGGTGCCGTGAATGTGGATCTCGGCGTCCGAGCCAATCGTGCGAGCCGCGTTGACGCTTGCGCCGGCAAAACTAGTGGCTACGACCGCGCGCAGAGCGCCGCCATAAACGTGCACCTCTCCGCCTGATCTGACTTCCAGCGCTACCGCGTCAACAACGTTCTTCGCGGCTTCGGCCGTAATTACGCTACCGAAGAACCAGTTTTCGCCGCTGGTGAGATAGGCGCGGGAAACGCCAGATCCGGCCTTGTTGATGATGCGAGAGCCGAACCAGTAATGTGTGCCGCCGCCGTCATACCAGCCGTAGGCGTTCCCGATGATGTCCACGTCCGACCAGGTGGAGGTTCCCGAACCGATCCAGTCCATGGTGTGCAGGGCGCTGGTGGTGCCCTTTATGGTCAACTCTGAGAACTCGAGCTGGGTGCAGTTGCTTGCGTTGAATGCGTTGCTGTCTTCTGCTCCGTTCGTGATGACGGTTTTTTCACGGCCGGATCCCCGCAGCGTCGTATAGCCGCCATTGGCACAACTGAACCTCCCGAAGGTGCCGGGACCGATCTCCACCAGGAGCGGGTTAGCGGCACTGGGCTGACGTGTGGTGCTGATCCAGGTAATGAGTGAGCTCATGTTTGTAAAGCAATTGACCAGGCTCACGCCTCCCTCGGTGCAGTCGGTGCGGAGATAGACGACCGGGGCCGACGGATCGGGAACAGCATAGGTGGCAGACGACAGGGTGATCGAACAACAGGCCAATACAGTGGAAACAACTCTTGGCAATCTCATGATTTTCTCCTTGAGTGGTTTATTCCATTTTTTTAATGATGAGACTTGCTGAATTTTTTATATGACTAGAATCTGCCCGTCCAGGCGGACGGTAAAATTCAGCACGAGGCATTCTCGCTCAATTTTTTTCGACTTGCGATAGTCTGAAAAAACAGGCAAGTACACGGATAAACATGATCAGTGGATTATTTTTTACCCAACGATCATCCACCGGGTTACCGTTGCCGGTCTTCTGACTGGGAGTCAGTTCGAGGAGAGAAGACGTGCTTTTTTGCGGTATCTATCGCGTCACCTTCCCCGTCTGCTGTCGACCCATTTATTATCGGTGTGGCAGGAGGTAAATTGCCGTCACGGACCGCGGGTTGTCACAGAGGGCTTTCCGGGAGAACCGCGGTACGTCATATAACTAGAAGACACTCGCCGATGGACGCCAAAGCTTCCGCTGACCGGACGGACGCGCCGCTGCTGGACGCGGCGCGCGCCGCTTTCATCACCCA
>JBFMBB010000120.1:0-8384 GCA_040755435.1 Pseudomonadota bacterium | reverse complement strand
CTGGGTTGACTTTTTCATTGTTGGGTGGGGTTAGAATAGCTAACCCAAACTAAAATCGCCGATAAATTGTTGGGCTTCGCTGCGCTCAGCCCAACCTACACAAATTATCTCTGTGTACTCTGTGATCTCTGTGGCTGAATTATCAACTCTTATTTTCATTCAGGCCCCTGAAAATATTGTCGAGCTCATACAGCGGCAGCCCCATGACGCCGGAATAGCTGCCTTCCAGCTTCGAAATGAACGCCGCGGCGCGGCCCTGGATCGCGTAAGCGCCGGCCTTATCCACGGGCTCGCCGGTCTCCCAGTATTGCGCGATCTCCCGTTCCGTCAGCGGCCGAAACGTCACGCGACTCGTGCTCAGCGCCGTGTATTCCTTATCGCGATACCGCACGCACACGGCCGACAATACCTCATGCGTGCGTCCTGCCAGGCGCCGCAACATGTCCATGCCGTGCGTCGCGTGCTCCGGCTTGCCCAGGATTTCACCATCCAGCACCACTTCCGTGTCGGCGCCGAGCACCGGGTGGGCCGGCAATCCGCGCTCCCTGACCTGCCGCGCCACGTGGCGCGCCTTGTCGCCGGCGACGCGCGCCACGTATTGCGCCGGGGATTCGCCGGCTGCGCGAACTTCGAGGATATTCGATGGCATCACGTCGAACTCGACGCCCAGCTGGCGCAACAACTCCTGCCGGCGAGGCGAGGCGGAGGCGAGATAAATCATGTTTGGCGAGTTTAAAGTTCAGAGTACAGGGTACAAAGTTGCACGCACTCCCTTTTAACTTTGTAGCTTGTACTTTGCACTCTAAAAGAGCCGAACGCGTTACCCCTTACCGGTGGTACGGATGCTGGTTAATGATACTCCACGCCCGATACAGCTGCTCCGCCAGAACCACGCGCACCACCGGGTGCGCCAGGGTAAGTTTAGACAACGCCCAGCGTTCCTTCGCGCGCTCCAGACAGGCGGGCGCCAGGCCCTCGGGTCCGCCGATCAGCAAGGCCAGGTCCGCGCCACCGGCCAGCTGCCGCTGGAGCTGCTGCGCCAGGGCGACGGTATCGAGCTGTTTACCCTCGCGGTCGAGGGCCACCACCTGCGCGCCGGCGGGAATGGCCGCCAGCTGGCGCGCGCCTTCCTGACCGATGAGCCGGCGCAGGTCGGCGCCCTTGGTGCGCCGGCCGGCGGGAATTTCATGCAACACCAGGCGGCACTCGCGCGGCAGGCGTTTGGCGTACTCCCGGTAGCCCGTCTCGACCCACTCCGGCATGCGGTCACCGACGGCGATGATGTGAATTTGCATAAGCGATTGAACCGCCAAGACGCCAAGAGCGCCAAGAATGATTAAATCCAGAAACAGCCGGATTCATCCGGAACCTGATTTCGATGTCCGCCTCATTTCATAAATCCGATCCACTTTTTGCTTTCTGTTTCCTTGGCGACCTTGGCGCCTTGGCGGTTTTCTTTTTCTGTCCAACCTCGACGTGCTTGGCGTCGGACCAGAGTTTTTCCAGGTTGTAGAAATCGCGTATCTCCTCGCGCATGACGTGCACGATGACGTCGCCGAAGTCGATCAGTACCCAGTCGCCGATGCGCGCGCCCTCGACGCCCACAGAGCGCACGCCGTGTTCGCGCAAGACGTCCACGACCCTGTCGGCCGTGGATTGCACGTGCCGGTTCGAGGTGCCGGTGGCGATCACCATGTAGTCGGTGAAGTCGCTGATCTTGCGCACGTCGAGCACGGCGATATCGCGGGCCTTGGCGTCTTCCAGCGCCTGCTGGATCCAGCCCTGGGTTTTCCTGGCGGTAGCGGCTTTCGGCATCAGTTTTCCCGGTTGAGATAGATTCGGTTGGCACGCAGATACTCCAGCACGGCGGGCGGCGCCAACCCGTCCACCGGCTCGTGGCGCGCGACGGCTTCGCGGATGCGCGTGGCGGAAATGTCCTGCGGCGTCACTGTCTGAAAATATATCGTTCCCGCGCTGGTCCGGGCGAGATCGCTCGCGGCGCGCGCGAGACGATCACGCGCCCAGGCCGGCAAGGCTGCGGCAGCCGGCATGGCCCAGCCCGGCCGCGTCATCACGACAAAATGCGCCAGCTCCGGCAGCCGTTGCCACTCGTGCCAGGTCTCGATCCCCCCGAAGGCATCCTGGCCCAGCAACAGGCACAGCGGGCGGGCGCCGAATTCCTGGCGCAGGGATTCCAGCGTCAGCACGGTGTACGAAGGCCCGCCGCGGATGATTTCGCGGTCATCCACGCGCATCCCGGGAAATTCGGCCACCGCCAGCTCCGCCATGCGCAAACGCTGTTCCGTTGAGGCCACGGGTACGCGGCGGTGCGGCGGATTGGCGGCCGGGATGATGCGGACTTCCGCCAGATCGAGCGCGCGCAACACTTCCTGCGCCGGGCGCAGATGGCCGTAGTGAATGGGATCGAAGGTGCCGCCGAGAAGTCCTATCGGTTTCAAGTTTCTAGTTTCTAGTTTCTGGTTGAAAAAATACGCCAAGGACTGGGCGTGGCATCATGTCACCGGTTATACGCCACCCAACCCGAAACCAGAAACCCGAAACCAGAAACCGTCATTTCCGGACGTGTCCGTCGCCTAAAACAACAAACTTCACCGACGTCAGCCCCTCGAGCCCGACCGGGCCGCGCGCGTGCAGCTTGTCGGTGGAGATGCCGATCTCGGCGCCGAGGCCGTATTCGAAACCGTCGGCGAAACGCGTCGAGGCATTCACCATCACCGAGCTCGAATCCACCTCGCGCAGGAAACGGCGCGCGCGGGTGATGTCCTCGGTCACGATGGAATCGGTGTGGGCCGAGCCGTAGCGGGCGATGTGGTCCATGGCCTGTTCCACGCCGTCCACCACGCGGATCGAAAGAATCGGCGCCAGGTATTCCGTGTGCCAATCCTCCTCGGTCGCGGGCTTGATGCCGGAGAGGATTTTGCGCGTGGTCTCGCAGCCGCGCAGCTCGACGCCCTTTTCCTGGTACATCTTGCCCAACACCGGCAACAGCTTGTCGGCCACGCCGCGCGCGACCAGCAGGGTTTCCATGGTGTTGCAGGTACCGTAGCGCTGGGTCTTGGCGTTGAACGCGACCTTCACCGCCTTGTCGAGGTCGGCCTTGTCGTCGATGTAGACGTGGCACACGCCATGCAGATGCTTGATGATGGGAATCGTCGCCTCGGCGCTGATGCGCTCGATCAGCGACTTGCCGCCGCGCGGCACGATCACGTCCACGTACTGCTTCATGGTGATCAGTTCGCCCACGGCGGCGCGGTCGGTGGTCTCGACCACCTGCACGGCGTCCTCCGGAAGGCCGGCCTGCTTGAGCCCGGCCTGAATGCAGGCGGCGATGGCGCGGTTCGAATGAATCGCCTCGCTGCCGCCGCGCAGGATCGCGGCGTTGCCGGACTTCAGGCACAGACCGGCGGCGTCCGCCGTCACGTTCGGGCGCGATTCGTAAATGATGCCGATCACGCCGAGCGGCACGCGCATGCGCCCCACCTGGATGCCGGAGGGGCGGTAATTCAGATCGGTGATCTCGCCGACCGGATCGGCCAGCGCCGCGATCTGGCGCAAGCCCTCGGCCATGGACTGGATGCGCGCGGCGTTCAGCTCGAGACGGTCGAGCATGGCGGAGTCGAGGCCCCCGGCCTTGCCGGCGTCGAGATCCTTCCTGTTGGCCGCGATCAGCGCATCGCGCTGGCGCTCGATTTCCGCGGCCATCGCCAGCAGGGCGGCGTCCTTGGGCGCGGTCTCGGCGCGCGCCATGGCGCGCGCGGCGGCGCGGGCGCGCTGCCCGACTTCCTGCATGTAGCGCTTGATATCGGCGTCGGCGGCCGGTTGCGAGGCTGTTTTCATGAATCTCTGCTATGTGTCGTGCTTGCCATCTATACAAGACAGGTCGAGGGCTTGAGGCCGCTCATGCTGAGCGCCAGGCACTGCAACTCCTGCCACACGTCGCCCGTGCCGCGGCCCTTCAGGATGCGGTCCGTGCGGGCGGCGCGCCGCAACAGGTCCTGCGCGGCCTCCGGCGACAGTCGCTTGAGCGCGGCGGTCATCAGCGGCTTGCGCTTGGCCCACACCCGCCGCGCCTCGAGCACCCGCATCACCGGCTGTCCGGAAGCGATCAGGCTCGCCATCTGCGCCAGTTCGCGCGCCTCGCGCGCCAGCGCCCACAGAACCAGAATGGGCTCGACGCCTTCACCGCGCAGGCTGTTGAGAATCCGCTCGACCGCCGCCGGTTCGCCGCGCAGGCTGGCGTCCGCCAGCGCAAAAACATTGTAGCGGGCATTGTCGCCGAGATTATCCTCGATGTCATCCAGGCTCACCGCGCCGCCGCCAAAACGCAGGGAAAATTTGTCGATTTCCTGCGCGCAGGCGAGCAGGTTGCCCTCCATGAGATGCGCCAGCAGGTCGACCACACCCGGACCCGGCTGAATCCCCTTCGCCTCCATGCGCCGCCGTATCCAGGCCGGCCACTGTGCCACCTCCAGCGGCCAGGCGACCGCCGCCGTGCCCGCTCCCTCCAGCGCCTTGGCCCACCTGGCTTCGCGCGTGGCCTTGTCGAGCTTGCCGCAGCTGACCAGCAGCACGGTATCCGCCGGAGGATTCGCCGCGATCTCGACGAGAATTTTCGCGCCGGTCTCGCCGGGCTTGCCGGTCGGCAGGCGCAATTCGATGAGCCGCCGCTCGGCAAACAGCGACATCGACTGCGCCGAGGCGAACAATCCATTCCAGTCGAAGCCGCTCTCCACCGTCAACGACTGGCGATCGTGGTAACCCTGCGCCTGCGCGGCATCGCGTATGGCCTGGCAAGCCTCTTCCACCAGCAACGCTTCTTCGCCGTACACGAGGTACACCGGCGCCAGACCGCGCTTGAGCTGGTTGGCCAGCTGATCAGTGTTTATCTGCATCGGGGTCGATGAGAGTGATGCGCGACAGGCGCCGCAGTATCTGCTGCGCCGCGTCGCGCTGCATTTCAAGCCGCAGATCCTGTTCTTCCCTTTCCTTGGCCAGCACGTTCAGCCGGTCGAACTGATGATCGCGCTGCACCCTGACTGTCTGCGGCTCCGACAACGGTTTGTTGTCCGCGTCCACCAGGCGGAAACTCACTTCGTATTTCAGCAGGTACTCGTCGACCTTGCCGAAGGAGGTCACCGATAATATCCGGCTGTCCGACTGCTCGCCGTACAGCATCAGACGCGGCGCGTCACCGGATTCCTGGATTTGAATATCCGTCTGGCTGCGCAGAGCGTTTTTCACCGCCGCCAGCAGCGGATGATTTTCCAGCAGATTGCCTTCCACCCGCACCTGCAGCACCGAAAGCGCCGCGGGCGTTTCCACCTTGCCGGTTCCGCGCAGATGGAAACCGCAGGAAACCAGAGAAAGGCACAAAGTACAGAGCACAAAGTACATGACGAAAGCCGATCCCGGGCGGCGGCCCATTCCTTTGTACCCTGAACCTTGTACCTTGTACTTCATAAAACGATGTTCACCAGTTTGCCCGGCACCACGATGACCTTTTTCACCGGCTTGCCGCCGACGTGGCGCGCCACGGCGTCGTCCGCCAGGGCGAGTTCGCGCACCTTGTCCTCGCCCGCCTGCACCGGCACCGACACGCGCCCGCGCAGCTTGCCGTTCACCTGCACCACGATTTCGAGGCTGTCCTGTTTCAGCGCCCCGTCGTCGGGTTTGGGCCAGCGCACGTCGATCGCGGCCTCCGGGTGGCCGAGCGCCTGCCACAGCGCGTGGCAGATATGCGGCACGATCGGCGCCAGCATCAGCACCGCGAACTCCAACGCCTCCTGGCGCACGGCCCGGGCGAGCGCCGACGCGTCGTCGAACTTCGACACGGCATTGAGCAGCTCCATCACCGAGGCGATGGCGGTATTGAAGGTGCGGCGCCGGCCGATGTCGTCGGTGACCTTGGCCAGCGTCTGGTGCGTCTGGCGGCGCAGATCCTTCGCTGCCTCCGGCAACGCGGTGAAATCGATCTTCGGCGCCGGGCCCTGGCGCACGTGATCGTGCACCAGCTTCCACAGGCGGCGCAGGAAACGGCTGGCGCCGGCCACGCCCTCGTCCGACCATTCGAGCGTCATCTCCGGCGGCGCGGCGAACATCATGAACAGGCGCGCGGTATCGGCGCCGTACTGCTCGATCAGCGACTGCGGATCGACGCCATTGTTCTTGGATTTCGACATGGTGCCGATACCGCCCGACTCGACCGGCTGGCCGTCGCTTTTCAGCACCGCGCCGAGGCGGCCGCCCTTGTCGTCGGTTTTGATCTCGACCTCGGCCGGATTGAAATACTGGATACGCCCGCTGGCCGGCTTGCGGAAGAAAATCTCGTTCAACACCATGCCCTGCGTTAGCAGGCGCATGAACGGTTCATCGCCTTTGACAAGACCCGTGTCGCGCATCACCTTCCACCAGAAGCGCGAGTACAGCAGGTGCAGGATGGCGTGCTCGATGCCGCCGATGTACTGGTCCACCGGCATCCAGTAGGCGGTCTCGTCGTCCACCATCGCGCTGTCGCTGCGCCGGCTGGCATAGCGCGCGTAGTACCAGGACGAGTCCACAAAGGTGTCCATGGTGTCGGTTTCGCGTCGCGCCGGTTTGCCGCACTTCGGGCACGCGCAATTCACGAAATCGGCACGCTTGTTGAGCGGGTTGCCGGTACCGTCCGGCACGCAGTCCTCCGGCAGCACCACCGGCAAATCCCTGTCGAGGACCGGAACATCGCCGCAGTGGTCGCAATGTATAATAGGTATCGGACAGCCCCAGTAGCGCTGGCGCGAAATGCCCCAGTCGCGCAGGCGCCACATGACCTGCTTGTCGCCGAGGCTCTTTGCTTTCAGGTCAGCAGCAATGGCATCGACGGCGGCGCTGTAACCGAGGCCATCGTATTTGCCCGAGTTCACGCAGTGGCCGCGTTCCTTGTCGGCGTACCATTCCTGCCAGGCATCGAGGGAGAATTTCTCGCTGCCGACCGCAATCACCTGCCTGATGGGCAGGCCATACTGCTTCGCGAAATGAAAATCGCGCTCGTCGTGCGCCGGCACCGCCATCACCGCGCCTTCGCCGTAGCCCATGAGCACGTAGTTGCCGACCCACACCGGGACCGGCTCGCCCGTGAGCGGGTGCGTCACGCTGATACCGGTCGGCATGCCCTTCTTCTCGATGGTGGCGAGGTCGGCCTCCATGACCGAGCCGCGCTTGCATTCCTCGATGAACGCGGCCAGCTTCGGGTTGTTTCTGGCGGCATGGGTCGCCAGCGGATGCTCGGCCGCGACCGCGCAGAAAGTGACACCCATGATCGTGTCGGCGCGCGTCGTGAACACCCACAGCCTTTCCTCGCGCCCGTCGAGTTTGTATGGAAAAGCGAAACGCACGCCCGTGCTCTTGCCGATCCAGTTGGCCTGCATGGTGCGCACGCGCTCCGGCCACTCGGGGAGCTTTTCCAGGTCGGCCAGCAGCTCCTCGGCGTAGCGCGTGATCGCCAGGTAATACATCGGGATCTCGCGCTTCTCGACCACGGCGCCGGTACGCCAGCCGCGGCCGTCGATGACCTGCTCGTTGGCCAGCACCGTCTGGTCCACCGGGTCCCAGTTGACCGTACCGGTTTTCTTGTAGGCGATGCCCTTTTCCAGCATGCGCAGGAACAGCCACTGGTTCCACCGGTAATAGTCGGGCTCGCAGGTGGCAAGCTCGCGCTCCCAGTCGATGGCGAAGCCGAGCGACTTAAGCTGCTTCTTCATGTAGGCGATGTTGTCCCAGGTCCACTGCGCCGGCGGCACGCCGTTCGCCATCGCCGCGTTTTCCGCCGGCAGGCCGAAGGCGTCCCAGCCCATGGGCTGCAGCACGTTGCGGCCCTGCATGCGCTGGAAGCGCGTGATCACGTCGCCGATGGTGTAATTGCGCACATGCCCCATGTGCAGCTTGCCGGAGGGGTAGGGGAACATCGACAGGCAGTAGAATTTCTCCCGTTTCGGGTCGGGTACCGCCTTGAAGCTGTGTTGCCGTTCCCAGTAGTCCTGGGCGTCTTTTTCGGTTTTTTCGGGGAGGTATTGCTCGTCCATCTTGTATGGGATCATTCCGGCCGGTGCCTGAGGGGCGGAAGAATACCGTAAATCGGGAGTTTCGTCTTTTTTCATGGTTCGCGCGCGTTGCGCGCAACTCAAAAGCTATGTGCGGGTGGCTCCGCCCCTGCACCCTGGGTTACTTTCTTTGCTCGTGCAAAGAAAGTAACCAAAGAAAGCACGCCCCCGGATGGCGCGACACTTTCCCGCTACGCCTCCGGCTCCGCGGGAAAGCCCGGGGCGCACATCCCTGTGCGCCCGTTCGCGCGGCCACCCGCAGCGCGAACCCCTCCGCGTCTCGCCGGT
>JBFMBB010000119.1:0-8409 GCA_040755435.1 Pseudomonadota bacterium | reverse complement strand
GCGGTTTTGCGTTCCCACTGACGGCAGGAAGCCGGCGAGCAGCCCGATCACCGGAAGAAATGCGCATACCTGAAACAGGAACCGGATGCTGGTCGCGTCCGCGATCTGGCCCAGCACCGCCGCGCCGATGCCGCCGAGGCCGAAGGCGAAGCCGAAGAACAGGCCGGCGACGGTGCCGACGCGCGACGGCATCAGCTCCTGCGCATAAACCACGATCGCCGGAAACGCGGAGGCAAGAATAAAGCCGATGGGCACGCTGAGCACGCCGGTCCAGAACAGGTTGGCGTGCGGCAGCGCCAGCGTGAACGGCAGGACCCCGAGAATGGAAGCCCAGATCACCGTCTTGCGGCCGAAGCGGTCGCCGAGCGAGCCGCCGGCAATGGTGCCGATGGCGACGGCCGCGAGAAACACGAACAGGTGCACCTGCGCGCTGCGCACCGAAACCTGGAACTGGTCGATCAGATAAAAGGTGTAGTAGCTGGTCATGCTGGCCATGTAAAAGAACTTCGAGAAGATCAGTGCGATCAGCACGACGATGGCCAGCAGCACGCGGGCGCGCGGCAGCGCCGCTCCGGCCCCGCCCTTCGCGGCGTGCGACTTCATGCGCGCCAGCCCGTGACCCTTGTACCAGTGGCCGACGTGGATCAGCAGGAAAATCCCGAGCAATGCCGCGAGCGAGAACCAGGCGACGCTGGACTGGCCGTAGCGCAGGACGATGAACGCCGCCAGCAACGGGCCGATGGCGGAACCGGCGTTGCCACCGACCTGGAACAGCGATTGCGCCAGCCCGTGCCGCCCGCCCGCGGCCATGCGCGCCACGCGCGACGATTCCGGGTGGAATACCGAGGAGCCGGCGCCCACCAGCGCCGCCGCCAGCAACAGCACGGCATAATTGTGGGCATAGGCCAGCAACAACAGGCCGGACAGCGTAAAGCCCATGCCGGTGGCCAGCGAGTACGGCTTCGGCTTGCGATCGATGTAGAAACCGATCAGCGGTTGCAGCACCGAGGCGGTGAACTGGAACGTGAACGTGAGGATGCCGATCTGGCCGAAGTCGAGGCCGTAATTGCTCTTCAGCATCGGGTAGATTGCCGGCAGCAGCGACTGCATCATGTCGTTCAGCAGGTGACAGACGCTGATCGCCGCCAGGATGGGAAATGCCGTTTTCGCGGCTGTGGGGTCGCCGTCACCGGCGCGGGTCGTGCTCACGGGGATGCCAGGAGTTGTGTTGCGGAAATCCTAGCATAAAGCCCGGCGTCGGGATTACCGGGCCTTCTGCATCCGCCCCGTCGGCTGCGCCGCCAGTTGCTCCTGACGCAGCAGGTAATCCTCATAGGTGCCGCCGAAGTTCTCGATGCCGCGTGGCGTCATCTCGATGATGCGCGTCGCCAGCGACGACACGAACTCGCGGTCGTGACTGACGAAAATCAGCGTGCCCGGGTATTTTTCCAGCGCGGTGTTGAGCGACTCGATGGATTCCATGTCCAGGTGGTTGGTGGGCTCGTCCATGATCAGCACGTTGGGCTGCTGCAGCATCAGCTTGCCGAACAGCATGCGCCCCTGCTCGCCGCCGGACAGCGCCTTGGTCGATTTCTTGATTTCGTCCTGGGAAAACAGCAGCCGCCCGAGCACGGCGCGTATCGCCTGCTCGTCGTCGTTGGGCTTTTTCCACTGGTTCATCCAGTCGAGCAGCGACATCTCTTTGGCGAAATCGGCGGCATGGTCCTGCGCGTAGTAGCCCAAGGTCGCATTCTCCGACCATTTGATCGTGCCGCTTTCCGGCGGCAGTTCGCCCACCAGGGTGCGCAACAGCGTGGTCTTGCCGATGCCGTTGGGGCCGATCACGGCCACGCGCTCGCCGACCTCGACCGAGAGGTTGAGATTCTTGAACAAGGGTGTCGCGCCGAAGCCCTGGCCGAGTTTCCTTGCCTCCAGCGCCAGGCGATACAGCCGTTTGGCCTGATCGAAACGCAAAAACGGATTCTGCCGGCTCGACGGCTTGACCTCCGCCAGTTCGATCTTCTCGATCTGTCTTGCGCGCGAGGTCGCCTGCTTGGCCTTGGAGGCGTTGGCCGAGAAGCGGCTGACGAAGGTTTGCAGTTCCTCGATCTGCGCCTTCTTTTTGGCGTTGTCGGCCAGCAACTGGTTGCGCACCAGCGTGGCGGCGGTCATGTACTCATCGTAGTTGCCGGGATAGACGCGCAGCTCGCCGTAATCGAGATCCGCCATGTGCGTGCACACGCCGTTCAGGAAGTGCCGGTCGTGCGAGATGATGATCATGGTGCTGTTGCGCGCATTGAGCACGTCTTCCAGCCAGCGGATGGTGTTGATGTCGAGATGGTTGGTCGGCTCGTCCAGCAGCAGGATGTCCGGGTCGGAGAACAGCGCCTGCGCCAGCAGCACGCGCAGCTTCCAGCCCGGGGCCACCGCGCTCATCGGCCCGGCGTGCTGTTCCAGCGGGATGCCGAGGCCGAGCAGCAATTCGCCGGCACGCGCCTCAGCGGTGTAGCCGTCGAGTTCGGCGAAGCGGTGTTCCAGGTCGGCCACCTTCATGCCGTCCTCCTCGCTCATTTCGGCGAGGCCGTAGATGCGGTCGCGCTCCTGCTTCACGCGCCACAGCTCGGCATGGCCCATGATCACGGTGTCGAGCACGGTTTGATTTTCGAACGCGAACTGGTCCTGGCGCAGCTTGCCGACGCGCTCGTTGGCGTCGATCGAGACGTTGCCCGAGCTCGGTTCCAGGTCGCCGCCGAGGATTTTCATGAACGTCGACTTGCCGCAGCCGTTGGCGCCGATCAGGCCGTAGCGGTTGCCGTTGCCGAACTTGACCGAGATGTTCTCGAACAGGGGCTTGGCCCCGAACTGCATGGTGATGTTGGCGGTGGTGATCATGTGAAAATTACCAGGAACGGCGCACGGTTCCCTTGCCGGCCGTGGAGCGGGTGCGGCGCGCAGGCCTGTCAGACTTGCTGAACGAGCTGCGTACCTGTGTGTGACGCTCCGAGCCTTCCGGCACCCGGCGGTTGCCGTCCACGTCCCGGTGCGGCGCATGACTGTTGCCATGCGGCGCGGCGGTATGCCGTGGATGATGCGACGCATGCTGACGCGGCTCCGCGTGACGGCCGTGCGGGTTCGAGTGCGAACGCTGGCCGACGGAACGCGGCTGCGCATGTGAATGACCGCGTTCGCCTTGGGCATGCGGGCGCGACCGTTTTTCGTCCGAGCGGCCGTGCGCATGGCGCTGCGGCTGTTGATGCCGGCGATGTTCGCCGCCCTGACGCTGGCCCTGCGGCCTGCCGCCGCGCTGGCCGCGTCCGTGGCTGATCGGCTCGGCCTTGATCGACGGATCCGGCTCGAAGCCCTCGATATCGACCCTGGGGATGTCGCGCTTGAGCAGGCGCTGGATGTCGCGCAGATAATCGCGCTCGTCGATGCACACCAGCGAGATCGCCTGCCCTTCGTTGCCGGCGCGCCCGGTACGGCCGATGCGGTGCACGTAATCCTCCGGCACGTTGGGCAGTTCGTAATTCACCACGTGCGGCAGCTGGTCGATGTCCAGCCCGCGCGCGGCGATGTCGGTGGCTACCAGCACCCGCACGCTGTTCTTTTTGAAATCCGCCAGCGCCTTGGTGCGCGCGCCCTGGCTCTTGTTGCCGTGGATGGCGGCGGCGGTGATGCCGTCGTCCTCCAGCTGTTCCGCGAGGCGATTGGCGCCGTGCTTGGTGCGGGTGAACACCAGCACCTGCTTCCAGCCCTGCGAGTGGATCAGGTGCGACAACAGTTCGCGCTTGCGCACGCGATCCACCGGGTGATACGCCTGCGACACCAGGTCGGCGGTGGCGTTGCGGCGCGCCACTTCGATGAGCGCCGGCGAATTCAGCAGCCCGTCGGCGAGCTGCTTGATCTCGTCCGAGAAGGTCGCGGAGAACAGCAGGTTCTGGCGCTGCTTCGGCAGCAGCGCAAGGATCTTGCGGATGTCGCGGATGAAGCCCATGTCGAGCATGCGGTCGGCCTCGTCCAGCACCAGGATCTCGACCTGCGACAGGTCCACGGTACGCTGGCTGACGTGGTCGAGCAGCCGGCCCGGCGTCGCCACCAGGATGTCCACGCCGTGACGCAGCTTGTCGGCCTGCGGGTTGAAGCCGACACCGCCGAAGATCACGGTGGACTTGAGCGGCAGATGCTTGCCGTAGGTGCGCACGCTCTCCTCCACCTGCGCCGCCAGTTCGCGCGTCGGCGTCAGGATCAGGGCGCGCACGTGGCGCCTGCCCGTCGCGGGCCGGGCGTTCAGGCGTTGCAGCAGCGGCAGCGTGAAGCCGGCGGTCTTGCCGGTGCCGGTCTGCGCGCCGGCGAGGATGTCGCGTCCCTCGAGAATGACAGGGATGGCCTGTATTTGAATCGGGGTGGCCTGGGTATAGCCTTTTTCGGACACAGCACGGACTAGTTCGGCCGACAGGCCGAGGGATGAAAATGACATAAAGTAATGGTTGCTCCTGGATGGCCTACCCAAAACTGGGCCGGTCTAGGCGCTACCTATATATGTTGAAGTTGTTCGAGGTGAACCGAGATGGAAAACCGCGAAGGGATCGGGGCAGACCGGTGTGCGCCGATGGCCGCATTGTAACAGGATTTGCGGGAAAACGCTGAATTCTTTCAGTAATGCGGCGGCGGTTTCTCCTCTTCCTGCGGGATGACCATCGCCGGCGCCAGCGCGGCCAGCCGTGACTTCACGGCCTCCAGCTCCTGCGTCAGCCGGTCGATCCGGCGCTGCTGGTCCGTCACCACCTCGTTCAGGTCCTGGATGGTCTTTTCCTGGAAGGCCACGCGCACTTCCAGTTCGGTCAGTCGTTCGTTCATACGGATATCCTGCTAAGGTGAAAATCTGTCTATAAATCCTGGATTCCCGCTTTCGTGGGAATGACGGCTTCGTTTTCTGTCATGCCCGCGAAAGCGGGAATCCAGGGTTTGCATATCATCCCCGCGCAGCGGGGATTCAACCTGATTTGCGCGCTATCCACCCGTGGTTGCCTGTTGTGCCTCCAGGGACTCCCAGCGCGCATAACATGCCTCGAGTTCACTAGTCACGGCTTCGAGGCGCGCCAGCGTGGCGGCGATGGTCTCCCCCGGCTGCTGGTAGAAACCGGCTTGGCTGACGGCGGCCTGCAGGCGCGCCTGCTCCGCTTCCAGCGTCTCGATCCTGCCCGGCAGGGCGTCAAGCTCGCGCTGTTCCTTGTAGGAGAGCTTGCGCGATCTGGCGCGCGGGGTTTCGGCAGTCGCCGGCTTGCCGGCCTTGGCGGCGGGTTCGGGCCTGGTCGCGGGTTTTCGCTGTCGTAACCAGTCGCTGTAACCGCCGACGTATTCGTTTATGCGGCCGCCGCCCTCGAACACCAGCGTGCTGGTGACGGCGTTGTCGAGAAACGCGCGGTCGTGACTGACCAGCAGCAAGGTGCCCTGATATTCGAGCAGCAGTTCTTCCAGCAGTTCGAGCGTTTCCACGTCGAGGTCATTGGTGGGCTCGTCCATCACCAGCAGGTTGGCCGACCTGGTGAACAGGCGCGCCAGCATCAGGCGGTTGCGCTCGCCGCCGGAGAGCGTGCTCACCGGCGAGCGCAGCCGCTCCGGGGGAAACAGGAAGCCCTGCAAATAACCGGCGACATGCTGGCTGCGGCCGTTGATGGTTACCGTCTGGCTGCCCTCGCCGACGCTGTCCATCACCATCGCGTCCGGATCGAGCAGCTCGCGCTGCTGGTCGAAATACGCCACTTGCAGCCGGGTACCGCGGCGCAGGTGCCCGCGCGTCGGCTCGAGTTCGCCCAGCAGGAGTTTGATCAGCGTGGATTTGCCGGCACCGTTGGGGCCGACGATGCCGATGCGGTCGCCGCGCATGACGCGCACCGAAAAATCTTTTATTACGGCGGTGTCACCGTAATTGAAATCCACGTGCTCGGCCTCGAACACCAGCTGGCCGGAGGCCGCGCCCTCCTCCATGCGCAGATCGACCTTGCCCACGCGGTCGCGGCGCTGGCGGCGCTGCTCGCGCAGGGCTTCGAGGGCGCGCACCCGGCCTTCGTTGCGCGTGCGGCGCGCCTTCACGCCCTGACGGATCCAGGCTTCCTCCTGTGACAGTTTCTTGTCGAACAGTGCGTTGTGCTGCGCTTCCGTGGCCAGCTGCGTCTCCTTGCGGCGCAGGTAGTCGTCGTAATTTCCGGGCCAGGATGTGAGCGCGCCGCGATCCAGCTCGATGATGCGCGTGGCCAGGCGCTTCAGGAACGCGCGGTCGTGGCTGACGAACAGCAGCGCGCCGGGGAAGTCGACGAGGAATTCCTCCAGCCAGGTGATGGCCTCGATGTCGAGATGGTTGGTCGGCTCGTCGAGCAGCAGCAGGTCCGGTTCACTCACCAGGGCGCGCGCCAGCATCACGCGCCGGCGCCAGCCGCCGGAGAGCGCGTGCATGCTGATGTCACCATCCAGATGCAGGCGTGACAGCACCATTTCCACCCGCTGCTCCAGGCGCCAGCCGTCGCCGGCCTCGAGTTCGTGCTGCAACGCCGCAAGGCGCGCCGTCAGTTCCGGCGTGGGCGCTTGCGCCAGTTCGGTGGCGGTGTGGTGATATTGCGAGATCAGCCGGCCGAGCCCGGCCAGCCCGCCGGCGACGATATCGAACACGGTTTCGTCGCTGTCTGGGCTGACTTCCTGCGCCAGATGGGCGATGCGCGTGCCGGGGCGGATCCAGATACTGCCGTCATCGGGCACGGCTGCGCCGCTCAACAGCCGGATCAGCGACGACTTGCCCTCGCCGTTGCGACCGACCAGGCACACGCGCTCGCCGCGGCGGATTTCCAGCTGGGCGCGCTCCAGCAACGGGCGATGGCCGTAGGCCAGAGAAACCTTGTCGAGGCGCAGTAACGGCATGATGGCTGGAGGCGCTGACAGCGCCTATTTTGCCTCTTGGCGGGCGGAATGCAGTGCGCGTTCGCGCGCGGTGATCTGGGCGTGACGTGGGACATGCAACAGATCGGCGACCTTGTGCACCAGGGTGCGCTCGAAACGGTCGATCTCGTGATCGGCCGAGGCCACCTGCCACATGCGCTCGATGATCTGTTCCTTCTGTTGTGCGCTGTAATGCTTGTTGATGAGTGCGGTGAACTGGTAGTAATCGGTGGCCTGCTCGGCTTCGACTTCCGCCAGACGCGTGAGCGTCGCGGTCTCCTCGGCCGTCAGCGCGAAATTTTTGCGGATGGCGGCCGTCATGGCATGGCGCTCCACGTCCTTGATTTCACGGTCGGTACGCATGACCTCGAACAGCAAGGCGGCCGTGGCCACCCGCAAGGCATGAGCCGCGCCCTCTTCCTGTTCACCCGGAAGGATGTGCCGGTCGAAAAAATTTTTAACGGCTTGCAGCATGGACGTGATTTTACCGCATTCCGGTTTTGATCCAACTCAAGGCGGGAATGGCGCCGATCTGTATAGTCAGGCGACAGCCCGTGTGAGGTCGGAGGGATATCCGCCGCGGAGCATGGTCAACGCGATGGGTCCCGGACACGTTAAACATCGTATCCCTTTGAGGCGTCGTCCCCCTGCCAGTTCCGGGTGAGAGCCGCCCCGGTCATGCCGAATGACCCATGGAGGTGCCGTCATGCGCAAACCTGTCCTGGCGTTCCTGCTCGTCGTTCTCCTTTCCGGAGCTTTCCCGGCAACCGCACCACGCGCCAGCGCGTCCGACGTGAGCGTCGACATCAGCGTGTTCTACAACGCGCTCGCGCCCTACGGCCAGTGGGTGAGCCGCGTATCGTTCGGCTGGGTGTGGGTGCCGCATGGCGTGCCGGTGTCGTGGCGCCCGTACACGCACGGGCATTGGGCGTACACGGACGATTACGGCTGGTACTGGGTATCGTACTGGCCGTGGGGCTGGGCGCCGTTTCACTACGGCCGCTGGGTTTACGACGACGAGTACGGCTGGGTGTGGGTGCCCGACACGGTATGGGGACCGGCGTGGGTGGACTGGCGCTACGGCGACGGCTGGATCGGCTGGGCGCCGCTGCCGCCCATGGCCGTGTGGCGGCCGGGGATCGGTTTCAGCGTCCGGATCGTGGAAATCGAGCGCTATATCCACCCGACCAGCTGGGTGTTCTGCCACGAGCGCAACTTCCGTCGCGAGCACGTTTATCGCCACATCGAACTGGCGGCGCGCAACGTGACCATCATCCCGCGCACCAGCAACATCACCCGCTACCTCGTCGAGCAGGATCCCATCGTCAACCGCGGTCATGACGTCGAGCGGCTGGAAAAAGATACCGGACAGCGCGTCGCGCGTTATCGTGTGCGCGAAGTGGCATCGGAGAAAGAACATCGCCCGACGCCGCGCGGCAACGAGCTGTCGGTCTACCGGCCGAGGGTGGCGCCGGCGCT
>JBFMBB010000118.1:0-8644 GCA_040755435.1 Pseudomonadota bacterium | reverse complement strand
GGGGCGCGGCCGGCGCGGCCAAGCTGCTAAGCTAAGTGGTGCACCGCCACTCCCCGGCATCACGGCGATTTGACGCTGTCATGGACAGAAAGCAGACGCGCATCACCCCCAAGGAGCAAAGCCTGGATGCCCGCTGGCGTTCCTCGACGCTGGCGGACGGCAATGCCGCGTACCTGGAGGACCTGTACGAGCAGTTCCTGCGCGATCCCGCCTCCCTGCCCTCTGACTGGCGCAGTTATTTCGAAAGCCTGCCGCGCGTCAACGGCGTGGAACGGGATGTGCCGCACTCCGAGATCCGCGAGGAATTCCGCCGGCTCTCGCACCGCTCGCATCCCGCCGCGCGCGAAGCAGTTCCGGCGGTGCCGGTCGAGTCCGCGCACAAGCAGGTCAAGGTGCTGCAGCTGATCAACGCCTACCGCTACCGCGCGCACCAGATCGCCCGCCTCGATCCGCTCGGTCTGCGCGAGACGCCGGCCATCCCGGAACTCGACCTGCGTTACTACGGGCTCACCGACGCCGACCTCGACGCGGTGTTCGAAACCGGCTCGCTGGTGGGGCCGCGCCAGGCCGCGCTGCGCGAAATCCTGGCGCAATTGCGCGCCACCTACGCCGGCACCCTCGGCGTCGAATACATGCACATCACCGACACCGCGGAAAAACGCTGGCTGCAAAGCGGCCTCGAAAGCGTGCACGGGCTGCCGGCCTATCCGCCCGAGACCCGGCGCAAGCTGCTCGAGCGCCTGACCGCCGCCGAGGGCATCGAACATTTCCTGCACACCAAGTACGTGGGACAGAAACGGTTTTCGCTGGAGGGCGGCGAGAGCCTGATACCGATGCTGGACGAGCTGATCCAGCGCGCCGGCGCCAGCGGCACCAAGGAAGTGATCATCGGCATGGCGCATCGCGGGCGGCTCAACGTGCTGGTCAACATCCTCGGCAAGAGCCCGGCCGAACTGTTCCGCGAGTTCGAGGGCAAGGCGCAATCCAACGGCGGTACCGGCGACGTGAAATACCACCTCGGCTACTCCTCCGACATCGCCACCGCGGGCGGCGCGGTGCACGTGGCGCTGGCGTTCAATCCCTCGCACCTCGAGATCGTCGGGCCGGTGGTGCAGGGCTCGGTGCGGGCGCGCCAGGAGCGCCGCCGCGACAGCCGCGGCAACCGCGTGCTGCCGGTGGTGATCCACGGCGACGCCGCGTTCGCCGGCCAGGGCGTGGTCATGGAAACCTTCAACATGTCGCAGTCGCGCGGCTACGCCACCAAGGGCACGGTGCACATCGTCATCAACAACCAGATCGGCTTCACCACCAGCCTCCAGCAGGACGCGCGTTCCACGCTCTACTGCAGCGACATCGCCAAGGCCGTCGGCGCGCCGATCTTCCACGTCAACGGCGACGACCCCGAGGCGGTGCTGTTCGCCACCCAGATCGCGCTCGATTACCGCATGACCTTCCACAAGGACGTGGTCATCGATCTCTACTGCTATCGCCGCCACGGCCATTCCGAGGCCGACGAGCCGACGGTGACGCAGCCGCTCATGTACCAGCGCATCCGCGAACTGCCGACCACGCGCGCGCTGTACGCGCAGCGCCTGGCGCAGGCCCGGGCCGTCGACGCGGACGCGGCGGCGGCCATGCGGACGGATTACCAGCAGCGACTCGAATCCGGCGCCGATGTCGCGCCGCAACTCCTGCCCCGGGAGAAATCCGAGTATGCCTACGGCGCGGACTGGAACCCGTACACGGCCGGCAACTGCGATCCGGCGACGCCGACGGCCATTCCGCTCGAAACCGTCCGCGGCCTCACCGAACGGCTGCTGCACGTGCCCGAGGGGCTGGAATTGCATCCGCAGGTGGTCAAGATCTACGAGGCGCGGCGCAAGATGGCGGCCGGCGCCTTGCCGCTCGACTGGGGCTTCGCCGAGAACCTCGCCTACGCCAGCCTGCTGCAGGACGGTTTCGGGGTGCGGCTGTCGGGCCAGGACTCCGGGCGCGGCACGTTCTTTCACCGCCACGCGGTGGTGACCAACCAGAAGGACGGCTCGGCCTACGTACCGCTGCGCAACCTTTACGACGGGCAGCCGAATTTCCTGGTCATCAATTCACTGCTGTCCGAGGAGGCGGTGCTGGCCTTCGAGTACGGTTTCGCCACCGCCGACCCGAAGACGCTGGTCATCTGGGAGGCGCAGTTCGGCGACTTCGCCAACAACGCGCAGGTGGTGATCGACCAGTTCATCAGCTCGGGCGAGCAGAAATGGAAGCGCCTGTGCGGCCTCACGCTGTTCCTGCCGCACGGCTACGAGGGCCAGGGGCCGGAGCATTCTTCGGGACGGCTCGAGCGCTACCTGCAGCTGTGCGCGCAGCAGAACATGTTCGTGTGCGTGCCGACCACGCCGGCGCAGCTGTTTCACCTGCTGCGGCGCCAGATGCGCTGGCCGTGCCGCAAGCCGCTGGTGGTGATGACGCCGAAAAGCCTGCTGCGCCACCGGCTTTCGGTGAGCAGCCTCGAGGACCTGACCCAGGGGCGTTTCCGCCCGGTGCTGTACGAGGCCGAGACACTCGAGGACGCCGCCGTGAAGGAGGTCGTGCTTTGCAGCGGCAAGGTCTATTATGACCTGATCGAGCGGCGCCAGGCGTTGTCGCGCCGCGACGTGGCGATCCTGCGCATCGAGCAGCTGTATCCGTTTCCGGAGGAAGAGTTGAAGCAGGCGTTTCAGCGTTATCCCGCCGCGCGCCGCTTCATCTGGTGCCAGGAGGAGCCGCGCAACCAGGGCGTGTGGTTCCAGGCCCAGCACCGCTTTCGGCGCACGCTGCCGCCGGGCGCGACGCTCGAATACGCCGGCCGCCCGACCTCGGCGGCGCCGGCCGTGGGCAGTTATCAGCTTCACATCGCGCAGCTGCATGCGCTGCTGGACGAGGCGCTGGGGGCGCTGGGCTGAATCATGGTTCAGGGTTTCGAGTTTAGAGTTGAACAGCAAGGTGTTCGACGCCCGAAACACTGAACCCGAAACTCTAAACGCTAAACTTTTTAAGATAAGAAATGACCGACATCACCGTCCCGACATTTCCGGAATCCGTGACCGAGGGCACGATCCTCGCCTGGCGCAAGCAGCCGGGCGAGCCGGTGCGGCGCGACGAGACGCTGGCCGAGATCGAAACCGACAAGATCGTGTTCGAGGTGCCGGCGCCGGCCGACGGCGTGCTGGCCGAGATCAAGGCGCCGGTCGGCGCGACCGTGAAATCGGGCGAGGTGGTGGGCAAGGTCGACAAGTCTGCCTCCGCCTCCGCCGGCGCGACCACGCCCAAACCGGCGGCGCCCGAGCCCGCATCCCCGGCGGCGGTCATGCCCGCCGCGCAGCGGCTGATGCAGGAATACGGGCTCGATGCGCGCAAGGTATCGGGCAGCGGCAAGGGCGGGCGCATTCTCAAGGAAGACGTGCAGAAGCAGATCGATACGGTGGAGGCCGCGGCGGTGACGCCCGCGCCGCCGCAGTCCAAACCGAAACCGGCCGCTCCCGCGCCAGCGCCGCCGGCCATGCCGGCCGGCGAGCGCCCGGAGAAACGCGTGCCCATGACGCGCCTGCGCAAGCGCATCGCCGAGCGACTCGTGGAGGCGCAGCAGACGGCGGCGATCCTGACGACCTTCAACGAGGTCAACATGCAGCCGGTGATGGAGCTGCGCGCGCGCCACCGCGAGCGCTTCGAGAAGGAGCACGGCGTGCGCCTCGGTTTCATGTCCTTCTTCGTGAAGGCCGCGGTCGAGGCGCTGCGGCATTTTCCCGAGGTCAATGCCTCCATCGACGGCGACGAGGTGGTGTATCACGGTTTCCATGACATCGGCATCGCGGTCAGTTCGCCGCGCGGGCTGGTGGTGCCGGTATTGCGCGATGCCGAGCATCTGACCATGGCCGAGATCGAAGCCCGCGTCCGCGATTTCGGCGAGCGCGCGCAGAACGCGCAGCTCACGCTCGAGGAGATCACCGGCGGCACCTTCACCATCACCAACGGCGGCGTGTTCGGCTCGCTCATGTCCACGCCGATCCTGAATCCGCCGCAGAGCGCGATCCTCGGCATGCACAAGATCCAGGACCGCCCGGTGGCGGAGAACGGCCAGGTCGTGATCCGGCCGATGATGTACCTGGCGCTGTCCTACGATCACCGCCTGATCGACGGGCGCGAGGCGGTGCAGTTCCTGGTGATGATCAAGGAAGTGCTGGAGGACCCGGCGCGGTTGTTGCTGGAAGTCTGAAAACCGTTTCGCGTTTCGAGTTTCGTGTTCCGCGTCAGTTAACACGAAACTCGCAACCCGAAACCCGAAACCGGAGTTTTCATGGCCGACCGTTATGACGTCGTGGTGATCGGCGCGGGGCCCGCGGGCTACACCGCGGCCATCCGCGCGGCCCAGCTCGGCCTGAAGGTGGCCTGCGTGGACGACTGGCGCAACGCGGCGGGCGAGTCCGCGCTCGGCGGCACCTGTCTCAACGCCGGCTGCATTCCCTCCAAGGCACTGCTCGAGACCTCCGAGCTTTTCGCGCAGGCGCGCGACCACGGCGCGGCGCACGGGCTGCGGTTCAAGGAGCTTTCCCTCGACCTCGCCGCCATGCAGGCGCACAAGGACAAGGTGGTGTCCGACCTCACGCGCGGCATCGCCACGCTGTTCAAGGCCAACGGCGTAACCTGGATTCCGGGCCGCGGGAAGCTGCTGCCGAAAAATCTCGTCGAGGTTTCAGGCGGCTCGACGCAGCAGTTCGAAGCCGAACACGTGATTCTCGCCAGCGGCTCGATGCCGGTGAACCTCAAGAGCGCGCCCTTCGACGGGCAGCGCATCGTGGATTCGCAGGCGGCGCTCGGTTTCCGCGAGGTGCCGCGGCGCCTCGGCATCATCGGCGCCGGCGTGATCGGGCTCGAACTCGGCAGCGTGTGGCGCCGGCTCGGCGCGGAGGTGGTGTTGCTCGAGGCGCAGGAAACTTTTCTGTCCATGGCCGACGAACAGGTGGCGCGCGAGGCGCTCAAGCAGTTCAGCGCGCAGGGGCTCGATATCCGCCTGGGCTCGCGGGTGCTGGACAGCAAGCCCGGGAAGGACGCCGTCACGGTGCGCTACCAGGACAAGGCCGGCGAGCACCAGGAAAGCGTGGACCGGCTGATCGTCGCGGTCGGGCGGCGGCCCAACACCGACGGACTCGTGAGCGACGCCAGCCGGCTGCTGCTGGACGAATGGGGCTTCGTGCACGTCGATGAGCACTGCCGCACCAATCTGCCCAACGTATATGCCGTGGGCGACCTGGTGCGCGGGCCGATGCTGGCGCACAAGGGCATGGAGGAAGGCGTGATGGTGGCCGAGCGCATCAGCGGGCGCGCCACCGCGGTGAACTACGACGTGGTGCCGTCGGTGATCTACACCCAGCCCGAGATCGCCTGGGTCGGCAAGACCGAGCAGGCGCTGAAGGCCGCCGGCACAAGCTGCCGCGCCGGAGTGTTTCCCTTCGCCGCCAACGGCCGCGCCAAGGCCATGGGCGCGGCCGCCGGTTTCGTCAAGGTTCTCGCCGACGCGCGCACCGATCGCGTGCTCGGCGTGCACCTGGTCGGCCCGAACTGTTCCGAACTCGTGGCGTCCGCCGCCCTGGCCATGTCCTTCGGCGCCTCGAACGAGGACATCATGCTTACCATGTTCGCCCACCCCACGCTGTCCGAGGCCCTGCACGAAGCCTCGCTCGCCGCCGCCGGCCACGCCATTCATCTGGCGCAGCCGCGGCGCGCGAAGCAACAGTAACCTTATTTCACCGACCGTTTTATCGGCGCGCGCCGCCGGGATGGAGTCTTTTTCCGGCGCGATTTCCGGGCGATATTCACGAGACTGCATTTACCCGTTCGAATGAGGCGCCAGTCACGCAGCAGCTCGGTGAAGGCCTCGGTCGCGAGCGGCCGGCTGCAATAGTAGCCCTGGCTGATGTCGCAGCCCTGTTCGCGCAGGAAGCGGAACTGGGCGGCGGTCTCGACGCCCTCGGCGATCACCTTGATGCCGAGCGTGTGCGCCATGGCGATGATGGCGCGCACGATGCCGGCGCCGTAGCGGTCGTGGGTGATGTCGTGCACGAAGCTGCGGTCGATCTTGAGGAAGTCGATGGGGAAGCGCTTGAGGTAACTGAGCGAGGAATAACCGGTGCCGAAATCGTCGAGCGAGAACAGCACCCCCAGTTCGTGCAATTCCTTCAGGACCGTCTCGGCCGCTTCCATGTCCTGCATCAGCAGGGTCTCGGTCAGCTCGAGGTCGAGATAGCGCGGCTCGAGGCCGGTGTCCTTCAGCGTCTGCCTGACGACGTCGACGAAATTCTTCTGTTGCAGCTGCACGCTGGAGAGATTCACCGCCACGTGCATTTTCGGAAAGCCGGCGTCGTGCCAGGCCTTGATCCGGGCGCAGGCGGCGCGCAACACCCACTCGCCGATGGGGACGATGAGCCCGGTCTCCTCCGCCAGCGGAATGAATTCCATCGGCGGGATCAGGCCGTATTCCGGGTGCTGCCAGCGCAGCAGCGCCTCCATGCCGGTGATGCCGCCGCTGTCCATTTTCACCAGCGGCTGGAAATGCAGGATGAACTGGTTTTTTTCCAGCGCCTGGCGCAGGCCGGTTTCGAGCTCCAGCCGGCGCGCCGCGCGCACGTTGAGTTCCGGGGTGTAGAACTGGAAATTGTTCCGGCCCCGCTCCTTGGCGTGGTACATGGCGATGTCGGCGTTCTTGATCAGGTCCTCCGCGTTGTTGCCGTCGAAGGGATAAAGCGTGATGCCGATGGACGGACTGACGAACAGGTCGCGCCCGGCGATGCGAAACGGCGGCAGGAAGTGGTCCAGCAGTTTCTGCGCCACGTGCGTCACGTCATCCAGGTGCGCGACATTGGCCAGCACGATGGTGAATTCGTCCCCGCCAAGGCGCGAGATGATGTCGCCGGGACGCACGCTGCCGCGCAGGCGCGCCGCGACTTCCTTCAGCAGCGCGTCGCCGACGTCATGGCCCAGGGTGTCGTTGATGTTCTTGAAGCGGTCGAGATCCAGGAACAGGATGGCCACCAGCCGCTCGCGCTGGGCGGCTTCCTTCATGGCCCACTGCAGGTGGTCGTGCAGCTGCTGGCGGTTGGGCAGCCCGGTCAGGGCGTCGTAAAAGGCCAGCGTGTTCAGCCGCTCCTCGGTGCGCCGGCGCTCGGTCACGTCCAGCAGCACGAACATCACGGCCTCGACGTTTCCGGATTCGTCCTTGAGCGGGTGCAGGGTCCAGTCCCAGTAGGTCACGCCCCACTCCGGGTGGTCGGGGTATTCGAACGGCCTGGCGATGGCGGTATACGCCTCCCCGGTCTGCACCACGCGCCGGAAAATGGCCTCGTTTTCGGCGTGCGGATAAAGCCGGAAATGGTTCTTGCCGGAAAAGTAATCGGGCGGATAGCCGCAGGCCTTGGCGTAGGCCTGGTTCACGCGGATGAAATTGAAATCGCGGTCGAGGTAGGCGAGGCAGAAATGGGTGCTGTCGAAAATCCGCTCCAGCAGCTCGTTGCTTTCGCGCAAAGTCTTGTCCGTCAGCTCGCGTTCGGACTGGGCGCGCTGATAGGCCAGCATCATGGCGAACACGTCGGAAAAGTGCCTTAGCAGTTTTTCATCTTCTTCGTTGAAGTCCGAGCCGTCGTGTTTCGCGCTCAGGTACACGAGCCCGTAACTGCGACCCTCGTGCGACAGCGGCATGGACAGCAGGTTCTTGATGGGCGGATGATGGGGCGGGATGCCGGCGGAACGGGGATCATCCGATATATCGTCCAGCCGCAGGGGTGCGCCGATGCCGAGCAGACCGCGACCTTCCGGGAGCAGCCGGATGCGCGCCGCCGCCTCGGGATCGACGCCGGTGTGGACGAAGTGCCGGAGCCGGCCGGTCTCGTCGATCAGCCGGATGGCGCCATAGCGGGTCTGGAGCAAGGCGGCGAGCGCCTCGATCCCTTGCTGCAGCAGGTCCTGTTCCAGCCGCGAGGTTGCCAGCAGGCCCAGCAGGCGCAGCGTGGCTTCGTGCAGCGGCGGGCGTTCGTCCGCGGCGCTCACCGGGTCACCAGGACAAAAGACGACCGCCCCGCGCTTGGCGGGCAGGCAAACAGTACCGCTGAACCACCGTTTATATCAGCCGTTTCGAGATACAGGCATGACCCCTTACAAACAGGTTATCAATGTGCCACGGCTTGCTTCTTGTTGTTTCCGGTGAGGCTGGAACACTGAGTTACAAGGCAGATTATAGTCGGCGAATACGTTTTTTCGCCAGCTGAAATCCGGAGCATGCAGATTTAGAGAGGGTCGAATCATTCTAAACAACGGCCAAACAAAAGGCCCCCTTTGGGGCCTTTTGTTTGGTTGGCGCGCCCTAGAGGATTCGAACCTCTGACCTTCAGCGTCGGAGGCTGACGCTCTATCCAGCTGAGCTAAGGGCGCATGATCGGCAATGGTAACACCTGGAATCTCAGCCTCTGAAGTACTCGCGTCAGCGGCTGACGCTCGTTTTCGCGCGACGCACTCCTGTGCGCGAAACCGCGCTCAAACCCCGGGACTCGGCATTCCTGTCTCGCCCGTTCGACGGCGCAAAGGTCCACCTGACCTTTGCGACGACCCCGTCTCACCCCGC
>JBFMBB010000117.1:0-8650 GCA_040755435.1 Pseudomonadota bacterium | reverse complement strand
CTCCCGCCAGGGGAGAGGGGAAGTTGGTGGGAATCTTCAGTTATCTTTGGCTGCTGACGCCGCCCGGCCAGGCGAGGCGCTCGGAGGAAGGCGCGCCGCCGGGACTGCTGATGGACGCGGACCAGCCCAGGCGCGATCCGTGCACGCGACCGCCGGCGCGCCGGTACATGGCGCGGAACTGCTCCTCGCTGACCCACCACAGTCGATCGGTGCGCTGGGAGGCATACAGGCTCGGGATGCGCGCGATGCCACGGCGGGTGGCGATGACAAAGCGCCCGTCCGGTTCGTAGTGGCCGAGCTGCAAATACACTTCGCCGGTGTCGGTGGATTCATTTACGTGGAAATACCACTGGCCCCGGTTACTCGGCAGCGCGATTTCATCGATGATTTCAAAAACATCGCGGGTAATGCGTCCGAGCCGGAGCTTGAACGAACGGGTGCGTGGAGCCGGGTCCGGCGGCAGCACCCAGTACCCGTGCAGCACGCCGGGTTTCTGCGGCAGCAGGCACAGCGTCGGTTCGGCGACCGGCGGGAGATTGTCGATGTCCTCATTGAGGTCCATGGCCTCGGCGCGCGGCGCGGCGCTGCCCGGCGGGACAACCGCGTATTTCGCGCTCTCGATCTGTTCTTCGTCCGCGGATTGACGCTGGACGTCGCCGGCCCACTCCCATTTCGGCGTTGCGGCCGGAGCCGGGTGTGCCACGGCCGGCGCAGGTGCGACATCCGGCCGCGTTTTTTTGGCGGCGCGTGCGGGTGCGGAGTTCGCGCGCGGCGAAGCGGATTTTGATTTGGTTCTGGCGGCAGACGTGGTTGCCGCCGGCTTTGCGGTTTTTTTCGCGCCCATTGGCTTCTGTTCGCCGCCGGAGAACAACAGCTTTTCGAGACCGGCGCGCGACAGTTTGGAGTAACCCCGCAGGCCGCGGGACCGGGCCAGGGCGCGCAATTCCTTGAGGTTTTTGGTCGGCATGATTCTGGCCTTACGGGCAAATAATTCGCAGGAAACGGCAACGCCTGATAACGCTCGTCAGGCACTTACATCCTTTCACTCCATGCCGAAAATGTAAAGTCCCGCTCCCGCGAACGGGCGGGAACACCGGAACGATGACGCTGTCGGAAAAGGATTAAATTGTTGATTTCCGTCAATGCCGTCATGCATGTGCCGCGCCATGATTTTGACGACAGGCAGGCGCCTCTCCGGAAATTTTCGCATTCCTCCCGGAGAGCGGCTTTACCAAAGCAGAAGGAGGTGCCATGTTTCTCAGGCATGTTTCGAGCGGTGACATCGTGGAGGTGATGGACGTCGAATCCCTCTTTGACCCTTTCCGGAATGAATTCAAGGGCCGGTTCCACGCGGGCGAGGAAATGCCGGACCCCACCGGATTTCGCAAGGCCGACATGATATTCCTGTCCGGCGAGCGCCTGCCGCGTTGCTGGGTGGATCCGCACTACAAGGAGCGAAAAATCTGAAATCAGGGTATCCTTGCGGTTCAGGACGTGATTTTCGAGTAGGGATTCACGCTTACCAGTCACCTGTGCACCAAAGGGGAGCATGATCATGCCGGTTCCATTGCAGATAACCTTGAAAGACATGCCGCAGTCTGAGGCGGTGGAGACCCGTATCCGCGAAAAGGCGGAGAAGCTTAACCGTTTTCACGAGCGCATCATCAGCTGTCGCGTGGTAGTGGAATCCCCGCAGCGGCACCAGCATCAGGGAAAGCTCTACAGCGTTCATATCGATCTCTCCGTGCCCGGCGCCGAACTGGTGGCGAACCGCGCCCAGGACGAGGATGTCTATGTCGCGATTCGCGACGCCTTTGGCGCCATCACCCGGCAGCTGGAGGATTTCACGCGGCGCCAGCGCGGTGACGTGAAGACTCATTCAGCGCCCGGCGCCTGACAGACAACCCGGTTGACCGGGCGTCCGCCCGCGGACGGGGGAATGGCCGACCATGAGGAGTCATGCGCATGGATATCAATGCCGTTCAGAGGGTCTACCGACGTTACGCCCCGGCCTATGATTTTTATTTCGGGGCCATGTTCCAGCCCGGGCGCCGGGAAATCATCGCCCGCATGAACTGCCGCCCCGGCGACCGCATTCTCGAGGTCGGCGTGGGCACCGGCCTGTCCCTGTCGCTTTATCCGCGCCATGTCGAGGTGACCGGCATCGACCTTTCCCGGGAGATGCTGGTGCGCGCCCGCGTGCGCCGCCGCTGCCAGCACCTGAGCCAGGTGGTGGCCCTGCGCCTGATGGACGCCGAGCACATGCAGTTCCCCGACGACAGCTTCGACAAGGTGGTGGCGATGTATGTCGTTTCCGTCACGCCGCATCCGGCGCGCCTGACGGACGAGATGCGCCGGGTGTGCAAGCCCGGCGGCGAGCTTTTCATCGTGAATCACTTTCATCATGCCAACTCGCTGGTCGGCGGGGTGGAGCGGCTGGCGGCGCCGTTTTCGCGCGTGATGGGATTTCGCCCGGATTTCTCGCTGGAGCATTTCATCGACGAGACCGGGCTGGACGTGGCGGCGCGCATCCCGGTGAATGCGCTGGGATACTGGACGCTGCTGCGGTGCCGCAACAACAAGAAATCCCCCGCGGCCGCCGTTTCCCCGATGCACGCGCTGGTCTGATCTCATGCCCGCGGGCCGCGGAGCCGGATGGGCATGGTTGTTGACCGCGGTGATGAGCAGCGCAACGGCGTTACCGGCAATGGCCGCTCCCGACGATCCTGAAACCAGCATCTGCGGATTCCTCCGCGAGCCGCTCGCGTTCTGGCTGTTCCGCCGCGCCGCCGGCGCCCCGGACGCGCAACGGGTCGGGGGCATCCGCGACATCGAACGCATCCATTTCGAAACCTCCGATAAACGCGCGCTCGGCGGTTATCGCCTGCGCGCCGCGGGTACTCCGCAGGGTTATCTGCTGGTGGCGCCGGGAAACGCCATGCTCGCCGACCAGATCATGGGCGAGTTGCAGGTATTCCGCGACCGTGGTTTCGACGTTTACGTGTACGACTATCGCGGTTACGGCCTTTCCGGCGGCCGCAGCCGGCTCAAGGCCATCATTTCCGACTATCGCGAGATCGTCGCGCACCTGAACCGGCAGAATTACCGCCGCCGCGCGTTCTATGGCATGTCGATGGGCGGCATCGTGCTGCTGAATGCCGTGGGCGCGCGCAACGATTTCTCGGCGCTGGTGGTGGATTCATCGCCGAGCCGGATCTCGCCGCTCGGTTGTCCGGCGGAATTCGATCCGGTCGAACGTCTGCCGGCGGACTGTGCGCGCGTGCAGTTGATCGTCGGCGAGCGCGACCGCGTGGTGCGGCCGGAGGAAATGGAGGAACTGGTGACCGCGGTCCGGAATCGCGGCGGGCGGGTGTTGCAACGGCTGGATTACGCGCATCCGTTTCAGGACGCGTCCGCGGTTCACCGGCGCCGCCTGGAAGAGGTCGCCGACTTTCTCCTGCGCTGAACGTCGCCGGACGCCGGACGTTGCAGCTGCTCGTAAAGACGCAGGTACTCGCCGGCGCTGTGGCGCCAGGAAAAATCCTGGCACATGCCGGTGAGCACGATTTGTTTCCAGCGTCCGGCGTCGTGCCACAGCGAAACCGCGCGGTCCACGGCCGCGAGCAGGGCGCCGCTGCCGGCCTCCTGGAACACGATACCGGTGGCCTTGCCGGCGCCGATATTTTCCGGCGTGGCATCCACGACGGTGTCGGCCAGCCCGCCGGCACGCCGGACGATGGGGACGGTGCCGTAACGCAGGCTGTAGAGCTGGTTCAGCCCGCAGGGTTCGAAACGCGACGGCATCAGGAACATGTCGGCTCCGGCCTCGATGCGGTGCGCCAGTCCCTCGTCATAACCGATGCGCACCGCCAGGCGATCGCGGTAGCGCGCGGCCTGCTGCACCAACGCGGTTTCGTAACCCGCCTCGCCGCTGCCGAGCAGCACCAGATGCAGCGGCCGGTGCATCAGGCCGGGCAGGGCATCGAGCACGAGATCGATGCCTTTCTGCGCCACCAGCCGGCCGACCATGCCGATCAGCGGCGTCTCGCCGACCGGCGGGAGGCCGAATTCGCGTTGCAGCGCCAGCTTGTTGGCAGCCTTGCCTTGCAGCTTGCCGGCGGAATAGTTATGGGCGAGATAGCGGTCGCGCGCCGGGTCCCATTCCGCATCGTCGATGCCGTTGAGTATGCCGCTGAGCCGGGCGGCGCGCTGCTGCAGCACGCCATCGAGCCCGTCGCCGAACTCCGGTGTCTGGATTTCGCGCGCGTAAGTGGGGCTGACGGTGGTTAACCGGTCGGCGAACACCAGCCCGCCCTTCATGAACGACAATTGATCGTGGAATTCGAGCGCTTCCGGCGTCCACAGCCCGGGCGGCAGCGCCAGCGCCGTGAATGTCTGGCGCGGAAACAGTCCCTGGTACGCCAGGTTGTGAATGGTGAAGACCGTGGCGGGGCGGGATTTTTCCGGCGCCAGCAGCACCGGCACCAGCCCCGTCTGCCAGTCGTGGCAATGCACCACGTCCGGGCGCCACTTGATCCGGCTGCGGCCGAGGGCGAGCATGGTTGCCACATGCGCCAGCAGCGCGAAACGCATGGCGTTGTCCGGCCATGGTTGACCGCGGGGGTCAAGATAGGGATTGCCCGGACGATCGTAGGCCGGCGGGAAATCCGCCAGCCACACGATCAGCGCCGTGCCGGAAAGCCGGCCTTCCAGGATTTTTACCGGCGCCTCGAGGCCGGCGATGGCCAGTGACGCGACGGTTTTGAGTTTGCCGGCGCGCGTCACGGCGTCGCGGTAGGCGGGCAGCAGCAGGCGCACATCGGCCCCGCGGGATTGCAGGGCGACCGGCAGGCTGCCGGCGACATCGCCGAGGCCGCCGGTTTTGACCAGCGGATGAGCTTCACTCGCCACGAACAGAATTTTTGGCACGTTTGTTTCCGGACTCGGGAAAATCAGTTCACAACTGCTAGTGTATTTGAATTCATGGGGTTGTGGTAAATTCTGAAATCATCGTCGTACACGGATGAATACGCGGGACAGCCGATACCAGAAGGAGGTGCGACCATGAATCCGGGCCAATCCTCGCAACACATCACCCGGCTGACGCGCGACACCCTGGCGCTGATTCTCGCCGGCGGACGCGGCTCGCGGCTGAAGCACCTCACGCTGTGGCGCGCCAAGCCCTCGGTGCCGTTCGGTGGCAAGTTTCGCATCATCGATTTCCCGCTGTCGAACTGCATGAACTCCGGCATCCGGCGCGTCGGCGTGCTGACGCAGTACAAGGCGCATTCGCTCATCAAGCACATCCAGCGCGGCTGGGGATTCCTGCGCGGCGAACTCGGCGAATTCGTGGAGCTGCTGCCGGCGCAGCAGCGCATCGAGACCTCGTGGTACACCGGCACCGCGGATGCGATTTACCAGAACCTCGACATCATCCGCAATCACGACCCGAGCTACGTGTTGATTCTCGCGGGCGACCATGTCTACAAGATGGACTACGGCGCGATGCTGGTGCACCACATCGACAGCGGTGCCGACGTCACGGTCGCCTGCGTCGAGGTGCCCGTGGCGCGCGCCGGCGAGTTCGGCGTGATGACCGTGGATGGGGACAACCGCATCGTCGATTTCCAGGAGAAGCCGGAGCAGCCGGAACCGATTCCCGGCCGTCCCGGCGTGGCCCTGGCCTCCATGGGCATTTACCTGTTCAACACCAAATTCCTCTACGAGCAGCTCATCCGCGACGCCGACACCGCCTCCTCGTCGCATGACTTCGGTAAGGATCTCATCCCTGCCATGATCGACGCCTATCGCGTCATGGCCTATCCGTTCCGCGACCCGGCCACGGGCCAGCAGCCGTACTGGCGCGACGTCGGCACCATCGACGCCTTCTGGGAGGCGAATATCGAGCTGGTCGGGGTCACGCCCGAGCTCAATCTCTACGACGAGAAATGGCCGATCTGGACCTATCAGGAACAGCTGCCGCCGGCCAAGTTCGTGTTCGACGACGACGACCGCCGCGGCATGGCCGTGGATTCGATGGTGTCGGGCGGTTGCGTCATTTCCGGATCGCGCATCCGCCATTCGCTGTTGTTCTCCGACGTAAAGGTGCATTCCTACTGCGAGATCACCGATTCCGTGGTGTTGCCGGACGTGGTGATCCACCGCCATTGCCGCCTGAAACGGGCGGTGATCGACAAGGGTTGCCACGTCCCCGAGGGCACCGTGATCGGGGAGAATTTCGAGCAGGATGCCAAACGCTTCCACGTGAGCTCCGGTGGCGTGGTGCTGGTGACGCCGGAAATGCTGGGCCAGGAACTGCATCATGCCCGGTGAGGCGCGGCTCAAAGTCGTGCTGTGCTGGCACATGCACCAGCCGCAGTACCGGAATCTCGTGAGCGGCGTCTATCACCTGCCGTGGACCTACCTGCACGTCATCAAGGATTACACCGACATGGCGGCGCATCTCGAGGCCGTACCGGCCGCGCGCGCCGTGGTCAATTTCGCCCCGTTGTTGCTGGAGCAGATCGAGGATTACGCGAAACAGGTGGAGGGCTTTCTCACCAACAGTCTCTCCATCCGCGATCCGTTGCTGGCGGCGCTGGTCAATCCCGCGCTGCCGCCCTCGGAGGAGTTGCGCATCATGCTGATCAAGGCCTGCCTGCGCGCCAACGAGGCGCGCATGATCGGCCGCTTTCCCGCGTACAAGCGCCTGGCCGAAATGGCCGCCTGGGCCACGGCGCATCCCGATTCGCAGCGCTACCTGAGCAACCAGTTCCTCGCCGATCTGATGGTGTGGTATCACCTGGCCTGGCTCGGCGAAACCGTGCGCCGCGGCGACGCGCGCGTCAAGCGTCTGATCGAGAAAGAGTCCGGCTACAGCCTGCACGAGCGGCGCGAGCTGCTCACCGTGATCGGTGAACTGCTGTCGAGCGTGATACCGCGCTACCGGCAGCTGGCCGCGCGCGGGCAGGTGGAGCTGTCGGTGACGCCGTACGCGCATCCGATCGTGCCGTTGCTGCTCGACTTCGGATCCGCGCGCGAGGCCATGCCGGAGGCGCCGCTGCCGCTGCTGCCGCAGTATCCCGGCGGCGAGGAGCAGGCGCGCTGGCACATCCGCGAAGGCATCGAGACGTTCCGGCGGCACTTCGGTTTCGCGCCGGCCGGGTGCTGGCCGTCGGAAGGCGCGGTCAGCACGCCGTCCCTGAAGCTGCTGGCGCAGGCCGGTTTTCGCTGGGCCGCCAGCGGCGAGGGCGTGTTGCACAACAGCCTGGCGCAGTCCGGCCATGCCGAGCACGGCAAGAAGGAGGCCTGGCTGTACCGGCACTACAGCGTCGCGGACAGCGGCATGAGCTGTTTTTTCCGTGACGATGGCCTGTCGGACCTCATCGGCTTCACCTACGCCGGCTGGCATGCCGACGACGCGGTGAACAACCTGGTGCATCATCTGGAAAACATCGCGCAGGCCTGCCGCGAGCATCCCGGACGCGTGGTGTCGATCATCATGGACGGCGAGAACGCCTGGGAGCATTACCCGGAGAACGCATATTATTTTCTGGGCACGCTGTATCGCCGCCTGTCGGAGCATCCCGACATCGAGCTGACCACGTATTCCGAATGCCTGCAGAGCGCGCCGGCGAAAAACCTGCGGAGCCTCGTCACCGGATCGTGGGTGTACGGCACGCTGTCGACCTGGATCGGCGAACCCGACAAGAACCGCGGCTGGGACATGCTCGGCGACGCCAAGCGCGCCTTCGACGCCGCCGCCGGGCGCCTTGGCGCGGAGCAGCTTGAGCGCGCGCGGCGCCAGCTTGCCGTGTGCGAAGGCTCGGACTGGTTCTGGTGGTTCGGCGGCGACAACCCGGCCGCGACGGTGGCGGATTTCGAGCGGCTTTACCGCCTGCACCTGACCAACCTTTACCAGCTGATTGGCGCGGAACCGCCGGAATACCTGGCGCAGGTTTTCACCCGCGGCGGCGGCGCCCCGGTGCATGGCGGCACCATGCGCACCGGCCAGCAGCCCGCCGGATGATTCCCGCCGTCCTCGAACAGCGGCGCGCCGGGGTGCTGCTGCACCCGACCTCGCTGCCGGGCGCCGCCGGCAGCGGCGACCTCGGCGCGGACGCCCACCGCTTCGTGGATTTCCTGGCGCAGTCGGGTTTCAGCGTGTGGCAGATGCTGCCGCTCGGTCCCACGCACCGCGACGGTTCGCCTTACCATTCGCTGTCGCTGCACGCCGGCAATCCCATGCTCATCAGTCTCGACCGCTTGGTCGAATGGGGTTGGCTGGAACCGGAGCGGCCGGAGGCCGGCGCGAACGTGGCGGCCTACCGCGTCGAGCGCCTGGCGCAGGCGCACAAGACGTTCACACAGCGCGCCACGGATTCCGACCAGCGCGCGTTCGAAGCATTCATCAACCGGGAAGCGCACTGGCTCGAGGACTACGCCCTGTACCGCGCCCTGCGGCGCGAATTTTCCGGCCACGCCTGGTTCCAGTGGCCGGCGCCGTTGCGCGACCGTGAGCCGGAGGCGCTGGCCGCCGCGCGTGCGCGCCTCGCAGACGAGCTGGAGCAGGTGTGTTTCGAGCAGTTCGTGTTCGCGCGCCAGTGGGAGGCGCTGCGCGCGCACGCGGAGCAGCGCAACCTGCTGCTGT
>JBFMBB010000116.1:0-8695 GCA_040755435.1 Pseudomonadota bacterium | reverse complement strand
TGTATGGAGCCCGCAGAGGGACTTGAACCCCCGACCGCCTGATTACAAATCAGGTGCTCTACCAACTGAGCTATGCGGGCATAAAGCGAATATGACATGGCAAGTATAACCGCCCGCGGCGGGGCAGCCCACTCAGCCCGGCGCGTTGTCGCTCGGCTCGGGCGGTTTGGGTGGCGGCGGGCTGGCGCCGACCGGACAGGGGATTTCCTGTACCTGCACGTCCTTCGCGGCCCAGTCGATCTGTTTCAGTTTGCCCTGCGTTTCAGCCGGCGCCCGCACGGCCAGGTCCAGCCAGTAGCGCTTGCGCGTCTGCGGGAACGGCTGGATGCTGGCCTGCACTTTTTTGGCCGCCAGCTCGCGCACGCGATTCTGGGCGTTGGCTTCGACGGTGAACAGGCCGAGCGAGATGGCGTTTCGCAGCTCCCCCTCCTGGACCAGGGCATGGTCCTTGAACCCGAGGCGGGTGAGTTCCTGGCGCTTGCGCTCCGCGGCTTTCTGCGACGGCAACGGCGGCAGATACACCTGGTAGGCGGTGGTCTGGACGTCTTCGGCGCGGCGCGAATAGGTCAGCGGCAACTCGTTCAGGCGCGACTCCGCGCGCGCCACGAGATCGATGTCCGGAAACGGGCCGACATGAAAACAGGCCGGCGTCACGTTGGCGGTCAATTCCGCGTTCGCCGGCGGCGGCTGTTTGCGCGGCACGAGCTTCACGCCCGGCTCGTTGAACAGGCGCATTTGCTCCGGTGCCACCGGCGCGCGCGGCGCGCGCGATTCCTCCAGCGGCGCGTCCTTGTACCAGCTGGCCCACATCCACAGCCCGATATTGGCCAGCACCAGCGCGGCGAAAATCCATTTGAGTTTCATAGGCTGTCCGCGATCCGCGCCAGACCCTTCAATACCAGGTCCGGCACCGGCGTGTGCTCCACCCGCAGCTGCGCGGCCAGGACCGGCGCATCGCCGCCGGTGAGAAAAACCTGAATCGGCTCACCCAACATCCGCCGGTATTCCTCGATGAGGCGCTCCACCGCGCCCGCCAGCCCGAACAGGGTACCGGCCGCGATAGCCTCTTCGGTGGAACGGCCGAGACAGTCCGTCGCGTTTCCGGTGACGCCGGGAAGGGCCTCGGTACCGCGTGCAAGGCTGTCACGCAACAATCGCAGACCCGGAAAAATCGCGCCGCCGAGGAATTCGCCTTTTGCCGAGAGCGCCTCCACCGTCACCGCGGTGCCGGCGTCCACCACGCAGGCTGCGGAAGCGGTCAGGCCGCGCGCGCCGATCAGCGCGGCCCAGCGGTCGGCGCCCAGTTGTTCCGGCCTGCGATAAAGATTTTTTACGCCGAGATGCTGCGCCTGCGGGCGCACGACATGCGCTGTGACCGACCAGCGGGCTTGCGCCCATTGCTCGACGGCGCGCAAAAGTTCCGGGCTGGAAACGCTGCAAACGATCACACGCTGCGGTTTGGCGATTTTCCCCCATGCCATTTCGAGCAAAGCCCCGAAATTTTTTTCGCTGTCGAGCGACACGGCGTCGGCGCGCCACAGCCCCGGGCCGTGTTGCGCCCACTTCAAGCGGCTGTTGCCGAGATCGATCAGGAAATTCATGCCGGGTAAATCCACTAGGCGCGGACGGGCCGCAGGCTGACTTCGCCGGAATGGAAAACCTGCCGGCTGCGGGCGTGACGGATGACCAGCCCGCCGGTGTCATCGATACCCTCGGCGGTGCCGATGAACTCGCGGTTGCCCTGGAGCAGGCGCACGCGCCGGCCGTGGAACAGATGGCGCTTCTCCCAACCATCGCGAAACGGCGCGAAGCCCTTGGTTTCGAATTGGCGGAACATGCCCAGCAGCTGGCGCACGACCAGCGCCGCCAAGCGGTTGCGGTCGGTGGTGGCGCCGGTGATGCCCTGCAGATCCACCCACGGCTGATCGATCTGCGCTGCATCCGGGGGGCTGATGTAGCCGTTGATGCCGATGCCGAGAATCACACGCGTCGGCCCCGCGGCTTCGCCCTGGACGTCGACCAGCAGGCCGGCGAGCTTGCGGTTGTCCCACAGCACGTCGTTCGGCCACTTGAGCCCGGCATCGCTCACGCCATATTCCTCCAGCGCGCGCAGCAATGCGACGCCGGCGGCCAGGCTCAGGCCCGACACCAGGCCCGGTCCACCGGAAAAGCGCCAGGCCATGGACAGCATGAGATTGGAATACGGCGTGGTGATCCAGGAACGTCCGCGCCGGCCGCGCCCGCCCGGCTGGGCCTCGGCCACGCAGGTCGCGCCGTTGACGTCCATGTCCGCCGCCACCTGTTCGGCGAGATAACGGTTGGTGGAATCCACTTCGTCGAGGACGTGCAGGCGGTCGCGGACGTCGGCCGCGGCGGCGCCGAGCCATTTCAGGATCTGCGCGCGGTCGAGCAGCGTGAGCGGCGTGTCGAGCTTGTAGCCGCGGCCGGTGACGCGGTGGACTTCGAGACCCGCCTGTGCCAGCTGGTGCACGTTCTTGCACACCGCGGCGCGCGTGATGCCGAGTTTTTTCCCGAGATCGGTGCCGGAATGGAAGCCGCCGTCGGACAGCAGCTTGAGGATTTCGGCGCGCGTGCTCATGCGCGCATTCTACCCAAAAACCGCCCGGCTCAGTCGCGCCGGTTTTCCGCCCCCGACATGCGCTCGATGACCTTGACGATGGCGCTGGAATCCAGCTCGCCGTCGCCGCTGCCCATGAGCGCGTTCAGGTGCTGCGCCACCAGCGCCGCGCCGGGCAGGCCGATGCCCAGCTGGTGCGCGTCCTCGAGGACGATACGCAGGTCCTTCTGGTGCAGTTTCACCTTGAAGCCGGGCTTGAAGTCGTTATCGAGCATGCGCTGGCCGTGCACTTCCAGGATCTTGCTGCCGGCAAACCCGCCCAGCAGCGCCGCGCGCACCCGGGCCGCGTCCACGCCGTTGCGGCGCGCGAAGGTCAGGGCCTCGCTCACCGCCTCGATGGTGAGCGCCGCCACGATCTGGTTGCAGGCCTTGGCCACCTGCCCGGCGCCGTGGTCGCCCACGTGCACCACGTTCTTGCCGAGCACGTCGAACAGCGGCTTCACGCGTTGGAAAGTTTTTTCCCTGCCGCCGACCATGATCGAGAGGTTGGCATTGATGGCACCGATCTCGCCGCCCGACACCGGCGCGTCCAGCATCTCGACGCCGCGCGTCTCCAGCTCCTGCGCCAGCCGGCGCGTGACCGCGGGCGAGATGGTGCTCATGTCCACGATCACCTGGCCGGGACGCAGCCGCGGCGCCAGGCCGTTCGCGCCGAGCACGATGTTTTCCACGTCGGGGGTGTCCGACACCATGATGAATATGATCTCGGCGTTCACGGCGACGTCCGCCACCGTGTGGCAGGCCTGCGCGCCGGCCTCCACCAGCACCTCCATGGTCACCGGCCGGCGCCCGTGCACCCACAGCGCGTGTCCGGCGCGGCGCAGGTTCAGCGCCATCGGCCGGCCCATGATTCCGAGCCCGATGAATCCGAGTTTCATCGCCATGTCGTCAGCTCCTTGTATGAAGTATTCAGCCACAGAGATCACAGAGTTAATTATTTCAAATTCTTTTTTTCTCTGTGAACTCTGTGCCCTCTGTGGCAGAAAAATTATTGATTTATATCTGGCGGATTATGCCGGAATCCGAACTGCACCTGGCACCACTGCGCCACCTGCAACAGGCGCGCGTCCTGCAAATGGCCGCCGGCCACCTGCAATCCGAGCGGCAGGCCGTGCGTGCCCAGCCCGGAAGGCAACGTGACCGCCGGTATGCCGCACAGCGTCCAGATGGTGCAGAACTGGGGATCACCGGTGTGCGCCAGCGTGGCCGGGGCCTCGCCGCGCGCCGGCAGCGTCAGCACGGCGTCGTAACGATGCATGAAATCGCTCATCTCGCCGCGCAGCCGGGTGCGGCTCTCCAGCGCCGCGTGGTAGGCGTCCTCCAGAATCTGCAGGCCATCGTCGATCAGGCGGTTGATCTCGGCGCTCAGTAGCTCGCGCTGTTGCTGCTGCAAATGCGCGAACGCCCGCGCGCCCTCGTAGTGCATGATGGTGCGATGCACGTCGTGCGCCGCGGCGAAGACGTCGGGCAGCACGGCGGCCTCGATGGACGCGCCGGCCCGACGCAGCACGGCGATGCTGCGGGTGAAATTTTCCTGCTGCTCGGCGTCCGCCAGCGACCACACCGGCGTGCGCACCGCCGCCAGCCGCGGCGGCTGGAACAGCAGGCGCGGATCGAGGTCGCGCGGCACCTGGGCGAAGTCGGCCAGGCTGTCGGGATCGTCGTGCGCATGGCCCATGAGGGCGCCCGCCACCACGGCGGCGTCCGCCACGTCGCGCGCGAACACGCCGACCTGATCCAGCGTGTGACTGAACTTGAGGATGCCGGCGCGCGAGATGAGACCGGCGCTCGGCTTGTAACCGACCACGCCGCAGAAGGCCGCGGGACGGATGACGGAACCGTTGGTCTGGGTGCCGATGGCGGCGGGGACGAAGCGCGCCG
This sequence comes from Pseudomonadota bacterium, assembly GCA_040755435.1. Taxonomy (GTDB): domain Bacteria; phylum Pseudomonadota; class Gammaproteobacteria; order Acidiferrobacterales; family Sulfurifustaceae; genus Sulfuricaulis. The sequence goes on along the minus strand of JBFMBB010000116.1, from coordinate 4,176 downwards.
CCACCGCCGCGGCCGAACCGCTCGAGGAACCGCCCGGCGTGTGCGCCGGGTTCCACGGGTTGTGCGTCTTGCCGGGCACGTAATAGGCCAGCTCCGCCGTCACGGTCTTGCCCAGCATGACCGCGCCGGCTTCATCCAGCCGCCGCACCACGCGCGCGGACATGGCCGGCAGGTAATCCTCGAAGGCGGCCGAACCCATGCGCGTCGGCAAGCCCTGCACATCGATGATGTCCTTCACGGCGACCGGAATGCCCGTCAACGCGCCGGACTTGCCGGCCTGGCGCCGGCGATCGGCCTCGCGCGCCCGCTCCAGCGCCGCCTCGGATTTGAGCCAGACCCAGGCCTCGATTTTCGGATCGAGCCGCGCGATCTGCAACAGGCAATCGCGCACCAGGTCCTCGCAGGTGAAGCGGCCCTCGGCCAGGCCGCGCAGGGCGTCTTTCACGCCCAGAAGCTGCAGTTCCCCCATTCAGGCGGGCACGGACAGCAGGTTGGGCGGCTTGCCGGTGGTCAGCGCCGCCACCAGGTTTTCCGCCGCCAGCATGGCCATGCGGCGGCGCGTGGCCTCGGAGGAGCTGGCGATGTGGGGCGTGAGCACGACGTTGGACAACTTCAGGAAATCCGGATGCAGTACCGGTTCGTTCTCGAACACGTCGAGCCCGGCGGCGGCAAGCGGGCCGCGCTTGAGCGCCTCGAGCAGCGCCGCATCATCGATCACGCCGCCGCGCGCGGCGTGGATGAGGATGGCGCCGGGTTTCATTTTCGCGAACTGCGCCGCGCCCAGCAGGTGGTGCGTGGCCGGCGAATACGGCGTGTGGATCGTGAGAATGTCGGCGCGCGCGAGCAGTTCATCCATGTCTACATACGCCGCGTGGCAGCTTTTTTCCACTTCCGCCGACAGACGGCGCGACTTGTGGTACAGCACGGTCATGTCGAAGCCGCGGGCGCGGCGCGCCACCGCCTGGCCGATGCGGCCCATGCCGAGGATCCCGAGCGTGGCATGGTGCACGTCCGTGCCGAGAAACTGCTTCAGCTTCCAGCCGGTCCAGTGGCCGGCACGCAGATACTGCTCGGCCTCGGTCACGCGCCGCGCCGTGGCCAGGATCAGCGCCCAGGTGAAATCCGCCGTGGAGTCGTCCAGCACGCCGGGCGTGTTGGTGGCCATCACGCCGCGCGCCTGACAGGCCTTGAGGTCGATGTTGTTGAAACCGACGGCGATGTTGCACACCGCTTTCAGTTTCGGGCAGCGCGCCAGCAGTTCCGCGTCGATGCGCTCGGTGAGCGTGATGAGCGCGCCGTCCTTGCCGCTCAGCCGCTCGGCGAGCTCGGCCTTGGTGAACGGCGTATCGGACGGGTTGGTCTCGACCTCGAAGTGGCGCGCGAGATACTCCAGCGTTTCCGGGAAAACTTCGCGCGTGACGAGTATTTGCGGCCGCGCCATGGACGGCTACCTGCCGTAAATGACCTGCGGGAGCCACAGCCCGATTTCGGGGAACACGTACAGCAGCACGATGGCGATGATCTGGATGCCCATGAACGGCAGCATGCCGCCGAAGATCTGGTTGAGCGTGACATGCGCCGGCGCGACGCCCTTGAGGTAGAACGCCGCCATCGCCACCGGCGGCGACAGGAACGCGGTCTGCAGGTTGAGCGCCACCAGCAGGCCGAAGAACAGCGGATCGATCTGGAAGTGCGCGAGCAGCGGAATGAAGATCGGCATGAAGATGATGATGATCTCGGTCCATTCCAGCGGCCAGCCGAGGATGAAGATGATGAACTGCGCCAGGATCAGGAACTGGACCGGCGTCAGGTCGAGCGACAACACCCATTTCTCCACCACCTCCTGGCCGCCGAGCAACGCGAAGGCCGCCGAGAAAATCGCCGAGCCCACGAACAGCCAGCAGACCATGGCGCTGGTCTTGGCGGTCAGAAACGACGACTCTTTGGTGATCGCGCCGAGTTCCTTCACGGTGGTCATGATCGCGGACGCGGATTTCCTGCCTTCGCTCCGCGCCGTGCGCCAGTGGGCGAGGAAGCGGTACACGGCCGCAAGAATAAAACCGCCGAAGGCGCCGATGGCCGCGGCCTCGGTGGGCGTGGCCAGACCGAACACGATGGAGCCGAGCACGGCCAGGATCAGGATCGTCAGCGGGAAGAACGAGGTCAGCAGCATCTTGAACACCTCGAGCCGCTCCCAGTTCCAGCGCAGATAGATATAGGCGAGCGCCGCAATACTGATCCCGAGCGTGATCCAGAACCCGGTGGGCACCGGCGCGCGCCCGGGGGTGGATGTCGCCGTCGCTTCCGGCGCTTCCGGCGGCGCGAGTTCTTCGGCGCCGGGTGGCGGCGCAAGTTCGCCCGCGGCTTCCGCCGGCGGCTCCTGCAACCCCGTTGCCGGCTCGTCGGCCGGGGGTTCCTGAAGGCCCGTTTGCGATTCCTCTGCCGGCGGTTCCTGGAGACCGGTTGCCGATTCACCCGCCGGAGGAGGCTCCTCCAGCCCGGTTCCCGACTCCACGAGCGGCGCCTGGCCGACGAGACCGGTCTCGACCAGACCCGCGGTATCCGTCACGACCTCCGGTGCCGTAACCGAGCGATAGGTGGTGATGAGCAGCGCCGCCACCGCCAGTGCCGGGAGCAGCGCGATCAGCAACTGCGCCGCCGCCGTCCGTTTCGGCACGGCGGTACTCCCGCCCAAGGCGCGCGAAAGGCCGATCACGGCATGGCGTCCGCGACCCGCCAGTTGCTGCGCGAACGCCGGCAGCTCGACGTGCCGCTCGCTTTCGGGCAGCGGCGGCATGAGATCCGGTTTCAGCTTCGCCAATATGATGACGTAACCCACGTAGAGCCCGGCGAGCATGAGGCCGGGAAAGAAGGCGCCGGCGTACAGCTGCACCACCGATACGCCGGCGGTGGCGCCGTAGACGATCAGCAGGATCGAGGGCGGGATCATGATGCCGAGGCAGCCGCCGGCGGTGATCGCGCCGGCCGACACCGATACGTTGTAGCGTGCCTTGAGCATGGCCGGAAACGCCAGCAGGCCCATCAGCGTCACCACCGCGCCGACGATGCCGGTGGCGGTGGCGAACACCGCGCAGGTGACGATGGTGGCCACCGCCAGCGAGCCCGGCACGTCGGCCATGGCGAGATGCAGGCTCTTGAACAGCCGGTCGATCAGCGCGGAACGTTCGACCAGGTAGCCCATGAACACGAACAGCGGCACCGCGGTCAGCACGTCGTTCGACATCACGCCGTAGGTGCGCTGCACCATGAGATCGAGCACCTGCTGCACCGCCAGATCGGGATTGACGCTGCGGTACGCCAGCCAGGCGAAGAACACGCCCATGCCCATGAGCGTGAACGCGGTGGGGAAGCCGAGCATGATGGTCACCACGATCATGGCCAGCATGATCAACCCGAGGTGACCGTTGGTGAGATTGCCCCAGGGCGTGAATACGACCACCATGCTGACGATGATCGCCATCAGCGTGAAGCCGAACCACAGCTCCTTGCGCAGCCTCACGGACGCGGCTCCTGGCGCGCTTCCCTGTCATCAATCTTCTGGATGTCCTCGTCCTTGACGTGCACCATCTCCTTCAGCTTGCCGATGTCCACTTCCTCGACATCCTGCTCGCGCGACGGCCACTCACCCTGCTTCAGGCAGATGACGCAGCGCACGATCTCGACGAATCCCTGCAACAGCAGGATCGCGCCGGCGATCGGGATGATGGTCTTGAACGGATAGATCGGCGGGCCTTCGTAGGTGATGGTCGAATGCTCGTTGATGGCCCAGGATTCGGCGGCATAGAAGTAGCCGGCCCAGACCAGCGCCACCACGCCCGGAATGAAAAACAGGATATAGAGCACCAGGTCGATGCCGGCCTGGGTGCGCGGCCGGAAGAAACCGTACAGCACGTCGCCGCGCACGTGGCCGCCCTTCGACAGCGTGTAGGCCCCGGCCATCATGAACAGGGTCCCGTACAGCATGATCATGGCGTCGAAGGCCCAGGCGCGCGGGGCATCGAGCGCATAGCGCGCGAACACTTCCCAGGAGACGTGCAGCGTGAGCACGATGATCAGCCAGGAAAAAGCCTGGCCGGCCCAGGTGCTCATCCTGTCGACGAAAAGCAGGACCTTCTGCATGTTTAAACCCCCACGCCGGCAACCTGGAACCAAATC
>JBFMBB010000115.1:0-8862 GCA_040755435.1 Pseudomonadota bacterium | reverse complement strand
CTGAAGCAGATCCGCCGCATCGAGCGCGGCGTGGCCTGGCATTTCCTCAAGCACGACGGCGACGCATTGACGGCCGCCGAGCGCGAGGCGCTCATGCCGCTGATCCACGACCGCATGGTGGAGAATGTCCTGCCCGGCCTGGCGCAGGCCGCGGAACTGTTCCGCGAGCATGCGCCCGCGCCGCTGCGCGTGGTGGACCTGGTCGCGGGCGGCCGCGAGGCGCTGGTGACGGCGAATCGCGAATGGGGTCTGGCGCTGTCGGCGGACGAGATCGATTATCTCGTCGAGAATTTCCAGCGCATCCAGCGCAACCCCACCGACGTCGAGCTCATGATGTTCGCGCAGGCCAACTCCGAGCATTGCCGCCACAAGATTTTTAATGCCGACTGGATCATCGACGGCAGGAAGCAAACCGATTCGCTGTTTGGCATGATCCGCAAGACCCACGCCGCCAATCCCAAAGGCACGCTCAGCGCCTACGAGGACAACGCCGCGGTCATCGAGGGCGGGCGCATCGGGCGCTTCTTCCCCGAGCCGGGCACCGGCGTTTACGCCTGGCACGAGGACGACACCCACATCCTCATGAAGGTCGAGACCCACAATCACCCCACGGCGATCGCGCCGTTCCCGGGCGCGGCCACCGGCTCCGGCGGTGAAATCCGCGACGAGGGCGCGACCGGCAGCGGCGCCAAGCCCAAGGCCGGGATCACCGGATTCTCCGTGTCGAACCTGCGCATCCCCGGCGCGGAACAGCCGTGGGAACAGGAGTACGGCAAGCCCGACCGCATCGTGAGCGCGCTGTCGATCATGCTCGAAGGCCCGATCGGCGGGGCTGCTTTCAACAACGAATTCGGCCGTCCCAACATCGGCGGCTATTTCCGCAGCTTCGAGCTGGAAGTGGACGGCGAGGTGCGCGGCTACCACAAGCCGATTATGCTGGCCGGCGGCCTGGGTAATATCCGCGCGCAGCACGTGCACAAGCGCGAGATTCCGGCGGGCGCGAAGATTATCGTCATCGGCGGCCCGGCCATGCTCATCGGCCTTGGCGGCGGCGCGGCCTCGAGCATGGCCACCGGCACCAGCCACGAGGAACTCGACTTCGCCTCGGTGCAGCGCTCCAACGCCGAGATGCAGCGCCGTTGCCAGGAGGTCATCGACCAGTGCTGGGCGCTGGGCGAGGACAATCCGATTCTTTCGGTGCACGACGTCGGCGCCGGCGGCCTGTCGAACGCGCTGCCGGAACTGGTGAACGGCGCCGGCCGCGGCGGGCGGTTCGACCTGCGCGCGGTGCCGAACGACCAGCCCGGCATGTCGCCCATGGAAATCTGGTGCAACGAGGCGCAGGAGCGCTACGTGCTGGCGGTGGAAGAAAAGGAATTTGAAACCTTCCGCGCGTTGTGCGAGCGCGAGCGCTGCCCTTACGCCGTGGTCGGCACGGCCACGGAGGAACGGCATTTGACGCTGGAAGACCGCCAGTTCGCCGCGCAAGGCGAGCGCCAGGCGAAACCGATCGACATGGATCTTGCGGTGCTGCTCGGCAAGCCGCCGAAAATGCTGCGCGACGTGAAGCATGTGAAGCGCAAGCTGGAGCGTTTCAAGACCAAAGGCATCGATCTCAAGGACGCGATCTACCGCGTGCTGCGACTGCCGACGGTGGCCAACAAGACCTTTCTCATCAGCATCGGTGACCGCACCGTGTCGGGGCTGGTGTGCCGCGACCAGATGGTGGGGCCGTGGCAGGTGCCGGTGGCGGACGTGGCCGTCACCGCCAGCGGCTACGACGGCTACACCGGCGAGGCCATGGCCATGGGCGAGCGCACGCCGCTGGCGCTGATCGACGCCGCCGCCAGCGGGCGCATGGCCATCGGCGAGGCGCTGACCAACATCGCCGCGGCGCGCATCCAGAAACTCCCGGACGTGAAACTCTCCGCCAACTGGATGGCCGCCGCCGGCCACCCGGGCGAGGACGCGGCGCTGTACGATACGGTGCGCGCGGTGGCGCTGGAACTGTGCCCGGCGCTGGGCATTTCCATCCCGGTCGGCAAGGATTCGATGTCGATGAAAACCGTGTGGCAGGACGCCGAAGGCCGGCAGCGCGCGGTGACCGCGCCGCTGTCGCTGATCGTGTCAGCGTTTTCGCCGGTGATGGACGTGCGCAAGACGCTCACGCCGCAGTTGCGCACCGACAAGGGCGAGACCGACCTGATCCTGGTGGACCTCGCCAAGGGCGCCAACCGCCTCGGCGGATCGGCGCTGGCGCAGGTGTACGGCCAGCTCGGCGACGCCGCCCCGGACGTGGACGACCCGCGCGTGCTACGCCTGTTTTTCCATGTGGTGCAGGCGTTGAACGAACTCGGCTTCGCCTATGCCTATCACGACCGTTCCGACGGCGGCTTGGCTGCGACCATCTGCGAGATGGCCTTCGCCGGCCGCACCGGCGTGCGCATCGACCTGTCGGACCTCGGCAGCGACCCGATCGCCGCGCTGTTCAACGAGGAGCTGGGCGCGGTGCTGCAAGTGCCGCGCTCGCGCCGCGAGGGCATCCTCGGCGCGCTCAAGGAGGCCGGCCTCGCGCGCCACACCCATGTCATCGGCACCCTGGCCGATGACGACATCATCAGCTTCAGCCACGACAGCAAGGAAATCTTCTACGACTCGCGCGTGAACCTGCAGCGCGCCTGGTCCGAGACCACGTATCAAATGCAACGGCTGCGCGACAACCCGCAATGCGCGCAGGAGGAATACGATCGCATTCTCGATACCCAGGACCCGGGCCTGAGCGCGAAACTCACATTCGATCCCGAGGAAAAAATCGCCGCGCCCTACATCGGCCGCGGCGCCCGCCCGCGTATTGCGATTTTGCGCGAGCAGGGCGTCAACGGTCAGATGGAAATGGCCGCGGCCTTCGACCGCGCCGGCTTCAGCGCCGTGGACGTGACCATGAGCGACATTATCGAGGGCCAGCGCTCGCTCCAAGACTTCAAGGGCTTTGCCGCCTGCGGTGGGTTTTCCTTCGGCGACGTGCTCGGCGCGGGCGAAGGCTGGGCGAAATCCATACTCTTCAACTCCCGCGCGCGTGACGAGTTCGCGGCGTTCTTCACCCGCAACGACAGCTTCGCGCTCGGCATCTGCAACGGCTGCCAGATGATGTCAAACCTGCACGAGATCATCCCCGGCGCCGAACGCTGGCCGCATTTCGTGCGCAACGCCTCGGAGCAGTTCGAGGCGCGCGTGGCCATGGTGCAGATCCCGCAGAATCCCTCGATCCTGCTGGCCGGCATGCAGGGCTCGATGATGCCTATTGCCGTCGCGCACGGCGAGGGCCGCGCCGAATTCCGCGACGCGGCGCATGTCGAGCAGATCATTCTCGACAAGCAGGTGGCGCTGACTTTCGTGGACAACCGCGGCGCTCTCACCCAGACCTATCCGTACAACCCCAACGGCTCGCCGCACGGCATCTGCGGCCTGACCACGCCGGACGGCCGCTTCACCATCATGATGCCGCACCCCGAGCGCGTGTTCCGCGCCATCGCCAACTCCTGGCGCCCGGATGAATGGGGTGAGGATGGGGCGTGGATGAGGATGTTTCGCAACGCGAGGGTGTGGGTTGGTTAGCTTTCCCCTCTGCCCTTGGGGGAGAGGGTGAGGGAGAGGGGGAAATATTTCATGTAGGGCGGGTTAGGCGTTTTTTGCCGTAACCCGCCGAATGATACCGTCGTCGTCCCCGCGAACTTAACCTGACCGATTCCCGCGAAAGCGCAGAAATTAAAGGGTCAGTCTTAATTTCTTCATTTTCTTGAAGTGCATCAGGTACGATCAAGTATCATGCTACCTTCAGTAACTTGTAATCGACAGCGAGATCGATGAGAGCGAGCGTAACCATTCTTGCGTGGGTTCTCGGCATTCTGCCTGCGCATGCCCAATTTCCGAAAACGCCGGGCCTCGGCCAAGATACTTTTGTTCAGGCGCCCGGCATCGGCTTTAAACTCAACCTGAATTTTGGCGGTGGTCGCAGCGAGGTTTCGCTGAATGGAATAACATTGCGATATCCTGAGCAACGCCAATCCATGACCTGTCCCGCGGAGGGAAGCTGTGCGGGCCTGGCCACAATAATGGTGGTTGCAGGGGTGTTGGCCATCGCGTTGATTAACAACACTTCAAAAAACAATGATAACTAAAGGAGCCAGGCTCAATTTCTTGAATAATTAATCCCTGCCTCTTTAATCCTCGATTATTTCACAACGACACGGAGGTGAAATCATGGATATAACAGGCTTGTTGATATTTCTGGCAATCGGTGCCGTAGCAGGCTGGTTGGCGGGAACGTTTATGAAAGGCCGTGGTTTTGGCCTGCTCGGTAATATCGTTGTTGGCATTATCGGCGCCGTATTGGGTGGTTTTGTATTTGGTTTGCTGGGCATCTCGGCGGGTGGATTAATCGGTTCAATCGTTATGGCCACTGTCGGGGCTGCCTTACTGCTGTTTATTATCGGCATAATTAAAAAGGTCTAACAACGCTGAATTTGCGTGGCGTAAGACATGGGCTTGAGTGAATAGATGTCACAGATGTGACATCCGAAGCAACATGGAAATTTTCTGTCATTGCAGGACCGCCATTTTAGGAAGGGTCACTGAATGGATGCAATGAAAATTATGTGGCTTATCATCCCGGCTGTAATATTTTCTCAATTACCGGGATGCGCCACTGATATCCGCCCAAACCGACCCAGCCTCGATCTCTCATTGCCGTCCAAGCAAGAGATCCTGAATCAAGTGACCAGGTTTCCACCAAACCTGCCGAAGGAATATCTGGTAGCAAGCATACCTTCTATCTTGCGAAACATTAATGAATCTCGTCGAGAAGATTTGTCGTCTGTCTACACGAGTTTTCGTGTGCTGAGCGAGCAACAAAACATTGTTTCAGCGATTGAATTGTATTACCTGAATCTCCCTGAGAGCCGCTATGCGGAGCGTTTATTGAGCGTGAAACTTCTGGGGGCCTTAAAACGTGCGGATGCATTGCCTCTTATGCGCACAATAGTCGAGGCGCCTGAAAGACACGCAGGCAGCCTGGGGGAATCCAGGGAGCGAGAATATTCAGATGAAGCCATCATTCGTAAACGGGCCATACGCGGAATCGCATATCTGCAGACAGCAGAAGCAGATAAGGAGCTTATTCGCTTGATGACCGCGCATCCATCATTGGAAATTCGGAAAGAAGCGCTTTGGTCATTCCTGTGGAACAAAAATTATTCGGAAAAGGCGGTTGCAACGGTACGTAACGTTCTGCCCGCAGGAATGTGGCGTTGGATATTCCTCCAACGGTTCCACCATGGGATGGACCCGGTGGCGTTCGATAAGGCTGTCAGGAAATGGCGCGCGGATTGGGCTCAAGTAATAGACAGAGACTTTCCTGTAAGAAAGGACAGCGTGTCAAGACTACGGATCGGAGCAGACGCCAGGTGTAATCGAGATGTGCTCACGAGCGACATCGATGTATTTGCCATAGCTTCACAGGTGGCTGGTTTTCGGAAGTGGTTCGCGCACAAAACGGCATTCAATCTGCCCAAGGATGACTGGATAAGTAGATGGGGTTTCAGGCAGACAAATGACCCTGACGTAATATATCCATTCAACAAGATGTTGACGGCCAGTTTTCTCCTGGCTTATGGGATAGAGCGGCAAGTCTTACCGAGCATGGAAGCCGTTTCCAGTCTGGGATTCTGGACAGGTCGCAATGTCGCCAGGGATCTGGACGAAATGCTATGGGACATGTTTCCCGGCGTTTCTGTGGTTACAAGCGATGATGGGGTAATTCACGTGTTCGGCCGTAGAGTATTGGCCACGGGAAATGACTTGCTTCATTTCAGCTGGAGTGCAGCCCATGGTTGGGCAGCAGAGAATATAGACGCGATGGTATCGGTTACGGCAACGCAAACGTTTGCCTTCCGGGATAAACCGACGGCGTTTATTGAGGACGATGGCACGATTCACGTATTTGTTACGCAAGCCAACGAGCTTCTGCGATATTACAAAACGCCCGGAGGCTCTTGGGCAGGGGAAAACGTAACCAGAGACAGGTTGAGCGGTTCTGTTCCGTTTGAAGGCGCACCGTTTGTTGTGCGTGCACCATTTTCCGAAGACGGGTCTGTATCGGCAATGCAGCCAACCTTGCATGTGTTTGGAATAGATCGCTTGAGTTCAAGTTCTAATAATCCCAGCCGCTTGGTCAACTACCGGTTCGCGAGCGATGGAACTTGGCGGGCTAATACAGTTTTGTCCGGGTCCGCGCCCTGGACAATAAATATTACCGGTGCGAATAAATTCTTATATGACACCTTTTACGTTATCGCAAAAAGCGACGTGGGACCCGTCGCCTATAAATGGAAACCAGGAGGTTGGGCGATTGATTGGCTGCCATCAGCGCGTACGGATTATTTGTACGAGTTTCAGTCTTATTGGAACTATAGGATCGTCGGACCGGGTGAAGGAGGGAGGGGGATTGTTCTATGGTCAAGAGGTTATGGACCGAACGCAAGTTGGTCAGTGGAGACGTTGTTTCCGGATAGGGACTTTTGGGCTGTGGTTGGTACCGAGACTTACGACTCACAGACGAGTTATCCCAGGTTGCATTTGTTTGCAACCAACTTCAATGCGGAACTCATACATTTTTGGCGCAACCTGGAAGCCGGCGAATGGCATGAGGAAAATCTGAGTCAGCGCCATGGGCATCGAATGTGGATTCCGACAGTAGCAAGCGGGCCGGAAAATACGATACACGTATTCGGGGAGTCAAATACGTTTCTCGTTCACTATTATTGGTCCGAGGAGCGTGGTTGGCGCGGAGATAATTTCGGCAACAGGGGAAGAATCAGCTCAGACCCGGTGGTCGTAACAAGTGCAGGGAATGATCTTCACGTGTTGTCGATCGACGACAATTGGGATCTCATTCATTTTTCGCAATTGGATGAACCCCGGGCGCTACCATGGCATCCGAACGACATGTACTCTTCTCAGACACAGGGCGCAGATTTGTACAAGTATGTTCCGCGTGAGGTGGTGCCAGAAGGAGTTGCAGCATCGCAGGGCGGATTATTCGCGACCGATCAGGTTGAAATGTCATGCCTGTCATTTGAGAATCACCCGGAATACGTAGGCTCGACAGGTACGGCGAATCGTGCCGGAGTGATGGTGCACGAATCAGTGCATCAGAGATACGCTGACCCGGTGTTTGGGCTGGGCATGCCTCATGACGCGGAGGGTGATGACTGGTTCGCCCATGGTGTGCATACAGGACAGCATTGGATTGGGGTCCATTCCGCGATACAGAAACAGGCAGAGTATTTGAGTGATGTGGGAGAGTTTCCGAATTACTGGGTACCATTCTCAGTTTATGGAGCTTCATGCGATGAAGCCAACGAGCTCATTGAGAAGGCAATAAAGCCAAACCAGGATCCCGGCTGGAGATGCGGGGACCTGCGACCCTTTCCATAAAGCACATGGGAGGAAGAGGTGAAAGTAAACAGGGAACAGTCCACGATAATAAAAACGGAGTAAATTAATCCAACGGAACCCCGTTCAGCTATGTAACCCTCGGCGGCGGAGCAGGGTTTCCCCGGGCTTAGGTTGATGCACACCGCCTGGATGAGCGTTTAGCTAGGCGCCTGGTTCGGCCCGCGGCTGCGTAAGCAATTTGTGCCCAATGGCGCATGGTTTCCGGTTCTTCGAACACTTCCGGAGGGGCCTCGAAATACGGCATGGTCACGGACTTGCCGCGCATGACGTAGGTAAAGGGATTCAAGCCTTTTGCTTCAAACTCGACGCGAGTAGCGGAATCCGCTCTGAAATACAGTCTGTCGTCGACAATGATCGCAAAGATGCAGTCGTCTTTGTAAATGCCGTAGCCGCCGAACATGGCGCGCGCCCGCGCCTTTCCAAAAAGCGTCATCTGTTCAATCACGAATTCCACGAACTCACTGGACCGGGGCATGGCCGGACCAAGATATCTGTTTTAATCACGGTGGTCAAAACAGCTATTTTGTCACTGCTCCTCTGTAGACAAGCCACAACAGAATTCCGAATAAGGTGAACTGAACGAAACCGGAAGCCATCTCGACGCCGATCCAGGACGCGGTGGACGGAACGGTGTATTTGGCGACCTCGGCGAGGGCCATGTAACTGACCAGGAACGCGCCCATCATCCATGAAAAACCAACGGCATTCTTGATGGTATGGTGCACGCGAAATATCCTGGCGTAGAGCACGGAAAGGACTGCCCCCTGAATGAGCATCGCCAGGAAACCAAACTGGAAAATCGGTTCTTTGCGGATGTGTGGTATTGCCGCGTAATGATCGGCACTGACCGCAAAGTGGGAAACCGCCTGGGTAACGAAGGTCGCAGCGATAAATGCAAGAATCGTCAGGCTGTGTCGTTTCATTGTAATTTCCTGGTTCGTCTGATGAGCAGGTTTGTCGGAGTCACACGGCGCGGTTTCGGGCTGTGCCCGGCAGGCAACGTCTTGGGCGGCAGGGAAGATACATGATTCATGTCTATACATACGTTTTCCGTCGCGCTCCGGGAGAGTGTATTGTGAATCCTTTCGGTCAAATCCCGCAGGGCAAAAGAGGCCAGAGACTCAATATCTGCAATTTTCTGGCAAAAGGGAATACGTCACGCGGTCACACGACCCACGACCCGGCGCACCCACGGCGCGACCAGCAGCACCGTCGGAAATGCCACCGGCCATGTCGTCAGGCAGCTCCGCAACCATTGCGCGGGAAAGCCCGCGTCGATGCCCCGGCTGGTTGCCAGGACGAAGGCCGACACGATGCCGACCATGATGGTCGAGAGCAGGGCACCGA
>JBFMBB010000114.1:0-8863 GCA_040755435.1 Pseudomonadota bacterium | reverse complement strand
AGAATCTCGCGCGCCTGATCGAGGCGCGCGGCGGCGAGGCCATCCGCTTCCCGGTGATCGAGATCGCGGAACCGCGGGACACGCGCGCACTGCTGGCGGTGATCGACCGGCTCAGGGATTTTTCCCTGGCGATCTTCATCAGCCCGAACGCCGTCAATCGCGTCATGGGCCTGATCCAGGCGCGCGGCGGATTGCCACCGGCTCTGCAGATCGCCTGCGTCGGGCGCGGCAGCGCGCGCGAGCTCAAGCGCTTCGGAATCGAAAATGCAATCGTGCCGCCGGACCGCTTCGACAGCGAGGCGTTGCTGGAGCTGCCCGAGTTGCAAGCAGTGAAAGGGAAACGTATCGTCATTTTTCGCGGCGACGGCGGGCGCGAGCTGCTCGGCGACACGCTCAAGGCGCGCGGCGCGGAAGTCGAGTACGCCGAGTGCTACCGGCGGCTGCGCCCCGATACCGACGCGACGCCGCTGCGGCGCCGCTGGGAGCGTGGGGAAATCGACATTGTCAGCGTCACCAGCGTGGACAGCCTGCGCAACCTGTTCGACATGATTGGCGAGACCGGCCGGCCGCGGCTGCTGCGCACGCCGGTCGTCGTGGTCAGCGAACGCATGGCGCAGGTCTGCCGCGAGCTGGGCTTCCAGACCGGGCCACGGATGGCGACGACGGCCGGCGATGAAGCCATCCTGGAAGCCATCCAGGCATGGCGGGACGGGCAAAACACCTTATAATCCTGACAGGCACACAGCGGAACCCCCATGAACGACACGGACGCCAACAATCCCGCCACGGCCCCGGCCGCCGGAGCAACCCCGAATCATTCCGCGCCGGGCGCGCGCCACGGCCGCGTGCGCGGCGGACTGGCCGTCATCCTCGCCACCATCGCGCTGATTGCCAGCGGCTACCTGTGGTACGTGATGTTCTACCAGAACGCCGATCTGTTCACGCAGGACATCGTCGGCGCGCTCGACCGCATCGAATCCGGCTCCAATCAGGCGATGGAAACCGTCGCCAGCGCCGATAAGGACATCAAGCGGCTCAAGGAAAACCAGGACGCGATCAAGGCCTCCCTGGAGAAGCTCAACAGCGACCTGCGGAGCAACCGCATGGAATGGTCGCTGACCGAAACCGAGCAACTGATGATCATCGCCAACAACCGCCTGCAACTGGCGCGCGACACCCACTCCGCGCTGGCCGCGCTGCGCGCCGCCGACCAGCAGCTGCAGCAGCTGGCGATGCCGAAATTCCTGCCGGTGCGGCGCCAGCTGGCGCGCGAGATCGCGCTGCTGGAATCGCAGGACAAGCTGGACGTCAGCGGCATCACCCTGCGTCTCGTGACGCTGGCGGAAACCGTGGACAAGCTGCCGCTGGCGCTGGATATCCGCTTGCGCGAAGCCGGCGGGACCAATGCGCCGGCCAGGGAAGACAAGCCGCAGACGGCCGGCACCGACGGCAACTGGCGCCAGACCGCGCGCAGCCTGTGGCAGGACATTCTTTCGCTGGTGCGCATCCGCGACGACGTGGCCTCGCAACGCCCGCTGCTGCCGCCGGAGCAGCAGTATTTCCTGCGCGAGAACCTGCGCCTGATGCTGCTGGGCGCGCAACAGGCGCTGTTGCAGGGCAGCATCCCCACCTATCTGCACAACCTCAAGGCCGCGCAGCGCCTGCTGAAGGATTACTTCGACGTCGAATCCCAGGTCGTCACCGCGATGCAGGCCGAACTGGCCCGCCTGCAGGACATGAAGCTGCTCGTCGAGATGCCGGACATCACCGGATCGCTGGCCGCCCTGCGGCGCCTGAGCGAGAATAAAGAGGCGCCGTGAAGACGCTGATTTTCATCATCGTCCTGCTGTTCACGGCGGCGCTGATTACCTTCTACGCCATCGACAATCCCGGTTACGTGCTGATTTCGCGCGCGCCGTGGAGCGTCGAGATGACGCTGACGGTTTTCATCCCGCTGATGGTCGCGGGGTTTTTCCTGTTTTACCTGCTGCTGTTCATGATCGTGCGCCTGTGGCGCATCCCGCGCGACGTCGGCCGCTGGCGCGGAAAGCGCCAGGCGCGCACGGCGCACAGCGCGCTCATCCAGGGCCTGACGAACCTGGCAGAAGGCAACTGGGTCGAGGCCGAAACCCAGCTGCTCGCCGGCATGCGTCACGGCGAAACCCCGCTGCTGAATTACCTGGGCGCGGCCATGGCCTGCGAGGGCCAGGGCAACAGCGAAAAGCGCGACGAATACCTGGCGCTGGCGCACAAGCACGCGCCGCAGCACGACCTCGCCATCGGCATGACCCAGGCCTGGCTGCAGCACGAGGCGCGCCAGATGGAACAGTCGCTGGCGACCCTGAACGAATTGCGCGCCGAAGCGCCGAAGCACCCGCAGGTGCTGAAACTGCTGGCGCAGGTGCACCTCGAATTGCGCGACTGGACCGGCCTGATCGGCCTGATCCCGGACCTGCGCCAGAATTACGCCATGACCACCCGCGAGATCGACGAACTGGAACTGCAGGCGCACCGCGAGCTGCTGCGGCTTTCCATCCCCTCCGGCCGGCCGGGCGTGCTGGACAAGGCCTGGAACGCGGTGCCGAAAGCCCTGCGCCGTCATCCTTCGATGATCGCCATCTATGCGCGCCAGCTGATCCAGCAGAACGAAATGGCGCAGGCCGAAAACGTGCTGCGCGCCGCCATCGAGGACAACTGGGATTCGGCGCTGGTGGAACTGTACGGCCAGGCGCAGGGGGCGAATCCGGCGGATCAGCTGGAAACCGCCGAGGGCTGGCTGGCCTCGCACCGCGACGACCCGAAACTGCTGCTGACACTGGCGCGCCTGGCGTCGCGCTGCAAAGAGGAGAACAAGGCGCGTGGCTACTACGAAACCTGCCTGACGCAGCACGGCCCGGTGGACGCCTATCGCGAACTGGGCGGCCTGCTGGAAAAACTCGGCGAGAAAGACAAGGCGCTCAACGCCTACCGCCGCGGCCTCGAACTGGTTGCCAGCGAAGCGCGTGCCGCGCCCGCGCGCGGACTGGGATCGACCGTTTCGCGCTTCCGCGCGGCGCGGTGAACTCCCCGCAGGGCGCGTATCATGCGCCACGGAACCCGGCGTAAGCGTGCGGAATGGCGCGTGATACGCGCCCTACGTAACTAATTCGGCAAATCCCGGTACGACTGCTGCGTCCGGAACAATTCCGTCGAATAAGTGAAATCCCCGACCCATTTCCCGCCGCGGTAATCGATGGACAGCAGGTCCGGCACGAAACGGCCGCGGTCGCCCACCAGCGGGTAGTCGCTGGCCTCGGCGCCGTTGTCGATGTCGTCGAAACTGCAGGCCTTGGCGTAACGCGCGGGGCGGAACCACACGTTCAGTTTCGAATTGACCGCCACCGCGTTTCCCGCCGGCTCGTCGCGGAACCACACGCGCTTGGCGATCATGCAGCCGAAGATCAGCTGCACCTCGGCGAACAAGGGATTGGTGCGCTTCGACAAAGCGCGTTCGGCCGCCGCGCTCAGTTCCACGCGCACCGGCTTGCCATGCAGCTGGATGGTAACGATCATTTCCGGAACTTCTTCTAATAGCCTTTTTGTTGTTCCGCCCCGTCATCCTGTTCGGACGCCTTCACGGCCTCGCGGGTTTTTTCCGCGCCCTCTTTCAACTTGTCCTCCACCGCGCGGGCCTTGTCCTTCATCTGCGCCTGGGAACCGAATATCGTGTCCTTGACCTCTTTCTTCTCGCCGCAAGCGGTCAACGCCAAAGCCAGGAACATAACCGTCAGAATCATGCGCATGATTTCTCTCCCTGAAAGGCGGCTCCCTTACGGGGCCGGCGCGTGGGCGAACTCGAAGGAATCATAATACAACCGGTCCTGCGGCAGGCCATGTTTTTTCACCGTGGCCTTGAGCGCCTCGATCATGGGCGGCGGACCGCTGGCATAGACCTCGTGACCGCTCAAATCCGGGTAATCCGCGGCCACCGCCTCGTGCACCCAGCCCCGGCGCCCGTCCCACTGATCCTCCGGCCGCGGCTCGGACAATACCGGGGTGAATTTGAAGTTGCCGTGCTCCCGGGCCCAGGCCTGGGGCAGATCGAGGTACAGATCGCGTTTGGCGCGCACGCCCCAGTACAGGTGCAACGGGCGCGCGACACTCTTGGCGAAGGCGTATTCCAGGATGCTCTTGATGGGCGCGAAGCCGGTGCCGCCCGCGACCAGGATGGCCGGGCGCTCCGATTCTTCGCGCAGGAAAAACATGCCGTACGGGCCCTGGAAGCGGATCAGGTCCTTCTCCTGCATCTTGGTGAACACGTGACCGGTGTAAAAACCGCCCGGCACGTGGCGGATGTGCAATTGCAGCAATTCATCCGACAGCGGCGAGGTCGACAGCGAAAAACTGCGGCGCTGGTTGCCGCTCAAGAGTATGTCGATGTACTGCCCGGCGAGGTATTGCAGGCGCTGGCCCTCGGCCAGCTTGAGCGACAGCCGCATCACGTCGTCCGCGAGCTTTTCCATTTGCACCACGCGCGCCGGCATGATGCGAATGGGGATATCCCTGGCCGCGGCGATTTCCTTCGCTTCGATCACCAGATCGGACAGCGCCTTGGCCTGGCAGAACAGCGCATGCCCCTGTTCCCTTTCGGCCTCGCTCATGGCCTTGGCTTCATACGTGCCGTAATCCACCCGGCCCGAGAGCACTTTCCCCTTGCAGGTGCCGCAGGCGCCGTTGCGGCAGCTGTAGGGCAGCATCACGCCCTGACGCAGCGCCGCGGCGAGCACAGTCTCGTTTTCCGCAGCTTCGAATTCACGGCCGCTGGACTGGATGCGTATCTTGAAGGTCATGGGAACAGGCTCGATGGTTTTTTCTGAATGAGTCCTATTGTTCCCCAAAACGCGGAGGATAAAAACCACGGGCAGAAACCGGGTTTGATGCCGCCCAAAAACACAATGCCCGCTGACGCGGGCATGTGGTGAATCGGAAAGCGGAGAAGTCTTGAGTGCGGATCAGATCCAGGACACGCCGCCGACGTTCTCCCAGATGCGCACGGCGCGGTCGACCTGCTTCTGCGCGATCGCCTCGCTGGCGGCGTGGCGGCATTCCTCGCGCGTGCCGCATTCCACGCCGTCCACGTTGTACACCAGGCGGCTGGCGGTGCGGTCGTAGGCCTTGCCGGTCCACTCGTAGCGGCTGTAGGCGCCCTCGGTGGCGGACATGCTGGTATAGCTCTCGATCACCGGGTATCCGCTCTTGTCCTCGCGCACGCGGAAGGTGGCGTCGAAGCTGAGCAGCACGCCCGCGGCGGCTTCGGACTTCTCCACCAGCCAGGCGCGGCATTCGCTGCCGGTGCAGCGTTCATTCGTGACGATAAACAGGTCGCCCTGGGCGGTTTTCGCCACCCAACGGCGGTCGAAGGAGGATGCGTGGCAGATTCCGCTGTCCGCGGCCTGGGTCAGCACGCAGTTGCTGGCGATCTCGGCCGGCAGCTCGCGGTCGGCGAGCACCGGGTCGGAGCTTTCACCGATGTCGGTCCAGACCACGGCGGCGAAACCGATGATGAGCGTATTCAGTAGTGTCAGGGCCTGTTTCATGGATCTTTACCTTCTCTTACCGGTATCAGAGGCATATTCCGTGCCACCCAGTCCGACCCTGGAAAAGTCCATTATTTACAGCGGATTACCTCGGCAGCGGCGGGCCTCTCCCGAGCCGGCCGCGGCCCGCAAGCGAAAACTTCGTTACGGGCCGCGTCACTTTGCGGCAAAACCGGGCGCGAAGTCAAATAAAGGCGTAATTGACATTCGCGCCCCCGCTCCCTTAAATGCGGCCCATGCTTGAAAGGACCCAAAGCACCGGCCACGGGCGATGAGCCATAACACGCTGGTCGAAATCAGGAATCTCTCGCGTTTCTACGGCGCGTTGCAGGCGGTCAAGGACGTCAGCTTCACCATCCGCCAGGGTGAAGTGCTCGGCTTCCTCGGCCCCAACGGCGCCGGCAAGACCACCACCATGCAGATCATCAGCGGCAACCTCGCGCCCTCGGGCGGGAGCGTGACCATCGCCGGCCACGACCTGCTCGAAGACCCGCGCGCCGCCAAGAGACAGATCGGCTACCTGCCGGAACAGCCGCCGGTGTACCGCGAGCTGACCGTGGACGAATACCTCGACTATTGCGCGGCGCTGAACCATGTCCCGCGCGCGCGGCGCGCGGCGGCGCGCGACAACGCCAAGGAACGCTGCGGCCTGCACGGCGTCGGCCGGCGCCTGATCGGCAACCTGTCCAAGGGCTTCCAGCAGCGTGTCGGCATCGCGCAGGCCATCATCCATCTGCCGCCGGTGGTGATCCTGGACGAGCCCACGGTCGGCCTCGACCCGATCCAGATCCGCGAGATCCGCGCGCTCATCCGCGAGCTGGGCAAGGAACACGGCGTGATCCTGTCCACGCATATCCTGCCGGAAGTACAGGCCACCTGCGACCGCGTGCAGATCATCAACAAGGGCGAGCTGGTGCTGAACGAAAGCATCGAGGGGCTGGAGCATCACATGAAATCGGCCTCGCTCACGGTCGCCTTCCGCCACCCGCCGGCACGGGAGCGGCTGGAAAAACTGCCGGGCGTGAAATCGGTGCGCCCGGAAACCGACGGACGCCTGCACGTGTTCCATGAAGCCGGGCAGAATCCGACGGACGCCATCCTGCGCCTGGCGGTGGACAACGACTGGGGACTTTATGAGATCCGACCCGGGCGGCTGTCGCTGGAACAGGTATTCCTGGAATTGACCACGGACACGGCGGCGGAGGACGCACGCGCCCCCGCGCCCGCCGTCACGCCGGAGCTGGCGTCATGATCCTGACCATCGCCCTGCGCGAGTTCAAGTCGCTGTTCCTCTCGCCGCTGGCGTGGTCCATTCTGGCGGTGGTGCAGCTGATCCTCGGCTTCCTGTTCCTCAGCCGGCTCGAAGTGTTCCAGCTGTACCAGCCGCAGCTGATGGCGATGGACAGCGCGCCGGGGCTGACGGAAATCGTCCTGCCCGACCTGCTCGGCAACGCCGCCGTGATCCTGCTGCTGGTGGTGCCGCTGCTGACCATGCGCCTGGTGGCGGAAGAGAGGCGCAACCGCACGCTGGCGCTGCTGTTCAGCGCGCCGTTGTCGATGACCGAGATCGTGCTCGGAAAATATTTCGGCATCCTGCTGTTCCTGCTGGTGCTGCTGGGCATGATCGCGCTCATGCCGCTGTCCCTGCTCTTCGGCGCGAGCCTGGACCTGGGCCTGATGGCCTCGGGCTTTCTCGGGCTGGCGCTGCTGCTGGCGGGCTTCGCCGCCGTGGGGCTGTTCATGTCCACGCTCACGCAGTACACCACGGTGGCGGCCATCAGCAGTTTCGGCGCCCTGCTCCTGTTCTGGATCCTCGACTGGTCCGGGCATGGCACCGCCGGCGGCAACTGGCTCGCTTACCTGTCGCTGTTCAATCACTACAAGCCCTTCCTGGAAGGCATATTCGACAGCGCCGATGCCGCCTATCACCTGCTGCTCATCATCACCTTCCTGGTGCTCAGCATCCGGCGCCTCGATGCCGACCGGCTCGGAGGCTGACATGACGGACGCGCGCGCGAACTGAACCATGTACCACACGCCCAAAACCCACTGGCAGCTGCGGCTCATGAACGTGAGCTTCGTGGTGCTGTTCCTGCTGGCCGTGGGGCTGCTGCAATGGCTGGCGAAGGAATACCACCTGCAATTCGACTGGACCCGCCTGCACCGGCATTCGCTGGCGCCGGCGAGCGTGACGGTGACGGAGCGGCTCAAGGAGCCGCTCAGGATCACCGCCTTCGCCAGCCAGCGCGGCGAGACCCGCCGCTTCATCCAGGAAATGGTGGGGCGCTACCAGAAACACAAACCCGACATCACGCTGGAGTTCGTCGACCCGGACACCTCGCCCGAACGCGTGCGCGAGGCCGGCGTGCAATTCGACGGCGAACTGGTGTTCGAATACGGCGACGCGCGCGAGAACCTGCCGCCAACGCAGCTCAACGAACAGAATTTCACCAACGCGCTCACGCGTCTCGGCCACCGCGGCGAGCGCTGGGTGGTGTTCCTCAGCGGTCACGGCGAACGCAGCCCGGACAAGCAGGCGAATTTCGATTACTCCACCTGGGCCGGACAGCTGCGCAGCCGCGGCTTCCAGACCCGCACGCTGTCACTCGGCGAACACCCGCGGATTCCGGACAACACCACGGTGCTGGTGATCGCCGGACCGCGCTCGCGCCTGCTCGCGGGCGAAGTCAGGGAAATCCAGGGCTATCTCGATCGCGGCGGCAACCTGCTGTGGCTGCACGACCCCGGCCTGCTGCTCGGACTGGAACCGCTGGCGGAAAGTCTCGGCATTGAATTTCATCCAGGCGTGATCGTGGACCCGGCCTCCGAAAACATCACCGGCAACGCCGCGGCGATCGTGGTGACCAAGTACGGCTCGCATCCCGTGGTGCGCAGCTTCGGGGACAACACGGTGTTCCCGCAGGCCGCCGGCATCAGCCTCAACGCCCCCGAGGGCTGGCAGGGCGCGGTGCTGATGGACACCCGCGCCGAGAGCTGGTCCGAGACCGGCGCGCTCGACGGGCCGATCCAGTTCAACAAGGGCCGGGACATCCGCGGCCCGCTCAACCTCGCCGTGGCGCTGTCGCGCACGCTTGATAACAAGCGCGAGCAGCGTGTCATCGTCGTCGGCGACGGCGACTTTCTGGCGAACACCTACCTGCCCAACGGCGGCAATCTCGAGCTCGGCATGAGCCTGACCAACTGGCTGTCGCAGGACGATGCCTTCGTCAACATTCCGGTCAAGACCGCGCGCGACCGCTCGCTCGACCTGTCGCGCGGTGGTCAAC
>JBFMBB010000113.1:0-8919 GCA_040755435.1 Pseudomonadota bacterium | reverse complement strand
AAGAACCACGGTTTCAGGTTTCAGGGTTTCAGGTTTCAAGTTAGATGACCTGGGCGCCTGCCTGAAACATGAAACCTGAAACTTGAAACCGCCCGTCAGGGCGAGACGTCGAGCATGCGGTTGAGCGCCACGCGCGCAGCCTCGGCCTCGGCCGGGGCCACCTTGATCTGGTTGACCACGCGCCCGGCAACCAGGTTTTCCAGGGTCCACAGCAGGTGCTGCGGATCGATGCGGAACATGGTGGAGCACATGCACACGGTGGGCGACATGAATTCGACGATCTTGCCCTGCGCCCGGCCCTGTTCGGCGAGGCGGTTCACCAGGTTGAGCTCGGTGCCGACCAGCCAGTGCGTGCCGGGGGCCGACTGCTCGACGGTCTTGATGATGAATTCGGTGGAGCCGACGTAATCCGATTTCTGGCACACCTCGAAGGAACATTCGGGATGCGAGATCACCTTGCCTTGCGGGTGGTTCTTGCGGAACGCGTCGATGTGCTGCGGCTTGAACATCTGGTGCACCGAGCAGAAGCCCTTCCACAAAATGATCTTCGCCTTCTCGATCTGCTCGCGTGTCAGGCCGCCGCGCGGCTGGTTGAAATCCCACTCGACCATGTCTTCCAGCGGGATGCCCATGCGGTACGCGGTGTTGCGGCCGAGATGCTGGTCGGGGAAGAACAGCACCTTTTCGCGCTGCTTCCAGGCCCACTCGAGCACGCGCGCGGCGTTCGACGAGGTGCACACCAGCCCGCCGTGATTGCCGCAGAAGGCCTTGAGGTCGGCCGAGGAGTTGATGTAGGTGACGGGCGTCACGCGCTGGTCCGGGTCGAACAACTGGCCCAGTTCCTTCCACGCGCGCTGCACCGCGGTGTAATTGGCCATGTCGGCCATGGAACAGCCGGCGGCGAGGTCGGGCAGAATGGAAATCTGCTCCGGCCGCGACAGGATGTCGGCGACCTCGGCCATGAAGTGCACGCCACAGAAGACGATGTAATCGGCGTCGCTCGAGGCCGCCAGGCGCGACAGCTTGAGCGAGTCGCCGGTGAAGTCGGCGTGACGGTAGACCTCGTCGCGCTGGTAGTGATGCCCGAGGATCACCAGGCGCTTGCCGAGCCGCGCCTTCGCTTCGCGAATGCGCGCGTCGCAATCCCCGTCGGGGACGCTGTCGAATTGCTCATAGGCCAGTGCGGTCGCCATGCTCAATCATTACCTTTCGCTTTCAGAATGGCCTCGCGGTTCGTCCAGGAAAACACATTCGACGCGGCGGCATCGAAGGAATACCAGCCGTATTCCGTGTGCTCGGCAGGATTCAAAGTTATCTCTTTTTCCGCGGGGAGTGCAAGGAAATACACATATTCCGTGTTCTCTTTCACCTCGGGCGCGTAACGGCGGCGCCATTGCGGCAGGATCGTGTAGCGGTTCGTCACGCCGGCATCGCGCAGACCGGCGGCGTCCAGGCCGGTTTCCTCGCGCAGCTCGCGCACCGCGGCAAGGCGCGGGTCGGTTTCTTCCCATTTCAGGCTGCCGGTGACCGACTGCCATAAATCGCCCTCGCCCGCGCGTTTCAATAAAAGCACCTTGCCGGTCCGGGTATACACCACGACCAGCACCGATTCGGGGCGTTTAAACTTTTTGCTCTGCGGGGGCACCGGCAACCTCACCGGATGATTTCTCCGGCGGCTTGCGCAACCTGATGTGCAATTCACGCAGTTGCGTCTCGTCCACCGGGCTCGGTGCCTCGGTCATGAGGCAGGAGGCCTTCTGGGTCTTGGGGAAGGCGATCACGTCGCGGATCGAATCCACGCCGCTCAGGAGCGCGCACAGGCGGTCGAGGCCGAAGGCGATGCCGCCGTGCGGCGGCGCGCCGTAGCGCAGCGCATCCAGCAGGAAGCCGAACTTGGCGCGTGCCTCTTCCGCGCCGATGCCGAGCGCGGCGAACACCTTTTCCTGCACGTCCACGCGATGGATGCGGATGGAACCGCCGCCGATCTCGGAACCGTTCAGCACCATGTCATAGGCGCGCGCCTTGACGTTCGCGGGGTCGAGGTCCACCCGGTCCAGGTCCTCGGTCTTGGGCGAGGTGAAGGGATGATGCAGCGCCACCCAGCGCTTGGCGTCGGTGTCGTAATCGAACATCGGGAAATCCACCACCCACAGGATCTTCCAGCCTTCCTGCCTGAGCTTGAGATCCTCGCCCAGCTTCAGGCGCAACGCGCCGAGCGCGTCGTTGACCACCTTGGCGCTGTCGGCGCCGAAGAAAATCAGGTCGCCGGTCTGCGCGCCGGTACGCTGCAGGATGCCGGCGATGACCTCGTCCGGGAGGAACTTCAGGATCGGCGATTGCAGGCCGTCGCGCCCCTTGGCGGCGTCGTTGACCTTGATGTAGGCCAGGCCCTTGGCGCCGTACTGGGCGACAAAGGTCGTATAACCGTCGATCTGGCTGCGCGGCAACTCGCCGCCTTTCGGCACACGCAGCGCCGCCACGCGCCCGCCCGGGTTGTTGGCCGGCCCGGCGAACACCTTGAACTCGACGGTCTTCATCAAGTCGCCGACGTCGACCAGCTCCAGCGGCACGCGCAGGTCGGGCCGGTCGGAGCCGAAGCGGCGCACGGCCTCGTCGTAGCTCATGCGCGGGATCGGATTCGGCAGGTCCACGCCCAGCACGTTCTTGAACAGCGTGCGCAGCATTTCTTCCATCAAGCCCATCACGCCGTCTTCATCGAGAAACGAGGTTTCGATGTCGAGCTGGGTGAATTCCGGCTGGCGGTCGGCGCGCAGGTCCTCGTCGCGGAAGCAGCGCGTGATCTGGAAATAACGCTCGAAGCCCGCGACCATCAGCAGCTGCTTGAACAGCTGCGGCGACTGCGGCAGCGCGAAGAAATGCCCGGGATGCGTGCGCGAGGGCACGAGGTAGTCGCGCGCCCCCTCAGGCGTGGACTTGGTCAGCATCGGGGTTTCGATTTCGGTGAAATGGCGGTCTTCCAGGAAGCGGCGCAGGGTCTGGGCCACCTGGTGGCGCAGGCGCAGGTTTTTCTGCATGAAATCGCGGCGCAGGTCGAGATAACGATAGGTCAGGCGCACCTGCTCGGAAAGCCCTTCTTCATCGAGCTGGAACGGCAGCGCCTCGGCGCGGTTGAGGATCTCGATGCTGTCGGCGACGACTTCCACCTTGCCGGTGCGCAAATGCGCATTCTCCGTGCCGGCCGGGCGCGCGCGCACGCTGCCCTCGATGCGCAGGACGAATTCGGTGCGCACCGACTCGGCGATCGCAAAAGGCTCCTTTTTCGAGGGATCGAGCACGGTCTGCACCACGCCCTCGCGGTCGCGCAGGTCGATGAAAATCACGCCGCCGTGGTCGCGCCGGCTGTGGGCCCAGCCGCACAGGGTGACGCGTTTCCCGATGAAGGATTCGTTGAGTTCGCCGCAAAAATGACTGCGCATGATTACCTGTTTCTTGTGTATGAAAAAAACGGAATGCGCTCAGGAGGCCTGGCGCGCGTGCTGATCGATGAGTTCGTCTTTTCTGCTTTCCGGCACCACCACGCCGACCGACAGCAGCATTTTAAGGCCCTGGTCCACGCTCATGTCGAGCTCGATCACGTCGTCGCGCGGGGCCATGAGAAAGAAACCGGAGGTCGGGTTGGGCGTGGTGGGGATGAAGATGTTCACGATCTCCTGCCCGGTCTTGCGGCTGATCTCGCCCGCCCCCGGCCCGGTCTGGAACGCCAGCGACCACATGCCGCGGCGCGGGTATTCGACCAGCACCACCTTGCGGAACGACTTGCCGGAGGAAAACATGCTCTCGGTCACCTGCTTGACCGAGGCGTAGATCGAACGCACCAGCGGGATGCGCTGCAACAGGCGCTCGCCGATGCTGAACAGCTGCTGACCGAAGAGATTGGTCACCACCATGCCCGTCAGCAACACCACGATGGCGGTCAACACCAGTCCCAGGCCGGGGATACGGAAACCCAGCAGGTTTTCCGGCTGGATCGCCGCCGGCAGCAGCAGCAGGGTCTGGTCCATCAGGTCCACCAGGAACGCGACGATCAGCAGGGTGACGCCGAGCGGAACCCAGACCAGCAGCCCGGCCATCAGGTAACGCCGCAGGGCGGCCATTCTTGTTTCAGGACGAACCAAGGAGGACTTCACTATCCGCTCAGTGACAGCCGCAACCGCCGCCGCCGCAGCCGCCGCCGGCCTTCTTTTTCGACGGCGTGTCCGAAGGCCCGGATGTTTCCTTTTTCTTCCCGCTGTCCTTGAAATCCGTGGCGTACCAGCCGCTGCCCTTGAGCTGGAACCCGGCGGCGGAAATCAGCTTCTTGAGGGTGGACTGGCCACAGGCGGGGCAATCCTTCAGAACCGGATCGCTCATCTTCTGGATGGCCTCCAGCCGGTGCCCGCAGGACCCGCATTCGTATTCGTAAATCGGCATGATGGTGTCTCCCGAAAAAGCGCGCCCCCAAGTATGGGGGCGGAGAATCAGACAAACAAGCCGGATTATATCCCGGGACCCCCTGTAACGCATTATTTTTAAAGCATTGTCTGGCGCGCCGGGCATTCCGTTGCCTGACCATGGCGGTCCGTAACCACTGTTCCAGGCAATGCCCGCGCGCATCGGATCGGGTAGCCGGTCGGTGGCAACGGGTTGGCAATGTCGGCGGCGCCGGCGGCGACGCGTCGGGACAAGAACTCCGCGAGCATCACGCCGAAACACGCCAGGCAAGCGCCGGACTGACCGCGGTTTCGAACCCTGAAATTTTCGGGAAAAATGCGATGGCGCTCTTCTATCCCCCTGCTTTTTCCGCTAAATTATGCGCGTTTGACGGAACCCCTAACCCACCTTCCACTCAGGAGCATTACATGGCAAACAACAAGTCGGGAAAGAAACCAACCACCAAGTCCGAGATTTACGCCCATATCGCCGAGAAAACCAATCTCAAGCGCAAGGACGTGGTGGCGGTTTTCGACACGCTGACCAGCCTCATTGAGCGCGATCTGAAAAAAGGTCCGGGCATTTTCAATCTCGTCGGCCTGATGAAGATCAAGATGATCTACAAGCCCGCGGTGCCGGCGCGCAAGGGCATCAACCCGTTCACCAAGGAAGAGGTCATTTTCAAGGCCAAGCCCGCGCGCAACGTGGTCAAGTGCCAGCCGCTGAAATCGCTGAAGGACATGGTGTAAGCGGAAACCCGGAATTCAGACGTTTCCGGAAACACGGTTGATGCGCCTCTGGCGCATGGAAAGTTTGTCGAGGGTATAACGGATTCGGGACAACGATCCGGTGGATCGTTGTCCCGTTAACTCGCCCGGGCCGGGAAAGCCGCACTGAAGCCGGCCGTCCATTTTTACCGGGACTAACGCCCCTGCCAGTCCCGCGGCAGCCGGTTCTTATTCCTCGTCTTCGCCGAGATCCTCGTCCTCATCCAGGTCGGTATCGTCATCGTCGTCGGTCGCATCGCTGTCGTCGACATCGTCCTCTTCGTCTTCGTCCTCGTCTGACTCCAGCTGTTCCAGGTCCATGCCGTACCAGTCGTCCAGGTCGATCTCATCGGTGGTGCCGTCGCCGTACTGGATCTCGATCGTGCCGTCGTTTTCATCGAAGGCGGTCACCTCGAAGGTGCGGCCGTCCTCCTCCCGGTCTTCGTAAAAAGCCCCCACCACCGGCTCCTCATACATAGGCATTTTCAGTCCCCTCGCGAAAAAACGTAGCCCTGTTCCCAGAATTATATAGACGCCATTTTGCGCTTCGCCACTCCCTGGCGCGCGACCCTTTTTTTCCGGCTGTAACCGCTCTATGCTGGCAGGTCTGTGGCCGCCGCAACCGGTTGCGTCCTTTCGGGACGAAGAGGGGATATGACAGCAGACTGCCTGTTTTGCAAAATGGTGTCAGGGAGCATCAAGCCCGGCACGGTTTACGAGGACAGCGAGGTGCTGGCGTTCAACGACATCAATCCGCAGGCGCCCGTGCACGTGCTGGTGATTCCGAAACAGCACATTGCCACACTCAACGATCTGAATGCGGGCCACGCCGAACTCACCGGCAAGCTGGTCAAGGCCGCGGCGCACATCGCCCGGGAAACCGGGATTGCCGAATCGGGCTACCGCCTCGTCATGAACTGCAATGCCGATGCCGGCCAGTCGGTGTTCCATATCCATCTGCATCTGCTCGGCGGCCGCCACATGCGCTGGCCGCCGGGATAAGCACCGGAACGGCAAAAAAAGGGGCGAGGGAATTATCCCGCGCCCCCCTCCGTACCCGGCTCTCGTATTTCTCTAGAACGGGATGTCGTCGTCGAAATCGCCGGCGGCCGCCGTGGCACCGGCCTTTTTGGCGCCGGCCGGCGCGCTGCTTTCCGCCGGCTGGTCCTGGTTGAAATTGTCGCTCGGGACGCCGGCGCCGCCGCGCGAGCCGAGCATCTGCATTTCATTGGCGACGATTTCGGTGGTGTAGCGGTCGTGCCCTTCCTTGTCCTGCCACTTGCGCGTCTGCAAGCGCCCTTCCACGTACACCTGCGAGCCCTTCTTCAGGTACTCCCCGGCGATCTCGGCCAGGCGCCCGAAAAACACCACCCGGTGCCATTCGGTCTTTTCCTGTTTCTCGCCGGAATTCTTGTCCTTCCACGATTCCGAGGTGGCCAGCGTGACGTTCGCCACCGCCGAGCCGTTGGGGGAATAACGCACTTCGGGGTCGCGCCCCAGGTTACCGACCAGAATTACCTTGTTTACACCGCGTGCCATGCTTGCATCTCCATTGGTTATGCACGGAGCCCTGTGCCGAAATAAATAACCCGTTTCTCCGTGAAGTTGAGGGCAAGGCATCATAGCCAGAATCAAATGCCGACACAATTCCACCGGCGGCACGGCGCCGGGCCGATGAATTTCACCGGTTTACAGTCGGGTTCTGAGAATTCAAATGAGGAATGAACATCAAAAGCTTTAGAGAAAAATCTCAGGTCGACGGCAACAGGCGGCGCAGCGCCTGCTCGTCGAAGCGGCGGCTGTCGACCTTGAGATAGGCCACGCCCTCGTCCGCCAGCACGCTGGCCTCGGCCACGCCCATGACGCCTTTCAGTTTCTGTTCCAGCCGCCGCGCGTCGTCCGCGCTCAGGGCGCTGATGTGAAACATCAGGTTCTTCACCGCCGGCGGCGCTTTCATGCCCCAGGCCAGAGCCAGCCAGATGCCGATCAGCACCGCACCGAACTCGAACACGGCGGCGGCTCCGAAATGCTGCGACAATATCCCGCCCGCCGCGCCACCGACGAACAGCCCCAGCGCCTGCGAGGTGTTGTAGATGCCCATGGCCGTGCCCTTGGCCCGGGCCGGTGCGATCTTGCTCACCAGCGAGGGCAGCGTGGCCTCGAGCACGTTGAAGGCGGTGAAATAAAGCGTGAGCGTCGCAACCACGCCCCAGAAATGATTCAAGGTGGAAATGAAGGCAAGCTCCGTGACCAGCATCAGCGCCACCGAACCGACGAACACCGGCTTGACCCTGGCCTTCCTCTCGCCGTACACGATCAGCGGCACCATGAACGCGACCGAGATCGCCAGCACCGGCAGATACACCTGCCAGTGATGATTGGCGTCGAGCCCGCCGGACTCGCGCAGCAGCAGCGGCATCACCACGAACATCGCCATCTGCACCACGTGCAACGCGAAGATGCCGAAATTGAGCCGTCCGAGCTCGCCATTGCGCAACACCTCGGGCAGCCCGGCCGGCGTGGCCTCGGCGTCGGAATGGAAATGGCTGGCGCGCGGGTCGGGGACGACGAACTTCATCATCGGGACCGCCAGCAGCGCCAGCACGCCGGTCATGGCGAAAATACCCGGAACGCCGATCAGGTGATAAAACGCCGGACCCAGGATCAGGGACAGCGCGAAGGTCAGGCCGATGCTGGCGCCGACCATGGCCATGGCCTTGGTGCGATGTTCCTCGCGTGTCAGATCCGCGAGCAGCGCCGTGACCGCGGCGTTGATCGCGCCCGCGCCCTGGATGGTGCGGCCGATGATGACCATGTAGATGTCGTCAGCCGCGGCGGCGATGAAACTGCCGAGGGCGAACAGCACCAGCCCGAAATAGATGACGCGCTTGCGCCCCACGCGGTCCGAGACCATGCCGAAGGGCAATTGCAGCAACGCCTGGGTCAGGCCGTACATGCCCAGCGCCAGGCCCACGAGAGTGTGGTTTTCGCCGCCCGGCAGGTGTTCCGCGTACAGCGCGAACACCGGCAGGATCAGGAACATCCCCAGCATGCGCAGGCCGTAAATACTGGCCAGGCCGGCGGCGGCGCGCCGCTCCTGCGGGGACATGCGGTCGGAAGAGGGGAACATTCTTCTGGGTTGGGAAAAATAGGCTATTTTCAGTATATTAACAGGTTTCCCTTTGGGTCGGCATCCTCCGAAGATACTCAGCAGCATGGAAACCATCCGCATCCGCGGCGCACGCACGCACAATCTCAAGAACGTCGACGTCGACCTGCCGCGCGACAAGCTCATCGTGATCACCGGCCTGTCCGGCTCCGGCAAGTCCTCGCTTGCCTTCGACACGCTCTACGCCGAGGGCCAGCGGCGCTACGTCGAGTCGCTGTCGGCCTACGCGCGCCAGTTCCTGGCGCTCATGGAAAAACCGGACGTGGACCTGATCGAGGGCCTGAGCCCGGCCATCTCCATCGAGCAGAAATCGACCTCGCACAACCCGCGCTCCACGGTCGGCACCGTCACCGAGATCTACGACTACCTGCGCCTGCTGTACGCGCGCGTGGGCGAGCCGCGCTGCCCGGACCACGGCGTCACGCTCAAGGCCCAGACCGTGAGCCAGATGGTGGACCACGTCATGGCCCTGCCCGAGGGCACCAAGCTCATGCTGCTGGCGCCACTGATCGAGGACCGCAAGGGCGAGCACCTGCACATCCTCGAGCGGCG
>JBFMBB010000112.1:0-8928 GCA_040755435.1 Pseudomonadota bacterium | reverse complement strand
CGCGATCTCGGCGAGAAAATCAATCTCCTCCGTTTTGATGACGTACGGCGGCATGAAGTAGATCACGTCGCCCAAAGGACGCAGCAGCGCGCCGCGCGCGAGCGCGTGACGGTAAACCGCCAGCCCGCGCCGCTCCTGCCAGGGGTAGGCCTCGCGGGTTTTCTTGTCCTTCACCATCTCGATCGCCAGGATCATGCCGCGCTGCCGTACTTCGGACACGTGCGGATGTTCCGCCAGCGCGGCGGTGGTCCGTCTCATGTGTTCAGCCAATGTCCTGTTGCGATTGATCACGTCATCGTCGCGAAAGATATCGAGCGTGGCCAGCGCCGCGGAACAGGCGAGCGGATTGCCGGTGTAGGAATGCGAGTGCAGGAAGGCCTTGCGCGCCGTGTATTCGGCATAGAACGCCTGGTAGATGTCATCCGTCGCGAGGCAGGCCGACAGCGGCAGGTAGCCGCCGGTCAGCCCCTTGCCGAGGCACAGCATATCGGGGGTAATGCCGGCCTGTTTGCAGGCGAATATCGTGCCGGTGCGGCCGAAGCCGACGGCGATTTCATCGGCGATGAGGTGCACGCGGTGTTTGTCACAGGCCTGGCGCAATAATTTCAGATAAACCGGATCGTACATGCGCATGGAGCCGGCGCATTGCACCAGCGGCTCCACCACCACGGCGCAGACTTCCCCGGCATGGCGCGCGAGCGCCTGCTCCATGTCGGCGAAGGCGCGCATGGAATAATCGGCACAGGATTCGCCGGGCTCGCGGTGGTAGCAGTCCGGGGATTTGACCGTGACCGGGTCCAGCAGCAGCGGCCGGTATGTCTCCTTATAGAGAGCGACGTCGCCGACGGAAAGCGCGCCGAGGGTTTCGCCGTGGTAGCTGTTCGCCAGGTTGATGAAGCGTGTGCGCTGTTTCTCGCCGCGGTTCTGCCAGTAGTGGAAGCTCATTTTGAGCGCGATTTCCAGCGCCGCGGAACCGTCCGAGGCATAGAAACAGTGCGCCAGGCCGCGCGGCGCGATTTCAATCAAGCGCTCGGACAGCTGTACCACCGGCTCGTGTGTGAAGCCGGCGAGAATGACGTGCTCGAGTTGCTGCAACTGCTTCTCGATGGCGGCATTGATACGCGGGTTGGCGTGGCCGAACAGATTCACCCACCACGAGCTGATGGCGTCGAGATAGCGCTTGCCGTTGAAATCCTCCAGCCACACGCCCTGCCCGCGGCGGATGGGAATGAGCGGCAGGGTTTCGTGGTCGCGCATCTGCGTGCAGGGATGCCACAGCACCCGCCTGTCACGTTGCGTCAGGGAGTCGTTATCCATAGACTGCCTGATGATACAGGGCGCGTTGCCCCATGTTAATTAAGGTCTTGAGGAGTGGTTATGGTGCGTACTGAAACCCCGGTGTGCGATTTCGGCCAGTCGGCCCCGGATTTCCGCCTGCCCGGCGTGGACGGAAAAATCTGGACCCTGAGCGAGGCGCGCGGCCCGAACGGCCTGCTGGTGATGTTCATCTGCAATCACTGTCCCTACGTCAAGTCGGTGCGCGACCGCATCATCCGCGATG
Organism: Pseudomonadota bacterium; assembly: GCA_040755435.1. GTDB lineage: Bacteria > Pseudomonadota > Gammaproteobacteria > Acidiferrobacterales > Sulfurifustaceae > Sulfuricaulis. Next base: position 7,367 of record JBFMBB010000112.1, on the reverse strand, counting down.
CGCGCGAGCTGAAACAGCAGGGCGTCAATTCGGTGGCGATCATGTCGAACGATCCCGCAGACTATCCGGAAGATTCCTTCGACAACATGAAGCGGGTGGCGCAGGAGCTGAATTTCCCGTTCCCGTACCTGTACGACGAGACCCAGGAGATTGCCAAGGCCTATGGCGCGGTGTGCACGCCGGATTTTTTCGGCTACAACCGGGATTTGAAATTGCAATACCGCGGGCGGCTGGACGAGTCGCGCAAGGAACCGGTGCCGAACGCGCGCCGCGACCTGTTCGAGGCCATGAAGCAGGTGGCGCAGACCGGCCAGGGCCCGAAGGACCAGGTCCCGAGCATGGGCTGCTCGATCAAGTGGAAGGGAGCACAGGAATAATACCGTCAGCCACAGAGCACACAGAGATCACGGGGAAAATGAAAATATCAGCCAGGGTTTTTTTCTCTGTGTCCTCTGTGGTCTCTGTGGCAAAAAATTCATAAATGATCGTCGAGGAAACCTTTTACCGTCCGCCGGAGCTGTCCCGCGAACCGCGCACGCTGCCGGCCGAGACCTATAACCTCGCGCACGTGCTGCTCAAGCGCGCCGCCGGCGGTTGCCTGTTCGTGCCGATCCGCAGCATGCAGTTTCTCGCGGTGGTGGACGGCGAGGAATTCATCTTCGTCGACCGCGAGGGCAGGCGCATGATCGAGCTGGCATGGCAGCGTTTCGCGCCGCAGGCGCGGCAATCGCTCGACCAGCCGGTTTCCTACGAAGCCGTGTTTTATTCGCCGGCCGGCGCGGACATCATGTGGCGCATCCAGGGCGAGTTTCACAAGGCCCTGCGCGATCTGGAGCGGAAATCCGTGCATGGCGGCCAGGCGCGCGTGATACCGCTCAATGGCAAAGGCCGATGACGCTGCCCGCGCTCGAAACTTTGCATGAAATCGTGCGCCTGGCGGCGCGCGAAGAACTGATTCCGCTGTTCGCCGACGTCATCCGCCACATCAAGCACGACGGCAGCGTGGTGACCGCAGCCGATGTGGCCATGCAGCAGCGCCTGAAGTCCGACCTGGCGCGCCACTGGCCGGAATACGACTTCCTCGGCGAGGAAATGTCCGGCAGCGACCACGAGCGCCTGACCACCGGGGGGCAGGGCCTGTGGTGCGTGGATCCGCTGGACGGCACCAGCAATTTCGCCAACGGCATTCCGTATTTCGCCGTGTCGCTGGCCCTCATCATCAATGGCCGCCAGGAGCTCGGCATGGTCTACGACCCGGTGCGCGACGAATGCTTTATGGCGCGCCGCGGCCAGGGCGCGCGCCTGAACGAAATGACGCTGGGCGTGCACGAGCCGCCGCTGCCGGGCGAACTGCGCCGCTGCATGGCGTCGGTGGATTTCAAGCGCCTGCAGCCGCCGCTGGCCGCGCAGCTGGGGGCCTATCCGCCTTACGGCTCGCAGCGAAATTTCGGCGCCAGCAGCCTCGAATGGTGCTGGCTCGCGGACGGCCGCTTTCATTTGTATCTGCATGGCGGGCAAAAGCTGTGGGATTACGCCGGCGGCAGCCTGATCCTGGCCGAAGCCGGTGGCATGGCCACCACGCTCGAAGGCGATACGATTTTCAATTACGCGCTGAAGCCCCGCTCGGTGGTGGCGGCGGCCACGCCGGCCCTGTACGCGCTGTGGAAAACCTGGATCGATGCCAACTGGAAGCCGGTGCGCGATTGATCGTTTTGATCCCTTACGATAACCGCTTCACGCACAAAAACCTGTTTATGGGCGGATAATGGAATGAACAGGGGCCGATTTCCGGCTATTGCCCTAAAACCGGGTGTGAGCGAAAATGCGCGCGGTTTGAGGAACTGTGCCAAGGCCCCGGTTGCCGTGTGTTGCAACTAAACGGCACCCCTAAAACAGACAAGAATCATCAGGCGTATCCGGTTTCCGCTCCCTTTGGTGACTGACCAGCCCAACGGTGCCAGGGGGTGTTGCTGTTTTTGAATCGGCGCCGACGACGGACGCGAAACCGCGCAAGCGTTTTCGGGTCGACAAGATTTCGAGCATTGAGGACTTAACCCATGACGGTAGAAACCCAGGCCCCGGTGGCGGGCAAAGGCAAGACATCAACCAACCGGCGCGAGCTGGCCAACGCCATCCGCGCGCTGTCCATGGACGCGGTGCAGAAGGCCAATTCCGGCCATCCCGGCGCCCCCATGGGCATGGCCGACATCGCCGAGGTGCTGTGGAACGACTTCCTCAGGCACAACCCGGCCAACCCGAAGTGGCCCGACCGCGACCGCTTCGTGCTGTCCAACGGCCACGGCTCGATGCTGCTGTACAGCCTGCTACACCTGACGGGTTACAACCTGCCGATGGAGGAAATCAAGAATTTCCGCCAGCTGCACTCCAAGACCCCGGGCCATCCGGAATACGGCTACGCGCCCGGCGTCGAGACCACCACCGGTCCGCTCGGCCAGGGCATCACCAACGCCGTGGGCATGGCCATCGCCGAGAAGGTGCTGGCCGGGAGCTTCAACCGCGACGGTCATCACATCGTCGATCACTATACTTATGTATTCCTCGGCGACGGCTGCCTCATGGAAGGCATTTCGCACGAGGCCTGTTCGCTCGCCGGCACGCTCGGCCTGGGCAAGCTGATCGCGTTCTACGACGACAACGGCATCTCCATCGACGGCCACGTCGAGGGCTGGTTCACCGACGACACCCCGAAGCGCTTCGAGGCCTACGGCTGGCACGTGGTGCGCGACGTCGACGGCCACAACCCGGACTCCATCCGCAAGGCCATCCTGGAGGCGCGCTCGGTCAACGACAAGCCGTCCATGATCTGCTGCAAGACCGTGATCGGCTACGGCGCGCCCAACCTGTGCGGCAGCCACGACTGCCACGGCGCCCCGCTCGGCAACGACGAAATCAAGGCCACGCGCGAGAACCTCGGCTGGAACCACGAGCCGTTCGTGATCCCGGGCGAGATTTACGCCGGCTGGGACGCGAAGTCCAAGGGTGCCGCCGCCGAGAAGCACTGGAACGAGAAGTTTGCCGACTACAAGAGGGAATACCCGGAACTGGCCGCCGAGTTCGAGCGCCGCGTGATCAAGGGCGAGCTGCCGAAGGACTGGGCCGCCAAGAGCGCCGAGTTCATCAAGGCCGTGGACGCCAAGGCCGAGACCATCGCCTCGCGCAAGGCCTCGCAGAACACCCTCAACGGCTACGGCCCGGTGTTGCCGGAGTTCCTCGGCGGTTCAGCCGACCTCGCCGGCTCCAACCTGACCATCTGGAAAGGCTCGAAGGGCGTCAGCAACACCGTCTCGGACGGCAACTATATCTATTATGGTGTGCGCGAGTTCGGTATGAGCGCGATCATGAACGGCATCGCCCTGCATGGCGGCTTCATCCCCTACGGCGCCACCTTCCTGATGTTCTCCGAGTACGCGCGCAACGCGCTGCGCATGGCGGCGCTGATGAAGGTGCAGTCGATCTTCGTCTACACCCACGACTCCATCGGCCTCGGCGAGGACGGCCCGACGCACCAGGCGGTGGAGCAGACCGCGACGCTGCGGCTGATCCCCAACATGTCGGTGTGGCGTCCGTGCGACGCCGTGGAAAGCGCGGTGGCCTGGAAGTTCGCCGTCGAGCGCAAGCAGGGCCCTTCGTGCCTGATCTTCTCGCGCCAGAACCTGCCGCACCAGAAGCGCAGCGCCGAGCAGATCGCGGCCATCAGCCGCGGCGGCTACGTGCTGTCGGAAGCCGAGGGTGGCAAGCCGCAGGCCGTAATCATCGCCACCGGTTCGGAAGTGGCATTGGCCATGGAGGCGCAGAAGCTGCTCGCCGCCAGGGGCAAGAAGGTGCGCGTGGTGTCGATGCCGTCCACGGACGCCTTCGACGCGCAGGACGCGGCGTACCGCGACAGCGTGCTGCCCAAGGGCGTGAAGCGCGTGGCCGTCGAGGCCGGCGTCACCGCCGTGTGGCACAAGTACGTGGGCCTGGAAGGCCGCGTGGTCGGTCTCGACCGCTTCGGCGAATCGGCCCCGGCCGGCGCGCTGTTCAAGCACTTCGGCTTCACCGGCGAGAACGTCGCCAAGGTCGTGGAAGAAATTTTGTAAATAATTTTGAACCGCCAAGACGCCAAGAGCGCCAAGTTTTTTAAATTTGAAATTGCTTTTCTTGGCGTCCTTGGCGTCTTGGCGGTTGATATAGTTTTTAATTAACTTTCTGGAGATTCGGGTATGGCAATCAAAATCGGTATCAACGGCTTCGGCCGCATCGGGCGCATGGTGTTCCGCGCCGTGGCGAAGGACTTCAAGGACATCGAGATCGTCGGCATCAACGACCTGCTCGAGCCCAACTACCTGGCCTACATGCTGAAGTACGACTCCGTGCACGGCCGTTTCCAGGGCGACATCCAGGTCGAGGGCAACAACCTGGTCGTCAACGGTCGCAAGATCCGCCTGACCGCCGTCAAGGATCCCGCCGAGCTCAAGTGGGGCGAAGTCGGCGCCGATATCGTCGTCGAATCCACCGGCCTGTTCCTGACCAAGGAAACCTGCGAGAAGCACCTCGCCGCCGGCGCCAAGAAGGTCGTGCAGTCGGCCCCGTCGAAGGACGAGACGCCGATGTTCGTGTACGGCGTGAACCACAAGACCTACGCCGGACAGACCATCGTGTCCGCCGCCAGCTGCACCACCAACTGCCTGGCCCCGGTGGCCAAGGTGCTGCACGACAACTTCGGCATCAAGCGCGGCCTGATGACCACCGTGCACGCCGCCACCGCCACCCAGAAGACCGTCGACGGCCCGTCCGCCAAGGACTGGCGCGGCGGCCGCGGCATCCTCGAGAACATCATCCCGTCGTCCACCGGCGCCGCCAAGGCCGTGGGCAAGGTGCTGCCGGAACTCAACAAGAAGCTCACCGGCATGGCCTTCCGCATCCCGAGCTCCGACGTCTCGGTGGTCGACCTGACCGTCGAGCTGAACAAGGAAGCGACCTACGAGCAGATCTGCGCGGCCATGAAGAAGGCCTCGGAAGGCGAACTCAAGGGTGTGCTCGGCTACACCGAGGAAAAGGTGGTCTCGACCGACTTCCGCGGCAACAGCATGCCGTCGATCTTCGACGCCGAGGCCGGCATCGCCCTCGACCCGACCTTCGTCAAGGTCGTGTCCTGGTACGACAACGAGTACGGCTACACCTGCAACATGATGCGTTTCGTGCAGCACGTCGCCAAGTAAAAAACATTTCATCGCCAAGACGCCAAGAGCGCCAAGTTTTTAAAATTTAAACTGCTTTTCCTGGCGTCCTTGGCGCCTTGGCGGTTCAGGAATCTTTCAGGATTTAAAAAATGTCCGTCATCAAGCTGACCGATCTCGATCTCAAGGGCAAACGCGTCCTGATCCGCTCCGACCTCAACGTCCCGGTGAAGGACGGCAAGGTCACCTCCGACGCGCGCATCACGGCCTCGCTGCCGACCTACCAGCATTGCCTGAAGCAGGGCGCCAGGGTGATGGTGATGTCGCATCTCGGCCGTCCGACCGAGGGCGAATATTCGGAAGAAAATTCGCTCAAGCCGGTGGCCGACGACCTGTCGAAGAAACTCGGCAAGCCGGTGCGCCTGGTCAAGGACTGGGTCAACGGCGGCTTCGACGTCGCCTCGGGTGAACTGGTGCTGCTGGAGAACGTGCGCTTCAACAAGGGCGAGAAGAAGAACGTCGACGAGACCGCGCAGAAGTACGCGAAACTCTGCGACGTGTTCGTGATGGACGCCTTCGGCACCGCGCACCGCGCCGAGGGCTCGACCCACGGCGTCGCCAAGTTCGCGCCGGTGGCGGCGGCAGGCCTGCTGCTGACGGAAGAGCTGGAGGCGCTCACCAAGGCCCTGCTCAATCCGAAGCGGCCGATGGTCGCGATTGTTGGAGGTTCCAAGGTTTCAACCAAGCTGACCGTGCTCGAATCGCTGTCCGAGAAGGTGGACCAGCTGGTGGTCGGCGGTGGGATAGCCAACACCTTCCTGGCGGCGGCCGGCAAGAAGATCGGCAAATCGCTGGCCGAGGCCGACCTGATCCCGACCGCGAAGATGCTGATGGAAAAGATGCGGAAGCGCGGCGCCACGATTCCGATCGCGGTCGACGTCGTTGTCGGCAAGAAATTCGACGCCAACGAAAAGGCAACGCTGAAGGACGCCGGCAGCGTAGCCGACGACGACATGATCTTCGACATCGGTCCGAAGAGCGCGCAGGAGCTGGCCGACATCATCATGAAGGCCGGCACCGTGGTGTGGAACGGTCCGGTCGGCGTGTTCGAGTTCGACCAGTTCGGCGCCGGCACCAAAAAGATCGCCGATGCCATCGCCGCGACCTCGGCCTTCACCCTGGCGGGCGGCGGCGACACCATCGCCGCGATCCAGAAGTACAACATTTACGACAAGGTGTCGTACATCTCCACGGCGGGCGGGGCGTTCCTGGAATTCCTCGAAGGCAAGAAACTGCCGGCCGTCGCGATTCTCGAAGAGCGGGCCAAGAAATAACCCGGTGCAATCCGTGCCCCCGCATTCGCGACCCACATCCATACAAGGAGTCAACGTGCTCCGTCGAACCAAAATCGTCGCCACCATCGGTCCCGCCACGGAAGATCCCAAGGTCATCGACAAGCTGATCGAGGCCGGCGTGGACGTGGTGCGCCTGAACTTCTCGCACGACCGGCACGAGGTGCACGTGCGTCGCGCCGAGACCGTGCGCGAACGCGCCAAGGCGCACGAGCGCGAGATCGGCGTGGTGGTGGACCTGCAGGGCCCGAAGATCCGCATCGGCAAATTCAAAAGCGGCCCGGTTACGCTGGCGGAAGGCGATACCTTCATCCTCGACGTGGACCATCCGCTCGACGCCGGCAACCAGGAGCGCGTCGGTGTCACCTACAAGCCGCTGCCGCGGGACGTCGAACGCGGCGTGACGCTGCTGCTCGACGACGGGCGCATCGTGCTGTGGGTGGACAAGGTGGACGGCAGCGCCGTGATCTGCCGCGTGGTGGTCGGCGGCGAACTCTCGAACAGCAAGGGCATCAACCGCCAGGGCGGCGGGCTCACGGCCAAGGCACTCACCGACAAGGACCGCGCGGACATCCTGGTGGCGGCGCAGATGAAAGCCGACTACGTCGCCATTTCCTTCCCGCGCAGCGCCGACGACGTGAACGAGGCGCGCCAGCTGCTGCGCGCGGCCGGCGGCCACGGCGGGATCATCGCCAAGATCGAGCGCGCCGAGGCGGTCAAGAACATCGAAAGCATCATCGACGCCGCCGACGCCATCATGATCGCGCGCGGCGACCTCGCGGTCGAGATGGGCGACGCGGCCGTGCCGCCGATCCAGAAGCGGCTGATCCGCATG
>JBFMBB010000111.1:0-8970 GCA_040755435.1 Pseudomonadota bacterium | reverse complement strand
TCATATCGAAAGATATGAGATGAACGGGATGAATTCAGGGAAACCTTCCAGCCATGCTGATGGCAACCCTGAGCCAAGCCGGAGGTGCACCTCCGGAAGGTGCAGAGACTACCTGAGGGCTAGAGCGCCCTTGATCACAGGCTTCGAGCGTCCCGCGCCCTATCGTTTCTGCAAAGGATCGAGGGCGGTGAGATAGTCCACTCCTGCCGGAAACGGCGGGGCAGAGTGAATCCCTTGGTCCTAGGTTCGAGTCCTAGCGGGCCCACCAATTTATAGTCCAAGGACGTCCGACGAAGTCTCTAGCGGGCCTCCAAATTTTTCACGGCAAGATGATGCAAATCACGCGCCTTATCGGATGTTTCTTGTTTCTTCTGGTGGCGGGATGCGCCGGGGTGGAGCGCGCGCCGCCCGCGAGCAGCGCACCAGCGCCGGAGACGGCGGCGACCGAGCCTTCCAAACCCGCCCCTGCTGACGCGGCTGCCGCCAGGACCGAACCACCGGCGGCCGGGCTCCCGGCAAAGCCTGCCGCGGAACCGTCCGGCAAGAAACCGGGCGCCACGCCAGCCCCGGCGAAGAAGGCGACACCGCCACCATTGGATCTGACGGCGCTGGAAACCCGGCTCAAGGAGACCAAGGCCATCGGGGTGTTCACCAAGATCACGCTCAAGAACCAGGTCGATGACCTGCTGGAGCAATTCCGCGCGTATTACCAGGGGCGCGCCAAGACCACGCTCGCCGAGCTGCGGCGGCCGTACGACGGTCTGGTGCTCAAGGTGTTGTCGCTGCTGCAGGATGGCGATCCGGAACTGGCGCGCGCGATCGTGGCCTCGCGCGAGGCGATCTGGGGTATCCTGGCCGACCCGAACAAGTTTGCCACTCTCTAATCTGACAGCAGGAGAAACGCAATGAACAAACAGGTGAAAGTCTGGGCGCTGGTTGTGGCGATGACGGCGTTTGTTGCCGGACCGGCGCGGGCGGCGGAAGACGCGGCGCTGCTCAAGGACATGACGTCGGTGATCGCGCTGCTCGGGCTGCCCTGTGGCAAGGCCGTGAGCGCCGTGAAGAAGGGCGAGAACGACCACATCGTGACCTGCCAGGACGGCAACCGCTACCGGGTATATCTGAACCCCGAGGGCCGGGTCGTGGCGGAGAAACAATAACGCCCGGTGCTGGCTTGAGTTAAGAAGCGGAAATGGTGGCCGGGGTCGGAATCGAACCAACGACACGCGGATTTTCAGTCCGCTGCTCTACCAACTGAGCTACCCGGCCGTGGGGAAAGACCGCGGATTATAGAGAACCGCCCGGTTTTGTGAAAGCGGGAAAACCCTGAAAAACAAGCCCCGGCGCCAAGGCCGGGGGATGCGGATAAAACGATAATTTACTTCGGCGCGACGTAGCCTTCCGGCGGCCTGGAGCCGGAGCCGAAGAAGAATTTTTCCATCTCGCCCTCGATCAGCTTGCGCGCCTTGGGGTCGAGCGGATTGAGGCGGTATTCGTTCATCAGCATGGTCTGGTGGCCGAGCCACATCTTCCACGCCTCCTTCGAGACGTTCTCCCAGATGCGCTTGCCGAGCTCACCGGGGTAGGTCGGGTAATCCAGTCCCTCGGCCTCTTTGCCGAGCTTGACGCATTTCACCATGCGGGCCATCAGTTCGTTTCCTCTTTCAGTTGCAGAAGCAGACGCTGCACCGGCGCGCTGAGTCCGCGCCGGTCGGGTCGGCGCACGTTATACCAGACTGTTTCGGCATTCTCCATCGCCCGCTCCGTTCCCCCCACCAGCCGCGCGGGTATCGGCGTGATGTCGAGATGAAAGTGACTGAAGCTGTGGCGCAATGTGGGCCATGGCGATTCGGTGCGGATGTCGAGGCCGAATGTCTTGCGGCACCATCGCCGCGCGTCGCCGTTGACGCATTCGGGAAAGCCCCACAGGCCGCCCCACAGCCCCGCCGGCGGGCGTCGCGCCAGCAGCACGCGCCCGCGCGCGTCGCGGATCATGAGCATTTGCGTGGCCTTGACCGGTGTTTTGCGCGCGGCGACGCGCACCGGAAAATCCTGTGGCGCGCCCGTGCGCCAGCCGCGGCAGTCGCCGCGCAACGGGCATGCCGGGCATTGCGGTTTCGTGCGCGTGCACAAAGTCGCACCGAGATCCATGATCGCCTGGGTGTAGTCGGCCACGCGCAGGCGTGGCGTATGCGTTACCGCGAGCTGCCACATTTGCGTTTCCGTTTCGCGTTTGGTTAACGGTGTGTCAATGGCGTGATAGCGCGCCAGCACGCGCTTGACGTTGCCGTCGAGGATCGGATGCCGCTGGTCGAAGGCCAGCGCCAGGATCGCGCCCGCGGTGGAGCGGCCGACGCCGGGCAGATCCGCCACCAACTCGAAGTCGCGCGGGAATTTGCCGGCGTGTTCGTCCACGATGCGTCGCGCCGCCTTGTGCAAATTGCGTGCGCGGGCGTAGTAACCGAGCCCGGTCCAGAGGTGCAGAACTTCGTCGAGCTTGGCGCGCGCCAGCGAGCGCACATCGGGGAAGCGCGCGATGAAGCGCTCGAAGTAGGGAATGACGGTCGCGACCTGGGTCTGTTGCAGCATGATCTCCGACACCCAGATGCGGTAGGCATCGCGCTTGCGCTTCCACGGCAGGGTCTTGCGCCCGTGGCGGTCGTACCAGGCGAGCAGGCGGCGGCTGAGGGAAGGCTTACTCATGTTTCGCCAGGGCCTCGACTTCGAGCGCGGTGAGTTTGATCTCGCGGCGCAGGAAATATTTCACCACCGGCGGGCCGATCAGCGGCGGGATGAAAAAATTCGGCACCACCTCGGCGGTGTAATTCAACCGAGTGGCCGTACCTTCCGCTGCCACCTGCCAGCGCTCGACCGCGGAACGAAAGTGGGGGCTGGCCGGGTCTTCGGTCACGGTGATCTCCGTTTGCGGTCTGGCCGCGATATCCACGACGCGTTTCACGGTCTTGCAGAAGATCAGGATGCAGGCCTCGAGCGTGACGCCGACGCGGTGGCGGTGGGCGTCTTCCTGTTTCAGGATGCGACTCTCGGTGATGATTTTTGACACCCGCGGCAGGCGCTCGTAGTCCGTCATGATGGCCCACACCCGGTCGCGCGGCGCGTCCAGCACCACTTCGAAGCTCACGGTGTAGCGGCCATCGTCGTGCGCTGTCTCCAGCCGCTCGATGGTGCCGGCCGCAGCCGCAGGGACCCACAGGCCCAGGGCCAGGATGGCGGTTGCGCGAAGCCGCATATGGCCAGACGCTATTTCAGGAACTTGAGCTTGTCTTTAAGTTTCTGTTCCAGTTTCTGCTCGACCTTTTGCTTGGCTTCTTCCTTCTTCTGTTCCACCTTGCCCTTGAGCAGCGCGCTGGTGTCGACCCGGAACTTGGGGCTGGCGAAGGGCCCGGAAATGATGATCGGGTATTCGCCCACCGTGACGCGGTAGTCGAGGGTTTGGCGGGGCAGGTCGGCTGAACCCTTGCCGCTGACGCTTACCAGGTCCGGGCTCTGGACTTTCAGGTCGTCGTTCTGCACTACTCCATTGGTTATCCGCGCGGTGCCGCTCAGTTGCGTGAAAGGTGTTTCATCCGCGGGCTGGGGTTTCAGTTCCGCGAGCTTCTGCAACACGTTGTCGCGCTGAGCGGTCTTGACGGTGTCGATCATTTTTCTCAGGTCCATGCCCTTGACCGCGCCCTTCTGCACAGAGAACGAGGCCGTGCCGTTGAGCGTCTGCAGGATGCGGTCGGCGTCCAGCCCCTGGGCCGTGACCTTGGCGCCGAGGTTGGCGGTGCCGGTGAACTTGTCGAATTGCAACGCGTCCTTGAGTGCCGGCGCCAGCTCGATGGCGCTGAGCGATTCGTCGATGTTGAGCAGCGGCGTCTGGCCTCGCACGTCCAGCGCGGTGCGGCCGGCGTAGCTGCCGCTGTAGAGTTTGGCCTTGTTGGGGCCGAGCGTGATCAGGCCGTTTTTGGCGCTCACTTGTATGGTTACGTCGGTCGAGCGGATGTTCATGGCCTTGAGTTTGCCGATGCCGAGCTTTCCCTGCAGGTCGAGCGAGCGCAGCAGGCTGAGCGGAATTTCCACCGGCTCGGCCGGGGCCGCCGCGGCCGGTTTGGCGGTCTCCGCCGGGGCCGGCGCCGGCAGGTAACGGTCGAGATCGATCTGGTCCAGCGCCAGGTCGAAGCGGTAAGCCGGCTTGTCGAAGTTCTTGATGGCGAGCGAGCCGGTCAGGCGCGATTCGTCCACCGCCAGCGCCAGGTTGGTGATATCCAGTGACTGTTTCTCGAGGTCGAGTTTCATCTTCGATTTCAGGTCGAGATGCTTGCTCACCGGCGGCTTGCCGCTCTCGACGTCGAAGGCGAGGCGCACGTCCACCGGCTCGCCGACCACGATCCTGCCGGTCTGGAGATCGAGCTTGCGCACGGCATATTGTGCGTTGCTGGCCTGGTCCTTCCAGGTCACTTCCGCCTTGCGGATGTCTATTTTCTTGACGCTGACGCTGCGGATGTCGAATTCCTTGCCGGCTTCGGGTGGCGCCGCCGGTTTTTCCGCGGGCTTCGCCTTGTCCGCTGGCGCCAGCAGATCGTCCCAGTTGGTCTTGCCCGCGGTATTTTTGGCGAGATTGAGCTTGAGCCCGTCGAGGAACACCGTGTCCACGCTCACGCGCAGGCTCAGCAGCGGCAGCAGCTCGACCTTGGCGCCGGCGCCGTCGAGGCGCGCGAACGGCTCGGTCCCGAAGCCCGGGGCGTTGCCCAGTTCCAGCTTGCCGGTCTCGAAACCGATCCAGGGGAAGAATGACCAGCCGAGCTTGCCGTCGATGCGCAGCTCGCGGCCGGTCTTGTCCTTCACCAGCTTGATGATGTCGTCCTTGAAATCGTTGGGGTCGAACAGCAGCGACAGGGTGACGGCGGCGACGATCAGCAGGGCGATCAGCCCGCCCACCACGAGGCCCAGAATTTTCAGGGTTTTTGTCACGGCGCTGCCTCCAGAAATGGAGCGGGTGATGGGAATCGAACCCACGTTAGCAGCTTGGGAAGCTGCAGTTCTACCATTGAACTACACCCGCGTGCGTTGACCGGCCATTCGCTCTAGAATAAGTCCTTCATTGTATCGATTTTCAGGCCGTTGTCTGCACCGCCCCATCCCGTGAAGATCATTTTGAACGGTCAGGAAAAGCCGCTGGTCGCCCCGATCACCGTGGCGGCCCTGTTGCAGGAGCTGGGGCTGACGGAGCGGCGCGTGGCGGTTGAGGTCAACCGCGAGATCGTGCCGCGCAGCCGGCACGGGGAAGTTCAGCTGAAGGATAATGATCGTGTTGAAGTTGTGTTTGCTATCGGGGGCGGCTCATGGCAGTAACCGCTGAAACCATCCGTAAAACCACCAACGACCCGCTGGTGATCGCCGGCCGGACCTATTCGTCACGTCTCCTGGTCGGCACCGGCAAGTACAGGGACCTCGAGGAGACCCGGCGCGCCGTGGAGGCGAGCGGGGCGCAGATCATCACCATCGCGGTGCGGCGCACCAATATCGGCCAGAATCCGAACGAGCCGAACCTGACCGACGTGCTGCCACCGGCGAAATATACCTATCTGCCCAACACCGCCGGCTGCTTCAACGCCGAAGACGCCATCCGCACCTGCCGCCTGGCGCGCGAGCTGCTTGACGGCCACGACCTGGTGAAGCTGGAAGTGCTGGGCAGCGAGAAGACGCTGTACCCGGACATCCCGCAAACACTGGTGGCGGCTGAAACCCTGATCAAAGATGGCTTCAAGGTCATGGTCTACACCAATGACGATCCCATCGTGGCCCGCCGATTCGCCGAGATGGGCTGCGTCGCCGTCATGCCGCTGGCGGCACCGATCGGCTCCGGGCTCGGTATCCGCAATCCCTACAACATCCGCTTCATCGTGGAAGAGGCCACGGTGCCGATCCTGGTGGACGCCGGCGTCGGCACCGCCAGCGACGCCGCCATCGCCATGGAACTCGGCTGCGACGGCGTGCTCATGAACACCGCCATCGCCGGGGCGCAGAACCCGGTGCTCATGGCGCAGGCCATGAAAAAGGCGATCGAGGCCGGGCGCGAGGCCTTCCTCGCCGGGCGCATGCCGCGCAAGCAGTACGGCTCGCCGTCATCGCCCCTCGGCGGGACGTTTTTCTAGATATTTATTTTTGCCACAGAGAGCACAGAGAACACAGAGCAAACAATTTCAAAATCTCTTTTCACTGTGACCTCTGTGATCTCTGTGGCTGACAAGAATAATAAACCGCTCCGAACTGTCCGCAGCTACGTGCGCCGCGAGAGCCGCATCACGCCGGCGCAGGTGCGCGCGCTGGGCGAATTGTGGCCGCGCTACGGCATTCCGGAAGGCACGGCGCCGCTCGACTGGCCGGCCGAGTTTGGACGCGTCGCGCCGGTCGTGCTCGAGATCGGCTTCGGCAACGGTGAGGCGCTGGCGGCCGCTGCCGCGGCGCATCCGGAGGATGATTATTTCGGCATCGAGGTGCACCGCCCCGGCGCCGGCAGCCTGCTGCGCCGCATCGAGACCGCTGGATTGAGCAACCTGCGGGTGATGCTGGGCGATGCCAGCGAAATTCTGGCGCAGCGCATTCCCGACGCTTCGTTGTCCGCCGTGCGGCTTTTCTTTCCCGATCCCTGGCCGAAGAAGCGGCATCACAAGCGGCGCCTGGTGCAGCCCGAGTTTGCCGCGCTGGTGGCGCGCAAGCTGGCGCCCGGGGGTTACTTCCATCTGGCCACGGACTGGCCGGCGTATGCGGAACACATGGTGGCGGTGTTGTCGTGCACCGCAGGTCTGGTGGACGTGGGCGGAACGGAAGCGTTTCAGGAGCGGGTGGCGCAGCGCCTGGCGACCCGCTTCGAACAACGCGGGCGCCGGTTGGGGCACGAGGTACGGGATCTGCTGTACCGGCGCCAGGCCTGATCAGGCCGCGTCGCCGCCGAGTTTCCCCCGGTTTACAAGTTCTTCTTTCTGCTTGCGCGTCAGCAGGCGCAGGGAACACTCGCGGATCAGTGCCTCGGAGCGGCTTTCGCAGGTTTCGTGATAGCGCAGGACCACCGGCCGGCGGCTGCGGGTGTAGCGCGAGCCGGTGCCGTCATTGTGCTGCTGCTGGCGCCGCTCGAGATTGTTGGTGATGCCGGTGTAGAACGAGCCGTCGCTGCATTCCAGGATGTACACGAACCACGGCTGATCCGCGGTTGTAGCGCTGCCATCCCGGCTGGCTTCGGGTCGGTCATCCTGTGACATGAGAGAAAACCTAGTTGAGGTTGGCGACGATCTGTTTCAGTTCGGCGATGCGCTTGTGCACGTCCTGGGCGTCGCCCGAACCCGGCCGCAGGGTGAGATAGTTCTGGTAGTTTTCCAGCGCCGCACGAAAGCACTCCAGCTGCTCGTAGATGCGGCCGCGGTCGCGCACCTCGTCGGGCTGATCCGGCTGGATCACCAGGATCCGGTCGACCACGGAGAGCGCCTTGTCGAACTGCTCGCGCCGCAGGTAGGCGCCCTTGAGGCTGCGCAGCATGCGCACCAGGATGTCCTTCTTGCCGGTCGCCGTTAGCAGGCGCTCGAGCGGCGCGGCATTGACGGATTCCGCCGGGCCGTAGGTCTCCTCGAGTATCTCCTCGAGATCCTCCTTGCTCAGCAGGCTGCCGCCGGAGAACGGATCGAGCACGACCTCGCCTTCGCGGGTCGAGAATTTGACCAGAAAATGGCCCGGGAAAGACACGCCCTTGAGCGGCAGGCCGAGACGCCGCCCGACCTCCATGTAAATGATGGACAGGGTGATGGGAATGCCGCGCTTGCGGTCCAGCACCTCGTTCAGGAAGCTGTTGCGCGGGTCGTCGTAGGTCTCAGTGTCGCCGGAAAAGCCCTGTTCCACGAACAGGAACTGGTTGAGGGTCACCAGGGTGTCCTCCAGGCCGGCCTGCGCGGGCAGGCGCTGCTGGACGCTGGTGGCCAGTTCATCGATCTGCCGCAGGTAGGCCTCGACGTCCAGGCCCGGGTATTCCTCGACCGCGATGAGCAATGCCGCTTCCGCCAGATTCAGCTCCTGCTCGGAGATTTTGGCGATTTGGGCCAGACGTTCGTGCATTCGTGATTCCATGTTCAGCCGTCCGCTGACGGCGTGGTTCCGTAAATACTCTGGATAAGGATAGCAGACGGATTACGCCGCGGACGGCACCGGGGCCTCGGGAGAAACACAAGGCCATTCAGTAAGTTGAAGGAGATAGTTGGCGTGAAACTGAGAAAATAAAAATTGACGCGAAGCTATCCGAGGCGCGCCGGGACGATGGCGATTTCCATTTTGTCATTGACGGCGGAGCCGGCCTCGGCGAACTGCCGGTTGAGCGTGACCTTCACGGCGTCTTCTCCGAGGGATTTTTCCCAGGCGCCGCCGCGCGTGCGCAGCCAGGCCAGCAGCGTGCGCACGTCGGTCACCGACCCCGGCAGGCTGACCTGTTCCTCGGCGCGGCCGAATTTGTCCACAAGTATTGAAAAATAAAGGATTTTTGCCATGGTCAGGGTCGGGGATAGTAGTATGGACGGGTTGGTCAGGCGCCTATTTTAAGCGGGCTGTCAGGGGGTAAAACAGTCGAGATCGTTGGCGAACTGGACCGGCCCGGCGTAGCCCTGGCGTATGGCGGCCAGGGTTTGCTCCTCTTTCCCCAGCGTGCGCAACATGCGGTGCGACAGCACCAGCTGTTTGACCTGGGCCTGTTGCGCGATGCCGCCAATCACCGAAGGTGGCATGTGCAGGTCGCGTTCGACGCCGCTGGCGCCCTCCGGAACGGCATTATGGGCAATGAAAAGATCGGCACCCTGCGCCAGGCGCGCGAGCTGCTCGCCGCGGCCGTTGGTGTCGCCGCTGATGACCAGGCTTTTGCCGCCGGCCTCGACGCGCCAGGCCAGCGCCGGGATGCTTCCGTGTCCCACCGGCACGGCGCTGGCACGCAGC
>JBFMBB010000110.1:0-9119 GCA_040755435.1 Pseudomonadota bacterium | reverse complement strand
CATCACCCATCATGTCGCCATGAACGTGGCCTCGTGCAGCATTGCGCGTGTACCGTCGGTGGTGCGTGCGCACGGCTGCCGCGTCTCGCCCGACCGCCGCCGCGTGACGGTGTTCGTGTCGGTGCCGCGCGCCGCCAAGGTGATCGAGGATCTGCGCGCCGGCGGCGGCATCGCCGCGGTGTTCACGCTGCCGCACACCCACGAGACCCTCCAGCTCAAGGCCACGCGCGCCGACGTGGTCCCGCTCGCCCCGGGCGACGCCGCCTGCATCCGCGCCTACGTCGAGAGCTTCGTCGAGGAGCTGCGCCGCGTCGGCTTCAAGGAAACGCTGGGGCGCGCGGTGATGTCGAGCGCGGACGAGGAGTCCGTGGGTTTGAGCTTCGAGCCGGCCGCCGCCTTCGTGCAGACGCCCGGCCCCAAGGCCGGCAGCCGCCTGGAGCCCCGGCCGTGACGCCGCGTCTCGGCGCGCTGCGGCGCTGTTTCGAGGGCGCGATCCCTTCGGCCATCGCCACCTGCGCGGCGGATGGCACGCCTAACGTCGCCTACCTGTCGCAGGTGCATTACGTGGACGAGAGCCACGTGGCGCTGACCTACCAGTTCTTCAACACCACGCGCAAGAATATCCTCGCCAACCCGCGCGCCACGGTGCAGGTGGTGGACCCGGACGACGGCGCGCACTACCGCCTGCAGCTCGAGTACCTGCGCACCGAGACCGAGGGCGCGCTGTTCGAGAACATGAAGGCCAAGCTCGCCGGCATCGCCTCGCACACCGGCATGAGCAAGGTGTTCCGCCTCATGGGCTCGGACGTGTACCGCGTTCTGGTCATCGAGCCGGTTCAGGGCGGCATGCCGTCCACGGCCACGGCGCGCCCGAACCTGCTGCCGGGCCTGCGCGCCTGTCTCGCGGGGCTCGCGGGCTGCGGCGACCTGGCGCAGCTGTTCGACGAAACCCTGCAGGGGCTGGAGCGCTACTGCGACGTCCGGCACGCGATGCTGCTGATGCACGACGCCGCGCGCGGGCGGCTGTACACCGTCGCCTCCCGCGGCTACGCCGAGTCGGGCGTGGGCTCGGAAATCCGCGCCGGCGAGGGCATCATCGGCGTGGCCGCGCGCGAGCGCACCCCGATCCGCATCGGCTACGCGGCGCAGGAATATCTTTACAGCCGCGCCATGCGCCAGGGCTTCGAGAAGAGCAACGACGGCGATGCGCTCGAGACCGAGATCCCGTTTCCCGGCCTGCCGGACTCGGCCAGCCAGCTGGCGGTGCCGCTCACGCTCGGTCCGCGCCTGCTCGGGGTGCTGTACGTGGAGAGTCCGCAGGCGCTGCGTTTCACCTTCGAGGACGAGGACGCGCTGATCGTGCTGGCGGGGCAGTTGGCGCTGGCCATGGAGCTGCTGTCACATTCCGCCGAGCAGCACGAGGAGCTCGCGGCCGCGGCATCGCCGCCGCCCGCGGCGCAGGGCACGCCGGTGACAGTGAAGCACTTCGCCGCCGATCACAGCGTGTTCATCGGTAACGACTATCTCATCAAGGGCGTGGCCGGGGCGATCTTCTGGAAGCTGCTGCGCGACCACGTCGAGGCCGGGCGCTGCGACTTCACCAACCGCGAGCTGCGCCTCGATCCTTCGTTGCGGTTACCGGACATCTCCGACAATCTCGAAGCCCGGTTGATCCTGCTGCAGCGCCGCCTCGCCGAGCGCTGTTCCTTCCTCGCCATCGAGAAGACCGGCCGTGGGCGCTTCCGCCTGAACGTCGGCCGGCCGCTGAAACTCAGCGCCGCGTGAGCTGCTTGTAGCGAAAGCAGCTCGTCACGTGGTCGTTGACCATGCCGACCGCCTGCATGTGGGCGTAGATGATGGTCGAGCCGACGAAACTGAAGCCGCGTTTCTTGAGGTCCTTGCTGAGTGCGTCCGACTCCGCGGTGCGCGCCGGTATCTGCTTCATGTGGGCGCGATGGTTCTGGATCGGCTTGCCGCCGACGAAGCGCCACACGTAGTTGTCGAAACCGTCGAACTCGTCCTGCACGTCCAGGAAGGCGCGTGCGTTCCTGACGGCACTCTCGATCTTGAGGCGGTTGCGTACGATGCCGGGGTTTTTCAGCAGCCGCGCCACCTCGCGCTTGCCGAAGCGCGCCACGCGTTCGGGATCGAAGCCGGCGAAGGCCGCGCGATAGTTCTCGCGCTTGCGCAGGATGGTGATCCAGGACAGCCCGGCCTGCGCGCCCTCGAGGATCAGGAACTCGAAGTGCTTGCGCTCGTCGTGCACCGGCACGCCCCATTCCTCGTCGTGGTAGCGCAGGTACAGCGGGTCGGCGCCGCACCAGGCGCAGCGCGGCCTGGTGTTGTGGTTTGCGGCCGGCATGTGGTTTTCCTCGCGGATTCTCCCGGGCGCAAAGTCTACACGAGCGGCCGGCACGCCGGCATCGGCTTCAGGTCCCGGTCCTTTGCAGGTCCAGCGCCGAGTTTCCCCGGGCGAGCCAGCGGGCGCACTCCGGCCCCAGCTCGCGCACCGCGCGGGCCTCGTACTCGGCGTTGTCAGCGGCGGTCAGGGTGTCGGCCCAGCGCCCGTTCACACCCTTGTTGATGAACACCTGCGCACCGCCGTCCCAGAACGCGCCGCCGAGCGGCACGCTCTTGGCGGCGTTCTGTTTCATCCACTCGAAGCCGCAGTAGCGCACGATGTCCGGCCAGCGCGCCTCGTCGATGCGGATGTCGAGGAAGCTCGCAATGCGGCGCATCTCGCCTTCCATGTCGCGTTTCAGGTCGTTGAAATGCACGATCAGCACGTTCGGCAGGTGGCGGATCGCCCACCAGCTGCGGATATTGTCCCAGAACGGCCAGAACGGGTGCCCGTCCTTGTCCATCCAGTCGCGCCAGTACTGGCGGATGTCCGCCGGCGGCGGTTCGATCGGCGCGCCGATGCGCCCGGGCGTGTCGTTCAGCGCCGCGTACCAGGCGGCATTGGCGTTCGCATGGTGGTTGTACATGCTCCACACCACGTCGCGGCCGTCGCGCGCGATGTAGATGTATTTCGCCCGGGGTGAGAACACCAGCGCGTCCACCGGCAGATGGGTCTTGATGATGCGGCGGTGCGTCTGCGCCTCCACCGCCGGCAGCTTGATCTCCTTCGGCGGCACGCGCAGGTCGAGCCAGGGCGAGAGTTCGGCCACCGGCAGCTCCGGATCGCCGCCGAACAGCATCTGCGCCACGATCTGCTGCGTCCAGGTGGTGCCGGACTTGGCGTAGGTGGCGATGACGATGTCGTCGTCGCGGAACCGGAAATCGTTCCAGATGGTGGAATCGAAATGATGGTTGTGCAGCTCGCGTGTCTTGACCGGCCATTCGATGTGCTGGGACATGATGTTCTCCTTCAGGTGATATGCCGGCGCGTCTACCGGCTGGCCTGCTTGGGCAGGTTCTTCGGCACGAAATCGAAGTAGGGCGTGGTCACCGGCACGCCGGGCGCGGCTGCGGCCGGCGCCGGTTCGCCCACGGGACTGAGCGCGCGGATGTAGCGGTACATGGCGATCAGATCTTCGTCCTTCATGTCGCGCAGGTTGAACCACGGCATCGGCGGGCGCATCGGCTGGCGCACGCGCGCGAGCCACTGCGCCTCGGTGAGGGTCTGCACATAGAGTCGCAGGTTCACGGGATAGCTCGTGCCCCACGGGCCCTGAAAGCCGACCGTGTTGCCGGTGAGCCAGAGGCTCTCATCGACCTTGCCGTCGGTAGTCATGTAGCCCGGGGTGTGGCAATCGTTGCAGGCGCTGGTCACGATCAGGTAGCGCCCGCGCTCGATGGTTTTCCGGTCCGCCGGCTTCTCGGCGGCCGGGGCGGACAGACTGAACAGAATCGTCGGCAACAGCAGGGAATACAGCAGTTTGCGCGATTTCATCGGGGGCTCCTCGATAGGGGGTTATGATTCGGGGAGAGTGTAGGCAGGCGGCCAAAATGCCGTTGCTAAATCTTGGCTCAGGAATTCCTAAATATTTCTTAACCGGCTGCGGGAAGCGCCCGGGGATGCGGCTTCGGCAGCCGGCTTGTAATGCCGGTCGCGGACGATGCCGTGTTGAATTGCCCCGACGGCTGGCGCAATATGGCGCGCC
This sequence comes from Pseudomonadota bacterium, assembly GCA_040755435.1. GTDB lineage: Bacteria > Pseudomonadota > Gammaproteobacteria > Acidiferrobacterales > Sulfurifustaceae > Sulfuricaulis. Next base: position 5,013 of record JBFMBB010000110.1, on the reverse strand, counting down.
TGTTCTGGTACAGTGCAGACCGCACAAAAGACCCTGATAATGCGGAGGATAGCGATGAAACATTCCATGTATTTTCTGCTGGCCGCCGGCGCGTTCCTGACGGGCTGCGTCTCGACCTCGACCTTCGAGCAGAAGTCCGCCGAGTTGGCGGCCTGCGAGGCGCGCGCCAAGAACGATCTCGAGGCCTGCAACAGCGCGCGCAGCGAGACCGAGAGCAAACTCACGGCGGCCAACCAGGAGCTCGAGGTCCATCGCAAGATCGCCGAGGCCAACAAGCAGAAACTCGAAGCCGTGACGCAGCGGGAAAACCAGCTGCGCCAGAGCATGCAGCAGGAGCTGGCGGACAAGAGCGTGGAGATCGAACAGCTGCGCGGCCAGCTCACGGTGCGCATGCTGGACAAGATCGTGTTCCGTTCCGGGAGCGCCACCATCCTGCCGGAGGGCATGGCGGTGCTCGACAAGCTGGTGGAGGTCATCGCGGACAGCAGCGACATCATCCGCGTCGAGGGCCACACCGACAACACCCCGATCAGCGACAAGCTGAAGGCGAAGTATCCCTCGAACTGGGAACTGTCGGCCGCGCGTGCCTCGGCCGTGGCGCGCTACATCGAGACCAAGCACCACATCAATCCGAAGCGTCTCGAATCGCTCGGCTTCTCCGAGTACCACCCGGTGGCGCCCAACGACACGCCGGAGAACAAGCAGCGCAACCGCCGCGTCGAGATCGTGCTGAAGCCGGCGCCGGAAGCGGAAGCCGCGCCGGCTCCGGCCGCCGCCGAGCCGGAAGCGAAGCCCTGAGCCATGGCCCGCGCGAACCGGTTTGAAGCCATGCGCCGCCGCAGCGGATGGATCGCGGCCTTGTTCGTCGCCGCGCTCGCGGCCGGCCCGGCGCTGGCGGCCGACGACACCAGCCTGGACGACAGCGCCAAAAAGGTCGGTAACAACTTCGGCGAGATGCTCAAGGGCATGGGCCAGGAACTGAAGAAGGCCGGCGGCTCGCTCGCCGGCTCGGACAAGAAGGCCGGGAAGAAAGAAAAGCAAAAATCCGAAAATGAGTCCGGCAAGGACAAGGACAACACCAGGTAGTCCAACGGTGGCCACGCGCCGGGTGCGTTCTCCGGCAAGGCACGACTCATGATCCAGGCCTACGCCGTCCAGAAAGCCAGGGGCCGCCTGAAACGCATCGAGTACGATCCCGGTCCACTCGGCCCCGACCGGGTCGAGATCAGCGTCAGCGCCTGCGGCCTGTGCCACTCCGACCTGTCCATGATCGACAACGAATGGGGCGACAGCGAGTACCCGCTGGTGCCCGGGCATGAAATCGTCGGCACCATCGCGCAGGTCGGCGCGAACGTAAAACACCTCCGGGTTGGCGACACGGTCGGGCTCGGCTGGTTCAGCGGCAGCTGCCAGACCTGCCGCCACTGCCTGGGTGGAAACCACAACCTGTGTGACGGCGTCGAGCAGACCATCGTCGGGCGCCACGGTGGTTTCGCCGACAAGCTGCGTTGCCAGGCGATATGGGCCACGCCGCTGCCGCCGGGTATCGATGCCGGGAAGGCGGGACCGCTGTTCTGTGCCGGCATCACGGTGTTCCATCCGCTGCTGCAGTTCGGCGTGCGGCCGACGCAGCGCGTCGGCGTGATCGGCATCGGCGGCCTCGGCCACCTGGCGCTGCAATTTCTCAACAAGTGGGGCTGCGAGGTCACGGCGTTCACCTCCACCGAGGCCAAGCGCGAGGACGCCCTGCGGCTGGGCGCGCACCAGGTCGTCAATTCGCGCCATGCGGCGCAACTGCGAAAGATCGCCGGTACGCTCGATTTCATTCTCTCGACGGTCGCAGTGGACCTCGACTGGGACAGCTACCTGAACGCGCTCGCGCCGGGCGGGCGCCTGCACGTCGTCGGCGTCGTTCCGTCGCCCATCGAGGCGACCGCGGACGCCCTGATCGGCGGCCAGCGCAGCGTGTCGGGATCACCGACCGGCACGCCGGCGACGCTGCGCGCCATGCTCGATTTCTGCGCGCGCCATCGCATCGAACCGGTGACGGAAACATTTCCCATGAGCCGCGTCAACGACGCCGTGGCGCATCTCCGGACCGGCAAGGCGCGCTACCGCGTGGTATTGGAGAACGATTTTGATTAGCGTTCAACCCAGATGATCGCACCCGGTTTTCTCAATCCAACCTCGTAACCAAGGAGTATGCGTATGTCGACGTTGAAAAAGCTGTCCGTGCTGTCCGCCGGCCTGTTGCTCGCCGCGGGACTTTCCGCCTGCGAACAAAAAGGCCCCGCCGAAAAGCTCGGCGCGCAGATCGACCAGACCGTCGAAAAGGCCCAGGAGAAACTCGATGAGGCCACCAAGCCCGAAGGGCCGATGGAAAAGGCCGGCAAGAAGATCGACCAGGTCGTCGAGGACACCAAGGAAGCGATCAAGAAGTAAACTGGCAGTCGATGAAAAAAAGGCGGGTTCAGCCGAACCCGCCTTTTTTTGCGCCTGCAGCACATCACCACGGCAGTTTCCGTTCCGAGTGGAACTCCCTGTCCATGTCCGCGACCGGGTCGTGAAACCGGATTTCTCCGGCCAGCAACTGCAGCGGCCGTTCGAAATCATCCTCCCGTTCCGGCTGCAGTTCGGGATAAACCCGGTCGTTGAGGATGCCGAACCCCAGGCCGCTCATATGCAGCCGCAACTGGTGGGTCTTGCCGGTTACCGGTTGCAAACGGAACCGCCCGCGGTTGCGTTTCAGCTCCAGCAACTCGATGTGCGTGCAGGCATTGGCGATGCCCGGGACGACTTGCATGCGGAAGCGCGGCTCGCCGCGAACGATCCGGTTTTCCACGGTCCAGCGGTTTTCGCGCGGCGGCTGATTCACCTCCGCCAGCGCGTGATAAATCTTCTCCACTTTTGCTTTCATGAAAAGCTCATGATAGGTCCCGCGCGTTTCCGGATTGACGGAGAAAATCACAATCCCCGCGGTTTCGCGGTCGAGCCGGTGCAAGGGCGCCAGCGTGGCGAGGCCGGTGCGGGCGCGCAGGCGGTTCAACAGGCATTCCTCCACATAGCGGCCGCCCGGCGTGACGGGCAGGAAATGCGGTTTGTCCGCCACCAGGATCTGGTCGTTACGGAACAAAATCTGTTCCGCAAAAGGGATGACCGGCTCGTTTTCAACTTCGCGGAAATAGAAAATCCGTTTGGAAGGAGCATAGGGCGTGTCTGCGGTGACGGGTTTGCCCTGATCGTCCAGCACCTTGCCGGCGCGGATACGTTCCGCCCACTGGCGGCATGAAACACCCGGGAACGCCCGACACAGGAATTCCGTTATCGATGGATAGGGTGCCTGCGCCGCCGGCAGCGTCACGACCGAGGGATGTTTGGCAATGCCCATGTTCTCCGCCGCGGCTCCTGAAACTGAAAATGCTGACCGTGGGGATTTTAAAGCCCGGTTAATCAACAAGATATAGCTGAATTCCATTCAGCCGGCGTTCAGCCGGGGGCGCGTAGGCTTGTCTCTGAAACAAGCGGTATCCCTTAAACACAAACGAAGGAGACAGATATGAACCGCAAATTACTGAGCGCCGCCGTGTTGGCCGTGGTGACCTCGCTGTCCGCGCCGCTGGCGCTGGCGGATCGCGGCGACCGTGACGGTTACCGCGAGCGCGACAGCTACCGCGAGGTCCGGGTGTACCAGGTGCAGGAACGCCATGTGCGTCATGACAACGGCCTGCACCGCGGATGGTACAAGGACAAGCACAAGTACCGCCACGGCGACCGTCACGACTATTACGAGCGCCGTGAGTATCGCGAATACGGTCCGCGCGGTGGTTACGATGACGGGTATTATCCCGAGCGCCGTTCCAGTTCGTCCGCGCCTATCATCCTCGGCAGCGTCATCGGCGGTGTGATCGGGCATGAGGTCGGCCGCGGCGATCCCGGCCACACGGCGGTCGGCGCGGTGATCGGCACCGTCATCGGCTACGACATCGCGCGTCACCGCTGATGCGCCGCATCCGACTCGTGGCATGCCTCCTGGCCGGACTGCTGGCGTGGAGCGCCATGGTCCCGGCGGAGGCGCGGCGCGACGGAGGTTCGCCGCGTCCCGGGGCGGCGCGGCAGGAACGGCTTTCGCTCGACGAGGCGGTGGTGAACCTGCGGCGCGATACCGGCGGACGCGTGTTGTCGGCGCGCGAGCAGGAACAGCGCGGCGGCGCCCGTTATCGCATCAAGATGTTGCTGCCGGATGCCTCGGTGCGTTCCTTCGATGTGCCGGCCCGCGAGCGGCGTTGAGGTTTCGATCCCGTTCTCAGAAATCACCCGGAAAAAACACGGCGCGCAACAGCACATAGCCGAAATAGAGCGCGACCAGGATCAGCGCCGCATATCGGCCGAGACTTTCGTTGCGCCACAGAAAGATGAACAACAGCGCGCCGGTGGCGATTTTCACCGGCAGGTCGTAGACCAGGATCACCGCCGGCACGGTATAGCCGGAGATGAGCGCCCCGAGCCCGGCGCCGAACAGCGGATTGGTGATGTTGCTCCCGATCAGAATACCGGCCGAGATGTCCCGCTGTCCCTTCAGGATCGACACCAGCGCCGTCATCAGTTCCGGCAGCGCCGCACACACGCCGAGCACCAGCACGCCGAACAGCGAGGCGCTCAGCGGCAGCAGCACCACCAGGCGCTGGGCCGCGGCCAATACAGGATCGGCCAGCAAGCTCATGGTGACGAAGCAAGCCACGATGAGCAAGGCCAGCAGCGGCGCGCGGAAGTGCGGCAGGGGAGAACGTTCGCGCGCGCGGGCATCGTGACGCACGCGTCCGAGATAATACAGATAGCCGAGGTAGGCCAGGACCAGCAACCCGCCTTCGAGCCGCGTGATCACGCCACCCAGGCACGCGAGCCAGAGCAGTGTCGAAGCCGCGATCAGCGCACCAACCTCCGCCGTCAGCATCCGCCGCGCCACCACGATGGTGCCGATCAGGCCCACCAGTGGTAGCACGAAATTCTGCTGGA
>JBFMBB010000109.1:0-9313 GCA_040755435.1 Pseudomonadota bacterium | reverse complement strand
ACGCGCCCGGGCGCTTCTCGTTCAACGTCCGCGGCGGGCGCTGCGAGGCCTGCCAGGGCGACGGCCTGATCAAGGTGGAAATGCATTTCCTGCCGGACATCTACGTGCCCTGCGACGTGTGCCGCGGCAAGCGCTACAACCGCGAGACGCTCGACATCCGCTACAAGGACAAGAGCATCGACGAGGTGCTGGGCATGACCGTGGAAACGGCGGCGGAGTTCTTCAGCGCCATCCCGCCCGTGAGCCACAAGCTGCAGACGCTACTGGACGTGGGCCTGTCCTACATCACCCTCGGCCAGAGCGCCACCACCCTGTCCGGCGGCGAGGCGCAGCGCATCAAGCTGGCGCGCGAGCTGTCCAAGCGCGACACCGGGCGCACGCTGTACATCCTGGACGAGCCGACCACAGGGCTGCATTTCCACGACATCCAGCAGCTGCTGACGGTGCTGAACCGGCTGCGCGACCACGGCAACACCGTGGTCGTCATCGAGCACAACCTGGACGTGATCAAGACCGCCGACTGGCTCATCGATCTCGGCCCCGAGGGCGGCGACGGCGGCGGGAGAATTCTCGTCACCGGGACCCCGGAGCAGGTGGCGGCGCACCCGGACTCCCACACCGGGGAATTCCTCAGGCACGTGCTGGAACACGCTGCTGCCCCGCGCCGGCGCGCGGGCTAGATCAGCCGGCGGTTCCGCTCGCGTGCGTGCGCACCGAGTTCCACTCCTGTTCCGGCAACTGCAGCACCTGGTGCAGCGGCTTGGGCGTGTCGATGCCGTGCCCCTGGGCGTGGTCCACGCCGATTTCGCGCAGCATGTCGATCAGGGCCGGGCTTTCCACGGATTCGGCGACGGTTACGAGTCCCATGACATGGCCAACCTGGTTGATCGCCTCCACCATGGCGCGGTCCAGCGAATCCTCCAGCATGCCCTCGACGAAGTCGCCGGCGATTTTCAGGTAATCCACGGTCAGGCTCTTGAGATATCCGAAGGACGACAGCCCCGAGCCGAAATCATCGAGCGCGAAGCGGCAGCCCATGTGCTTGAAGCGCGCGATGAAATCGCGCGCGCGGGTGAGATTGGCAATGGCGGCGGTCTCGGTGATCTCGAAACAGATGCTGCGCGGATCGACCCGGTGCTGGGCGAACTGCTGCATGACGAATTCCAGGAATTGCTCGTCGCCGAGCGACTGGCCGGAAAGGTTGATGGCGAACAGCGCCCTGCCGGATTCCCCGCCGTCGGCGCGCGCCTGGTATTTCTCCAGCATCGGGAACACCGTGCGGATCACCCAGCGGTCGATGGAAGGCATCAGGTGGTAGCGCTCGGCGGCCGGGATGAAGGCCGCCGGCAGCACCAGGTCCTCGTCCTGCACCCGCACCAGGATTTCATGGAACGGACCGGTCTGTTTCGCAGTCTTGTGCAGCGGCACGATGGCCTGGCAGTACAGGTCGAAGCTGTTGTTCTCCAGGCCCTGGCGCAGCCGGTGCACCCACTGCATCTCGCCGCGGCGCTGGGCGAACGCGCGGTCGTCCGGCTGGTAGATATGGATGCGGTTGCGCCCGCGGTCCTTGGCGATGTAGCAGGCGGAGTCGGCGGCGCTCATCACCTCCGTCAGGCCGCCGCTGTCGCGCGAGATCGGCACCAGGCCGATGGAAACGCCGATCTCGAAGGCGCGCTTCTCCCACATGAAGCGGAAATCCTTGACCGACTGGCGCAGCAGGTCGGCGATCTGCTCGGCCTTGTCGACGGAACAATCCTCGAGAATGACGCCGAATTCGTCGCCGCCGAGGCGCGCCAGCATGTCGCTGGCGCGGATTTCCTTCTGCAGGTGGCCGGCCAGCTGCTTGAGCAGCTCGTCGCCGGCGATGTGGCCGCAGGTGTCGTTCACGATCTTGAACTGGTCGAGGTCGAGATACAGCAGCGCGTGCGTGCGTTCCCCGGCGCGCGCGCTTTCCAGCACGTGCTGCAGGCGTGACTCGAATTCGCGCCGGTTGAGCAGCCCCGTGAGCGGGTCGCGCGAGGCCAGGAAGGCCATGTGCCGCGCCATGCTCTGGATTTCCGTGACGTCGTGGAACACCACCACCGCGCCCAGGATCACCCCGTCGCGGTCGCGGATCGGCGCGGCCGAGTCCTGGATTTCGATCTTGCCGCCGTCGTGGCTCATCAGCAGGTGATGGCTGTCATGGCGGATGGTGCGGCCGTCCCGCAGGCAATAGTGGATGGGATATTCCTCGAGGCGGTTGGATTCCTCGTCGAAAATCTTGAACACCTCGCTCAGGGGCCGGCCCCGCGCCTCGTCGTTGTGCCACTCGGTGAACTGTTCCGCCACCGGGTTCATGTACACGATCCGGCCCGTGGCGTCGGTGGTGATCACGCCGTCGCCGATGGACTCGAGCGTCACCTGGGCGCGCACCTTTTCCAGGAACAACGCGTCCTCGGAGCGCTTCTTCTCGCGGTCGCGCGCCTCCTGCAGGGCCGCGGCCATGGCATTGATGCCGTCCTCGAGCCGGCCGACTTCGCCGCCCGATTGCGTCGACACGCGGTAATCGAGCACGCCGTTCTTGATCTTCTCCACCGCCCGGGTCAGGGAGATCACCGGCCGCGTCACACCGCTGGCCATGCGCAGGGCGAACACGATGGTCACCACCAGGCCGGCGAACACGATGAGCAGGCTCTGAATCAGGATCCTGTTCTGTTCCGTTTGCAGCGCGGCGCTGGAAAGCTGCACCGTCACCCAGCCCGCCTGTTTTTTCAGCGCCGTGGCGTCGGTCTTGCCCGATTTCGCCCTGCCGCCCTCTTCACTGTAATAAACCGGCGCCAGCAGCTTGTAACGCGAGCTCTCCGCCAGCGGCGGGGGCATGCTCTTGTCGGCGGTCTCGGAGGCATGGGCGAGGATATTGCCCTTCATGTCGGTCACGGTGACCGACAGGACGTTCTTCTCCTGCAGGGTCGACTGCACGAAACGGGCGAGCTTCTGGCGGTTGCCGGACAAGAACGCGTCCTCGCTGATCGCCGCCAGTTGCGTGGCGATGGTCTGGCCGCGGTTGCGCAGGGAATCTTCCAGGTCCTGGATGCGGGCATTGGTGAAGTGCAGCGACAACAGCAGCACCGCCACGGTCAGCGGGGCGAGGGCCAGAAACAGCACCCGCTTCTGCAGGCTCCATTCTTTCATGTGATTGTCATGGCGGTATCAGCGTGAGGGGATCGCCGGTCCGGAGTCCCAGCCGCGCCGCGGCACTGCCGCCGTTGACGGCGATTTCAACCAGCCCGTTGGCGTTCTCGTACCAGAACGCCGTGCCCGGCGGCACCTCCGAAAAGACCCGGGCGTATTTTAACACCTCTCCCCCGGCGCGAACCGTCTGTGCGGGCGACAGCGACGCGGCGCGCAGGCCGGAAATGGCGTTACCGTAATGATCTATATGGATAATTTCGGGCAGATCGTCGGGCCAGGATGCATCAGGCAGAATCGTCAATTCGCCCGGCGCGGATTCCGGCATTTCCCCGCGCGCCAGGCGCGCGGCCACCGGCGCGAACAGGTCGCGCCCGTGGAAACTGGCGGAGAGTTGCGGCGGACGCCAATGGATCACGCGGCACTCGTATTCCGCGGCACGGCGCCGCACCATCTCGAACAGGCCGTTGTCCGGCCCGACGTACCAGCGCCGGTCGGCACGCAGCATGACCGGACGGCGCGGACCGCCCACGCCAGGATCGACGACGCCGACGAACACCGTGCCCGGAGGAAAATCGCGCGCATAGGCCGGCAGCAGGTAGGCGCCGGCAAGGATGTTGAAGGCGGGCACGGAATGAAACAGGTCGATGACCGTCACGCCCGGCGCCGCGCGCGCCAGCACCGCGTGCATCTGGCCCACGTAGGGATCGGCGAGGCCGAAATCGGTAAACAGGACAATCATGGCACCGCCTTATTGTCTCTCACCGCGCTTTAAACAAAAAAAGCCGGGCATGCCCGGCTTTTTTTGTGCTTGAACAAGGAAGACTGGCGTTACTCCGCGGCCGCCTTGGAGGTCTTTTTGCTCTTGGCGGATTTCTTTTTGGCCGTGGCCTTCTTGGCCTTGGTGCTCTTGCCGCTCTTGGCCTTTTTGGCCGGCTTGGCCTCGCCCTCGGTCGCGACAGTTTCGGTAACCGGTTGCGCCGTGGCGGTTTCGGCGGCACGCTGTTCGGTCAGCTGTACCAGCGCCATGGGGGCGGCGTCGCCGCGCCGGTAGCCGGTCTTGAGGATGCGCAGGTAGCCGCCCGGGCGGTCCTTGAAACGCACGCCGAGATCGTCGAACAGCTTGCCCACCATGTCGCGGTCGCGCAGGCGCGAATACGCCAGGCGCCGGTTGGCGAGCGAGGCGTTCTTGCCCAGCGTGATCAGCGGCTCGGCCACGCGCCGCAGCTCTTTAGCCTTGGGCAACGTGGTCACCAGCTGCTCGTGGCGCAGCAGCGAGACCGCCATGTTGCGGAACATCGCCTCGCGGTGGCTGCTGGTGCGGTTGAGTTTACGGCCGCTTTTGTGGTGACGCATGATCTTGACCTTTTATGCTTGCAATCAGGAGGCGGAACCCATCTCCGGGGTTTTTTCCCGGTCCTTCAGGGAGGCCGGCGGCCAGTTCTCGAGCTTCATGCCGAGCGACAGGCCATGCTGCGCCAGCACGTCCTTGATCTCGGTGAGCGATTTCTTGCCGAGGTTGGGAGTCTTGAGCAGCTCGAACTCGGAGCGCTGGATCAGGTCGCCGATGTAGAAAATGTTCTCAGCCTTGAGGCAGTTGGCCGAACGCACGGTGAGCTCGAGATCGTCCACCGGGCGCAGCAGCAGCGGATCCATCTCGGGCTCGCGCTTCTCCTCGGTCTTGGTCTCCGGGCTCTTCAGGTCGACGAAGATGGAAATCTGGTCCTGCAGGATGTTGGCCGAGCGCCGCACCGCTTCTTCCGGGTTGATGGCGCCGTTGGTCTCGATGTCCAGGATCAGCTTGTCCAGGTCGGTGCGCTGCTCCACGCGCGCGTTCTCCACCGTGTAGGCCACGCGGCGGATCGGGCTGTAGGAGGCATCGAGCTGCATCACGCCGATGGGGCGCGGCTCGGCGCCGGCGGCGCGTGCCGTGACCGGCTGGTAACCGCGGCCACGGTTGACCTTGAGCTCCATGTTCAGCGTGGCTTCCTTGGTGAGCGTGGCGATCACGTGCTTCGGGTCCACCACTTCCACGTCGTGTTCCAGCTGGATGTCGCCGGCGGTGACCACGCCCGGGCCCTTCTTGGACAGCTTCAGGGTGACTTCTTCGCGGCCGTGCATGCGCAGCGCCACGGTCTTCAGATTGAGCAGAATCTCGATCACGTCCTCCTGCACGCCCTCCATGGTGGAGTATTCGTGCAGCACGCCGTCGATCTTGACCTCGGTGATCGCACTGCCCGGCATCGAGGACAGCAGGATGCGGCGCAGGGCGTTGCCGAGCGTGTAGCCGAAGCCGCGTTCGAGCGGCTCCAGCGTGATCTTGGCGTGCGTGGGGGAAAGCGTCTGCACGTCCACCAGACGCGGCTTCAGAAATTCGGTTGCAGAACCCTGCATGAGAGCGTCCTCGCTAAGATACGGATCAGGTTACTTCGAATACAGCGCCACGACGAGACTTTCGTTGATGTCCGACGGCAGGTCGTTGCGTTCCGGCACGCTCTTGAACGTGCCCTTCATGCCCTTGACGTCGACATCCAGCCATTCCGGAATCCCGCGCTGGCCGGCGGCTTCGAGCGCGGCCTTGATGCGCAACTGCTCCTGCGCCGAGGCGGAGATCTCGATGAGGTCGTTCGGGCGCACCTGGTAGGACGGAATGTTGACGCGCCGGCCGTTCACACGCACGGCGTTGTGCCGCACCAGCTGCCTGGCCTCGGCGCGCGAAACGCCGAAACCCATGCGATAGACCACGTTGTCCAGGCGCGACTCCAGCATCTTCAGCAGATCCTCGCCGGTCGAGCCCTTGTGGCGCGCGGCTTCCTTGTAGTAATTCTGAAACTGGCGCTCGAGAATGCCATAGATGCGGCGCAGCTTCTGTTTCTCGCGCAGCTGCTTGCCGTAATCGGACAGGCGGCTCTTCTGCTGCCCGTGCTGGCCGGGGGCATAGGCGCGTTTCTCCACCGGGCATTTCTCGGTGAAGCACTTCTCGCCTTTCAGGAACAGCTTGCCGCCTTCGCGCCGGCAAAGACGACATTTGGAATCGTTGTAACGTGCCACTGGCTTGATCTCTCCGTCAGGAATTTACACGCGACGCCGCTTGGCCGGACGGCACCCGTTGTGGGGCATCGCGGTCACGTCGATGATGTTGGCGATTTCGAATCCCAGCGCATGCAGCGCCCGCACCGCGGACTCGCGCCCCGGCCCCGGGCCCTTCACGCGCACCTCGAGCGAACGCACGCCGTACTCCTGCGCCGCGCGCCCGGCCTTGTCGGCCGACACCTGGGCGGCGAACGGCGTGCTCTTGCGCGAACCTTTGAATCCGGTGTTGCCGCAGGTCGACCACGACAGCACGTTGCCCTGGCGGTCGGTGATCGCAATGATGGTGTTGTTGAAGGAGGCGTGGATGTGGGCGATACCCTCGGACACGCTTTTCTTCACGCGCTTCTTGGCCTTGGCCGGCGCGGCAGCGGATTCGGGAGCAGCAGTTTTGTTGTCAGCCATGATTCGGTGTTCCGTACGTTATGCGGTCGTGGGTTTGCCGGTGCCGCGGATGACGCTCTTGCGCGGCCCCTTGCGGGTGCGGGCGTTGGTCTTGGTGCGCTGCCCGCGCACCGGCAGGCCGCGGCGGTGACGCATGCCGCGGTAGGTGCCGAGATCCATGAGGCGCTTGACGCTCATGGACATGGTGCGGCGCAGGTCGCCCTCGACCGTGAACTTGGCGACTTCGTTGCGGATCTTGTCGACTTCGGCGTCAGTCAGGTCCTTGACCTTGGTGGACGCGGCCACGCCGCTGGCGGCGCAGATGCCGCGCGCGCGGGTGCGGCCGATGCCGTAAATCGACGTCAGCGCGATCCAGACGTGTTTCTGGTTCGGTAAATTGATGCCTGCAATTCGGGCCATTGTTAGCCTGTCTCCTGCTGCCTGCCCCTGCGAGAAAACGCGCAAGGTTACTGATTTAACCGTTAAAAATCAAGCTTTTTGCCGGGTTTCTAACCCTGACGCTGCTTATGGGTCGGATCCGAGCAGATCACACGCACGACACGCTTGCGGCGCACGATTTTGCAGTTCCGGCACATTTTCTTGACCGATGCTCTAACTTTCATTGCCTTTCTCCAGATACCCCATCAACCGCCTGCTAGCGCGGCAGACCCATACCGCCGGTCAGATTCGCCTTCTTCAGCAGGCTCTCATACTGGTGCGACATCAACCGGGCCTGCACCTGGGCCATGAAATCCATGCACACCACCACCACGATCAGCAGCGAGGTGCCGCCGAAATAGAACGGCACGTTCCACTTCACGATCATGAACTCCGGCAGCAGGCACACCAGCGTCACGTAAATCGCCCCGCCCAGGGTCAGCCGCGACATCACGCCATCGATGTAACCCGCGGTCTGCTCGCCCGGACGGATGCCCGGGATGAACGCACCGGACTTCTTCAGGTTCTCCGCCGTCTCCTTGGGGTTGAACACCAGGGCGGTATAGAAGAAACAGAAGAACACGATCGCCGACGCGTACAACATCACGTAAATCGGCTGGCCTGGCGACAGCGTCGTCGCGATGTTGCGCAGCCACTCCATGCCCTCCGCCTGCCCGAACCAGCTCACCACCGTGGCCGGGAGCAGGATGATGCTCGAGGCGAAAATCGGCGGAATCACGCCCGCCATGTTCACCTTCAGCGGCAGGTGGCTGGTCTGACCCGCCATCACCCGGCGCCCCTGCTGGCGCTTGGCGTAATTCACCGTGATGCGCCGCTGGCCGCGCTCGACGAACACCACGAACGCCGTGACCGCCAGCGCGATGGCAAACAGCGTCAGCACGAACAACGGATTGAACGTGCCGCGGCTGGCCAGTTCCAGCGTATGCGCGATGGCTCCCGGCAGGCCGGCCACGATGCCGGCAAAGATCAGCATCGAAATGCCGTTGCCGATGCCGCGCTCGGTCACCTGTTCGCCCAGCCACATCAAAAACATCGTGCCGGTCACGAGCGAAATCACCGTGATCAGCTTGAAGCCGATTCCCGGCGCCACCACCACCGGCATGCCGGCCGAGGTCTGGCTTTCCAGCGCGATGGCGATGCCCAGCGCCTGGAACGTCGCCAGCACCACCGTGCCGTAACGCGTGTACTGCGTGATCTTGCGCCGCCCGCTCTCACCCTCTTTCTTCAGCTGCTCGAGCGTCGGGATCACCGACGTCATCAGCTGCATGATGATGGAGGCCGAGATGTACGGCATGATCCCCAGGGCGAACAGCGAAAACCGCTCGAGCGCGCCGCCGGAAAACATGTTGAACAGTCCGACGATCGAGCTTTGCGTGCCCTCGAACATCTGCGCCAGGGCCACGGGGTTGATGCCCGGCACCGGGATGTAGGTCCCGATGCGGTACACGATCAACACCCCCAGCACGAAGAAGATCCGCTGCCGCAGCTCCGTGAGCTTGCCCAGGCCCGCGAGCCCGCCGAGACTTCCCGCCGGACTACTCATGCCGAGATAAGCGGTCGTGCTTCATTAGTCTTCGATTTTCCCGCCGGCCTTCATGACGGCCTCGCGCGCGCCTTTGGTCAGGCGGACACCGCGCAGCGTCACCGCTTTTTCCAGCGTGCCGGAGAGATACACCTTGGCCTGCTCGGCCTGTGCCGGCACGACGTTCGCCTTCTTGAGCGCGGCCAGGTCGATCACCGCGTCTTCCAGTCTGCCCAGCTCCTGCAACCGCACCTCGGCGGTATGGCCGGCCACCTTGGCGGCGGAACGGAAACCGCGCTTGGGCAGGCGGCGCTGGATCGGCATCTGGCCGCCTTCGAATCCGACCTTGTGATAGCCGCCGGCACGCGCGGTCTGGCCCTTGTGGCCCTTGCCGCTGGTCTTGCCGAGGCCCGAACCGCCGCCGCGTCCGAGACGCTTGGCCGCGGTCTTGGCGCCGCGACCCGGCTTCATGGTATTCAGTTGCATGGTCATACCTGCTCGCATTTCACCATATAGGCGACTTTGTTGATCATGCCGCGCACGGCCGGGGTGTCTTCCAGCTCGACCGTGTGATGGCGCCGGCGCAGCCCGAGGCCGCGCACCGTGGCCATGTGGCTCTTGCCGGTGCCGTACGGGCTCTTGAGCAGCGTCACGCGCAGTTTCTTTCCCGATTTCGGATTTGCCGCCATG
>JBFMBB010000108.1:0-9314 GCA_040755435.1 Pseudomonadota bacterium | reverse complement strand
TGCCCAACGTCGAGGCCATCGCCGTGTTCGTCGAGAAGAACCCCTCCCCGCTGGTGGCCCACGCCAGCTTCACCGGCGCCGACGGCTACTTCTCGGCCCGCATGAAGATGGGCCAGACCTCGGACGTACACGCCGTGGTCAAGGCCGGCGGCAAGCTCTACACCGCCAAGCAGAACGTGAAGGTGACGGTGGGCGGGTGTGGCGGTTGATCCCGGAAACGCAAAACGAATATCGCTGAGGAAAATGACATGGCTGACATCGACACGAAAATCCGGACCAAGACCCAGGGCGGCGTAACCGACGTGCTGGTGCTGGTTTCCCATCCCATGGAAACCGGACAGCGCCCGGACCCCAAGGACAAGGACAAGAAGGTCCCGGCGCACTTCATCCAGAAACTGAACTTCTCCCTGAACGGCAAGGAAATCGCTTCCACCGATCTGGGTCCGGCGGTATCGAAAGACCCGCTGATCGGGATCAAGCTCAAGGGCGTCAAGCCCGGCGACAAGATCAAGGTCACCTGGAGCGACAACCAGGGACAAAGCGGCAGCGGCGAAGCCACCGCAAGCTGAACGAGGAGCGTCGCTTTATCGTCCGTGAATTCACCAAAGGAGAACCCGCGATGAAAAAAATATTACTAATCCTGGCAACCTTGGGCGTCGCCGCCGGAACGATGCCGGCGGCCGTGGCTGACCCGGCTTCCGACCTCAAGCAGTTCCAGGCCTTTTTCAAGAAAAAGTTTCCCACCGTCCCGTTCGATGCATACGCCAACGGCCTCTATGTTCTGCCGGGCATGGATGAATACCGCGAGCAGTGGGATCTGATCAACGAGTTCCCGCCCTATGAACTCGGGCTGTCGCTGGGCCAGAAGATGTGGGAAAAGCCGTTCAAGAACGGCAAGACCTTCGCCAGCTGCTTCAAGAACGGCGGCAAGAACATCGCCCAGGGCTACCCCTACTGGGACGAGGCCACGCAAAAGGTCCGCACCGCGGAAATGGACCTGAACGACTGCCTGAAAAAAAATGGCGAGCCTGAATTCACCAATCTCGACAAGGATCAAGGAGCGCGCGTCAGGCTGGCCCAGCTCACCGCCTATTTTTACTCGCTTTCAAAGGGACAGCGCATCAAGATCGATCTTTCCAGCCCCGGCGCCGTGAAGGCCTACGAAGAGGGCAAGAAGTTCTGGTGGCAGCGGCGCGGCCAGCTCAATTTCGCCTGCTCTAACTGCCACATGGACCTGGCCGGCAAGAACTTCGGCGGCAACCAGCCGCTCAGCGCCGCGCTCGGCCACACCACGGCCTGGCCGGCCCAGCGCCTGGAATGGGGACGCCTGGAGACCATCCACCAACGCTATAAGACCTGCAATTCGCAGGTGCGCGCCAAGCCCTTCAAGCACGGCGACCCGATCTACAACCATCTGCAGCTGTACGAGACCTACATGAGCAGCGGCCTGCCCCTGACGGCGCCGGCCATGCGCAACTAGGAAAATCCGATGTAGGGAAACCCGGCGCGACGTAACGCCGGGTTTTCTTTTTAGATCGTCGGGGAATACGAGTTTGCCGCCGGACGTCTTTTGCTGAACGCAGCCGGATCACGCTGCGCCCCGATGCAAGCCCACACGACAAAAGCATGATGAGACCGATATGAGCCTGACCCGACGTGAATTCCTGCAAATGCTCGCCATGGGCGCCGCCGCCGGCCTCGTTTTCGAGGGCGGGCTGAACGGCCGCAAGGCCTTCGCCGCCGGCAATAACCCGGGCAACCTGTACGACGTGCCGCCGTTCGGCAACGTCACGCTGCTGCACATGACGGATTCGCACGCGCAGCTGCTGCCGACCTATTTCCGCGAACCCAACATCAACATCGGCGTCGCCGGCGCGCGCGGAAAACCGCCGCACCTGGTTGGTGAGGCCCTGCTGAAACATTTCGGCATCAAGCCGGGCTCGATCGAGGCGCACGCCTTCACCTGTCTCGATTTCGAGGAAGCCGCGCGCCGCTACGGCAAGGCCGGTGGCTACGCACACATCGCCACATTGGTGAAAAACCTGCGCGCCAGCCGCCCCGACCGCACGCTGCTGCTGGACGGCGGCGACACCTGGCAGGGTTCGGCAACCTCGCTGTGGACCAGGGCACAGGACATGGTGGACGCGCAGAAACTGCTCGGCGTGGACATCATGACCGCGCACTGGGAATTCACCTACGGCGCCGAGCGCGTGAAGGAAATCGTCGAGAAGGATTTGAAGGGGCATATCGAATTCCTGGCGCAGAACGTCAACGACGCCACCTGGGGCGAGCTCATCTTCAAGCCCTACGTGATCCGCGAAATCAACAAAGTGCCGGTGGCCATCATCGGCCAGGCCTTCCCGTACACGCCGATCGCCAACCCGCGTTACATGATCCCGGACTGGAGCTTCGGCATCAACGACGATCACATGCAGAAAATGGTGGACGAGGCGCGCGCCAAGGGCGCGCAGGTGGTCACGGTGCTGTCGCACAACGGCATGGACGTGGATCTCAAGATGGCCAGCCGCGTGCGCGGCATCGACGTGATCCTCGGCGGGCACACGCACGACGCCGTGCCGGCACCGACGCTGGTGAAGAACGCCGGCGGCCAGACGCTGGTCATCAATTCCGGCTGCAACGGCAAGTTCCTGTCCCTGCTCGACCTGGACGTGAAGAACGGCAGGGTCGCGGACTTCCGCTTCAAGCTGCTGCCGGTGTTCGCCAACCTGCTGCCGCCCGACAAGGACATGGCCGCTCACATCGACAAGGTGCGCGCGCCCTACGCGGACAAGCTCGCCGAGAAACTCGCGGTGACGGAAGGCCTGCTCTACCGGCGCGGCAATTTCAACGGCACCTTCGACCAGCTGATCGTGGACGCCATGCTCGAGGTGCAGGACGCGGAGATGGCATTCTCGCCGGGCTTCCGCTGGGGCGTGTCGCTGCTGCCCGGCAGCGCCATCACCATGGACGAACTGATGACCCACACCGCCATCACCTACGCCACCTCCACGCTCAACGAACTCAAGGGCGAGCAGATCAAGGTCATCATGGAGGATATCGCCGATAACCTGTATCACCCCGATCCCTACTACCAGCAGGGCGGCGACATGGTACGCGTCGGCGGCGTCACCTACACCCTCGACCTCACCCGCTCCCACGGCAGCCGCATTCAGGACCTCAAGGTGCGCGGCAAGCCGCTCGCGGCCGGCAAGACCTACAAGGTCGCCGGCTGGGCCAGCATTCAGCCGCAGGCCGAGGGCAAGAAACAGATCTGGGACGTGGTTGGTGAATACCTGCGCCACAAGAAGACCGTCAGCATCTCCAAGCCCTACGTGCCGCAGATCAAGGGCGCCGCCGGCAACCCCGGCTACGCCGTCTGAAGTCCGCGGCAACCACGCCGCCTGCATTAAAACCGCATAAAGACGCCCATGACGGATACCGCCCGGTGGCCGTCATGGGCACGCCGGCTCGATAGCGGAAATATCCATCCCTGAGGTAGAATGTGCGGCTTTCAGCGGCCTGAAGGAACACTTCGATGTCCAAGAAGCACCCGATCATCTCCATCACCGGCTCGAGCGGCGCCGGCACCTCCACCGTCAAGGTGGCTTTCGAACATATTTTCCGGCGGGCGCAGATCAACCCGGCGATCGTGGAGGGCGACAGCTACCACCGCTTCAACCGCGCCGAAATGCGGCAGGCCATGATCAAGGCCGAGGCCGAGGGCAACCGCAACTTCAGCCATTTCGGTCCCGAGGCCAACATCTTCGATGAGCTGGAAAAACTCTTCAAGACTTACGGCGAGACCGGCGCCGGCAAGAAACGCTATTACCTGCACAACGACGACGAAGCCGCCGCGCACAACAAGCGGCTCGGCACGTCGCTCAAGGGCGGCGAATTCACGCCCTGGGAAGACATCCCTTCCGGCACCGATCTGCTGTTCTACGAAGGCCTGCACGGCGGCGTGGTCGATGCCAAGGCCGGCGTGGACGTCGCCAGGTGGGTGGACCTGCTGGTGGGCGTGGTGCCGATCGTCAACCTCGAATGGATCCAGAAAATCCACCGCGACACCGCCGAGCGCGGCTATTCCGCCGAAGCCGTGGTGGACACTATCCTGCGCCGCATGTACGACTACGTGCATTACGTCACGCCGCAGTTCTCGCGCTCGCACATCGATTTCCAGCGCGTGCCGGTGGTGGACACCTCCAACCCCTTCATCGCGCGCGACATCCCCACCCCGGACGAGAGCCTGGTCGTGATCCGTTTCCGCGACCCCAAAAACGTCGATTTCCCGTACTATCTGAGTATGATCCACGGCTCGTTCATGTCCCGTCCCAACACCATCGTCGTGCCCGGCGGCAAGATGGGCTTCGCCATGGAAATCATCCTCACGCCGATCATTCACAAACTGCTTGAAAACAAAAAGAAAGCCTAAGCCCTTCCCGCCTTCCCGACAGTAAGATTCGTGCCTTTTTGGCGCGAATTTTGCTGTATCTTTATGATATGAAAAAGAAGATTCCCGTTCAGGATCTTCAGCGCGGCATGTACGTATCCGAGCTGGTGGGTCGCCATTGGCGCGAAACGCCGTTCCTGTTCCAGGGCTTCGAGATCCAGTCGGACGACCAGATCGAGGAGATCGGCCGCTATTGCCAGCACGTCTTCATCGATACCGAACAGGGAATCGACGTGTCGTCCAGACCCCGCCCGGCTGCCAGCGCGTCATCGGTCCTGATCCTGCCTCCGGAAAAAAAGGAACCCGTCATCAAATTCGAAAAGGTGATCGAACGGTTTGCGCCGGGTCACCGCCGTCCGCCGCGCTACCAGGACGTCACCACGCTCGAGGAGGAGATCGGCCACGCGCGGGAGATCGTCACCGAGACCCGCGAGGCGGTGTATGACATCATGACCGACGTGCGCCTCGGTCGCTCAATCAACACCACCGCCGCCAAGAAGGTCGTGGCCGACATGGTGGACAGCGTCATCCGCAACCCGGACGCGCTCATGTGCCTCAACCAGCTCAAGGACAAGGACGAGTACACCGCGCTGCACAGCCTGCGGGTGTGCGTGCTGGCGTTGGCCTTCGGCCGGCACCTGGATCTCACCGACGAGGAACTGAATCTGCTCGGCATCGGCGCGCTGCTGCACGACATCGGCAAGATGAAAGTCCCGAACGACATCATCAACAAGCCGGGCAAGCTTACCGACGAGGAGTTCGCCCTCATGAAAAGCCACGTCCCGCAGGGGGTCGGCATCCTCGAACAGACGCACGGCATTTCCTCGGTTTCCGTCGATGTCGCACGTTATCATCATGAACGTTACGCCGGCGGGGGCTACGCCACCGGCTCCAAGGGCGAGCAGATCGGACTCTTCGGATCCATCGGCGGCATCGTGGATTGCTACGATGCCATCACCTCGGATCG
The DNA here is from genome assembly GCA_040755435.1 of Pseudomonadota bacterium. GTDB lineage: Bacteria > Pseudomonadota > Gammaproteobacteria > Acidiferrobacterales > Sulfurifustaceae > Sulfuricaulis. The sequence goes on along the minus strand of JBFMBB010000108.1, from coordinate 3,897 downwards.
TTCCTATCATGCCGGGCTGTCGGCGCACGATGCGCTCACGAAAATGTATTCCTGGCGCGGGCGCGATTTCCAGCCGCTGCTGGTCGAGCAGTTCATCCAGTGCATGGGCATTTACCCGATCGGCAGCGTCGTCGAGCTCAACAATGGCAGCATCGGGGTGGTGGTCTCGATCAACCGCACGCGCCGCCTGCGGCCCAAGGTGGCGATGGTTCTCAATTCCGACAAAACGCCCTTCTCACCGGCCAAGGTGATCGACCTCATGCACGAGCCGTCCGAAGGTACCCACCGGGGGCTGGAGATCCGCAAGGTGCTGCCGCCGGGGGAGCATGGCGTCATCCCCACCAAGTACATTCCGCTCGGCGCCTGATCGCCACAGGCGCGCCCGTGGCGGACGCGCACGCGTAAAGATTCGTTATCCCGAGCGCCACGCGACTGGCGCCCCGTGGGCCCACTGCGCATAATACCTGCCGGCGCAGGACATTGTCCTTGCGCTCTATACGGTAAATCACAGGAGAGTTGCGGATGAGTGACGCGTTGAATTATCTGGTCGGCGCCCGGCCCGAGGCGATGAAGGCCTATCTGAAGTTTCTCAAGGAAACCGGCAAATCGCTCGACCCCAAGACCCGCATGCTGATCACCGTCATCACCAAGATCGCGGTCCAGACCGAAGGCGGGCTGCGCCAGTACCTGCCGCGCGCGCTCGATGCCGGCGCCACGCCCAATGAAATTCTCGACGCCATCCTGCACGCCTTCCCGGCGCTGGGGCTGGCCAAGATCGTGTGGGCCGTCGACATCCTGCTCGACATGGACATCCCGGAGTTCCGCGCCGAGAACCTGGGCAAGGAAAAGCGCTGGCACGACGTCAAACCGGCGGACCAGATTCCGGAAGGCCAGATCACTTACTGCGACAGCGACGGGCGCAGCCTGTTCATCTATCGCGTCAATGGCGAATTCAAGGTCTACGACAGCCGCTGCCCGCACCAGGTCACCAATATCCCGCACCTGGCGCTCGAGGGCTTCCGCCTCACCTGTCCCAAGCATCACTGGGCCTTCGACATCAAGACCGGCGAGTGCGTGGAAAAGGGCAACCGCCCGCTCAAGCGCTTCGAATCCAAGGTGGAGAATGGCCGCCTGCTCGCCCGCTGGTAAACCGCGACCTGGCCGGATGATCGCGGCATGACGGGCTACTTCACTCCCGCGGAGATCGTCGCGCAGCTGCGGGACGACCGGCCGAGCGGGAAATGCCGGCACGAGGACAAACGCCACGGCCTGACGGCGCAGGTGCAGCACGACATCGCGCGCCTGATCTCCAACACAAGCAACACCAATTATTTCAGCTATCTCATCACCAAGCGCGGCGAGCTGGCGCTGGTGATCGGGGTACGCGGCGATCCGCAAAACCGCACCGTTACGCTCGAGCTCATCCGTCATCGCACGCGCATCGCCTATTTTTCCTACAGCGATCCGGTACTGAACATTCAGGATCTGCGCCAGCGCAAAAGCATGGCGGAACGCACGGGACTCAATGCGCTCAGGATTCTCGCCGATGAAGGCTCGCTCTCCCACCTGATCTCCATGCGCGCTCTGCTCTACGAGAAACTGGCATCCGGGGGACGGGTGCTCACGCTGCTGGCAAATTGAGCGGCCAGGAACGCAGGATTTCGTAGCGCGCGCCATCGGCATGCGTGTGCGACTGCACCAGATGAAAGCGGTCGACCGCCCACGCATGCACTTCCATCGCAGTCCGGTCCCGGCGCGGACGCGCGCGGCGCGCCAGCGTCAGGTGCGCGGCATAGGGGCGCTGCTCGGCCTCATAACCGCAACCGGTCAGTTGCGAATTCAACTCCTGCACCAGATGCAATAACGCCGGCGGCGTCTGCCGCGGACCGGTCCACAGGATGCCGGACTTCGGCCAATAAGCGGTTTGCTCGAGCATCAGCGTGAAGGGTCCGGCATGAATGGCATCGGCCGCCCGCTCGGCGCAGGCCCGGAACGCGGCATCCACCGAACCCAGGAAGGCCAGCGTCAGATGAATATTCTCCGGCGCCACGCGCCGGCCCGGGGCGTCACGCAGCACGTCGCCGGCGATCCGGTACAGCTCGCGGCCGAGCTCCTCCGGCGGCCACAGCGCGAAAAACAGACGCCGGGTTTCGCGCTCCGGAAGGGAGCTGGCTTCGCGACTCATGCGTGATCCGGACATGCGGGAACCAGTTTACCCGGGCGCGCTGCGCTGTGCCGAACCAGCCTGGAATGTCGCACAAATGGTGGGCCGTGCAAGAATCGAACTTGCGACCAACTGGTTAAAAGCCGAATCTATGTATCAACGGTTTGCCTCAATATTTCATTGAGTTACGACTAATGTTCTGTCCGATTCTTGTGCTTTAACTTATTACATAATCCCCTGAATTTGCGTTAAACATTAACGTGTAATCGGACAGGCAGCTGCCATGCTCGCCAAAATACAATTTAACTTTACGAGATAGCTCTAGGCTTTCTGATAAATCCAAATAAACCAAGCAACCCGGAACTAAACAGCCAGAACGCGGTAGGAAGAGGAACAGCGGCCACGACGCTCAGACGTACCACATCAGTGGTGTCTATAGCATCGATAAGATATTCGATCTGCCATTTCAGACCAGGATCCAGTGCAGCATAGAGCAATGTGCTGAAACTTCCCTGGAGTTGCTGAGCCAAAAGAACGTCGAAACTATCGCCGAGCTGCGGGGAAAATTGGCCGCTGCCAAAATCATCTAGGCTGACATTGAGCGTACCGTCCAAGTTAGCGATGCCGGATATGTTGAGAACGTCATACTCCGTGCCCGCAAGCAGGCCGCCGATTTCCACGGCGAAGATGCCGGTAACCGATTGCGTATAGTCGCCGCTGATATTAGTTATGCCCGGGGAACTACCCGGGGCCAACGTACCACCGTTGTTGACAAGGTTACCAGTGAAATTACCTACGGAAAGCGTACCACCATTGAAGTTAAAGTGGCCGCCGCTGTTGACGACAATATTAGCAGCAGTGAGGTTGCCGCCGTTTAAATTGTAAAATGCGAAATTGTCATCGCCTTGCGGATTGAGCGACGTTGCTACCGTCATTGTTCCACTAACAATGTGGGTACCACCGGTCTGGGTGAATGTACCAGTCCCGGTTACTGCACTAGTGGTGGTAGCTGCTACACCTATAATGACATTGGTGGTAGATAGGTCACCTGCAATTAACTTATATACGCCAGTAGGATTTCTGGTTTTCTTATAATACTCATCCCCAATTATTAGTTGGCCGTTGATTACATGAGTACCGCCGGTCTGGGAAAAGGTGCCTTTTCCAATGTCACCAATCAATTCATCTCCAATGACAGTAACGCTACCTCCACTAAGATTATAGAAACCAATACCATTTCCAAAATCACCTAATACCAACCCGCCTACCGTATGTGTCCCACCAGTCTGATTAAAAGTACCAACAACATCCCAGTTAATACCCAAAGTTAACGAACCAATAGAAAGACTACCTGCGCTTAAGTTATAAATTCCGTGACCGCCTAATTCTCCAATACGAATACTCCCTGCATTGTGCGTACCACCTGTCTGGTTAAAAGTACCGTTTTTATATTCAGATATTATTTCTATATCGGCAGTTAAACTGCCAGCACTAAGGTTATACACACCTGTTCCTATACCACCAGTTGTAAGTCTATTTACTGCATGCGTTCCGCCAGTTTGGTTAAAAATACCGGTCCCGTCATCACCCAGAAGTACATAATTGGTAGAGAGGCTACCTACGTTACTCAGGTTATAGGTGCCAATACTATCAACACTAGTAAACCCAATTTTGAGGTCTCCACTAACTGACTTAATACCGCCAGTTTGCGTGAATGTACCATTACCTAAGTA